>NZ_LHVL01000017.1:0-27137 GCF_001269775.1 Pseudomonas sp. Pf153 | reverse complement strand
AAAGCTCGATTCCGACTCTCGCCAGTACGGACCGTGGGAGACTTCTCGTCCCGCCCCTTCTACCCAAAGCGCCAATATGGAATTCATCGACAAGATCGACGATAGATGCAAGCCAGCGCAAAGGTAGACCCCGACAAGCACCTAAACCCTAGCCCCGAGGATTTGTTATGACAATCCTTACCTCGCAAACGGTTGTTGGCATTGATGTCGCTAAGGCCGAAATCGCTGTATATCGCTCTGATCTGCAAACGATAGATACCGTTAAGAATGATCGAACAACCCTAAAACGCTGGCTTAAAACGTTGCCCGCCCAAAGCGCCATTGCCATTGAAGCTACCAACATTTATCACCTGGACACCGTCGACTTGGCTCATGCGATGGGGCATCAGGTTTATGTCGTGGATGCTTATCGGGTAAGTAACTATCGTCGCGGCATTGGGCAGCGAGCCAAGAACGATCCTTGTGATGCTCGTTTGTTAGCGCGGTATTTGACCAATGAGCAGCACGAGCTGCGGCTCTGGTGTCCCCCTCCAAAGGCCTACACAACGCTAAAGAGCTTGCTTCATAGACGTGCGACGCTGGTCAGAAATCATACCGCTCTGATGTTGAGCTGGATCGACGAGCCTCTGCTGAAGGAAGCGCTGGCCACTCAGCAAACAGCCTTTGAGCAAGCGATCAAGGCTATTCAGAAACTGCTACGAAAGGTCAGCAAAGACTCAGGAATTGCAGAAAACATCGTCCGTTGTAAAGCCATCGAAGGCGTAGGCGAGCTGGTCGCAACCGGACTGGCCACCAGTTACATGCGGGGCAATTTTGCGAACAGCAATGCATTTATTGCGTTTTTGGGAATGGACCTGAGGGTGGATGACTCTGGCAAAAAGAATGGCCCCCGGTATCTAACCAAGAAAGGCGATCCAGAGATAAGGCGCTTAGCTCACATCGCTGCGATGACGGCCTCTCGCTCGCCTAGATGGAAACCCTTCTACGAGTCATACCTGGCAAGAGGCTTTTCAAAAACTCAGGCATTGGTGGTGCTTGCCCGTAAGCTCTGCCGAGTTGCATTCGCTCTGATGAAAAATCAGAGCGAATACCAGCCGAAGCCGATGTTGCAGGGTTGCCCTGCAACATAGAATCTCCCACAGGAGGTTAGCGGCGAATGAAAATCGGTGTACCACCGAAGACCAATGTGGGAGCGAGCCTGCTCGCGATGACGGCAGATCGGGCGACACAAAACCCTAGTGCAACCCCTCGCGAAACTGCCCCGGTGTCATCCCGGTCCAGCGCTTGAACGCACGGCTGAAGCTGCTGGCGTCGGCAAAGCCCAGCAGATATCCGACTTCGCTCAATGAGCAATCGGGGTCGCGCAGGTGCAGCAGCGCCAGGTTTTCCCGGCATTCGTTGAGCAGCGCGTCGAAGCGGCAGCCTTCATCGGCCAGGTGTCGTTGCAGGCTGCGCAGGCTCAGGTGCATCGCCTGGGCGATGCGTTCGGCGCTGGGTTCGCCTTCGGGCAACTGGGCCTCGATGGCGGCGCGTACCTTGCGTTCCCAGGTCAGTGGCTGGAGCTGGGCGAGGGTGCGCTTGAGCACTGTTTCGTTGTGTTCGGCCAGTTCCGGATTGGCGTCGTCCAAGTGCCTGTCGAAATCGGCCAGGCCGAATTCCAGGTAATCCTGGCCGGCTGAAAAATGCACCGGTGAGCGGAACACTTTATGCCAGGGGCCGGGATCCGCCGGCTCCGGACGCCGCAGATATACCGCCAGGGGCGCATAGTCACGGCCCAGCCGGTTGCGACAGGTGCGCACGTAAATCGCGGCGAAGGCATCGATGGCCTCGAAGGCTGGGGCCGGATGGGCCTGGGGGGCATCGAGACTGAAGCGGTAGCGGTCTTCGCAGCGACGCAGTTGCAACGTCAAGGCATCGCTGACCACCGGGTGATAGCGCACGATCCGCTCGAACACTTCCCGCAGGCTGCCGCTGGCCACCAGGGCATAACCCAATGCATGGAATGTGGTGGGGCTGACGAAGCGCGACACCCGCAGACCGATGGCCGGGTCGCCACTGGCTTGTACCGCCAGCGTCCACAGACGCGTGGTGCCCGAGAGCGGGTAGCGGGCGTTGGGGTCATCCATCAACTGCGGGTCGAGGCCAGCCTCGACGCACAGCGCGTGGCTGTCCAGGCCCAGTGCATCGAGCTGTTTGCGCAGGGCGCGGGTCCAGCTGGCGAGGGTGGTCGGTTCAGTCATGACGATTGGCGCTTGCGGTCAACAGGTTGGCGTTTACGGCTACCACCCTGTGGAACCACGCCCGTCAGGATGAGCACATCGTTACTAGAGGATGTAAGCCATGCATGGCACTTGCGCAAGTCCCGACCGATTGAATGCACAACAACGAGCTGCCCATATTCGCCAGGTGGTGTTGGCCCGAGGCGATGAATTGCGCCGGCGTTATCCGATCCTGCGGCATCAGGACGCGCTGGGGGTGTGCATCCTGGCGTTCGCCCTGGCCGGGATGATCGGATCGGCCCTGCTGTACCTCAACGGTCACCTGGACGGCTGGGCATGCCTGCTGCTCAACGCGTTTTTCGCGTCCCTGACCCATGAGCTGGAGCATGACCTGATCCACAGCATGTACTTTCGCAAGCAGCGCCTGCCCCATAACCTGATGATGGGGCTGGTGTGGCTGGCGCGGCCGAGTACCATCAACCCGTGGATCCGTCGACACCTGCACCTCAATCACCACAAGGTCTCCGGCAGCGAAGCCGACATGGAAGAGCGGGCCATCACCAACGGGGAGCCCTGGGGGCTGGCGCGATTGCTGATGGTCGGCGACAACGTGATGTCGGCCTTCATCCGCCTGCTCCGGGCCAGGACATGGGCCCACAAACGCAGCATTCTCAAGCGCACACTCAAAGTGTATTTCCCGCTGGCGCTGGTGCACTGGGGAGCCTGGTATGTGTTTCTCGGTTTTCACGGGGCCAACGGCATTGCCGGCCTGCTCGGCACCGCGATCGACTGGTCCGCCGACACCCTGGCGGTGATGCACGTCATCGACATCGCGGCGGTGGTGATCATCGGTCCGAACGTGTTGCGCACTTTTTGCCTGCATTTCATCAGCTCGAACATGCACTACTACGGCGACGTCGAGCCGGGCAACGTCATGCAGCAGACCCAGGTGCTCAATGCGTGGTGGCTGTGGCCGTTGCAGGCGTTCTGCTTCAATTTCGGCAGCAGTCACGGAGTCCATCATTTCGTGGTGAAGGAGCCGTTCTACATTCGTCAATTGACGGTGCCGGTGGCCCACGAGGTGATGCGGGAGATGGGCGTGCGGTTCAATGACGTTGGCACGTTCGGGCGGGCGAATAGGTTCGTGCGACAGGAAGGTGTGGTGCGGAGGGAAGGGAAGGCCGTTCGGGTTTGAGGAGCACAATTTCAGGGATAAAAAACAACTTGTGGCGAGGGGATAAATTCCCTCGCCACAGGTTGCCGTGGGTGACCTGAAGAATGAGTCAGAATTGGTAGCTCACGGTAGCCGCCACGTTGCGTTCTTCGCCCATGTAGCAATAACTCAGGCTGGCGCACGAGGCCACGTAGGTTTCGTTGGTCAGGTTGTTGGCATTCAGGCGCACGTCCATACCCTTCAAGCCGACCTTGCCCAGGTCATACCCCACCGAGGCGTCGAACAGCGTGTAGGACGGCACCTTCATGGTGTTTTCCGCATCCGCCCAGCTGTAGCCGACATAACGCACGCCGCCGCCCAGTCGCAGGCCATCCAGGGCGCCGCTGTCGAACTTGTAGTCGGCCCATACCGAAGCCATGTGGCGCGGGGCCTGGGTCGGTGAGTTGCCTTTGTTTTCGATGATGTCGCTCGGGGTGCTCAACGTGCTGACCATTGACTTCGAGTATTCGATGTCGGTGAAGGTGTAGCTGCCCAACAGCTTGAGCTGCTCGGTCAACTGCAGGTGCGCTTCCAGTTCCAGGCCCTGGGAACGTACGGCCCCCACGGCACGGTAGAAGTTTTCCTGGGGCAGTTTGGTCGCCAGGTTTTCCTGGTCGATGCGGAACAGCGACGCCGTGTACAGGTCATCCGTGCCCGGTGGCTGGTACTTCAGGCCCAGCTCCCATTGCTTGCCATCGGTCGGCGGCAGCGGGTTGCCGGCGCTGTCGGCATAGGAGTTGGGGTTGAACGACTCGGAGTAGCTGATGTATGGCGCCAGTCCGTTGTCGAACAGGTACAACGCTCCGGCGCGGCCGGTAAGCTTGGTGCGCTTGTCGTTGATTTCGGTGCCTTGCGGGCGACCCGATTCGGCGATGCGGTTTTCATCCGAGGTCTCGACCCAGTCCTGGCGCAGGCCGAGAGAGAAGCGCCACTTGTCCATTTCGACCAGGTCTTGCAGGTAAACGCCGGTCTGCTCCAGACGCCGCAGATAACTGGTAGGGCTGAAATAGGTGATGGCCGAGTTGCCATAGACCGGATCGAAGGCATTGATCGGTGCCAGGCTGCCGCTGGTCCAGTCGACCACGGTCTTGCGGCGCTGATAATCGATGCCCGTCAGCACGGTGTGCTTGGTCGCGCCGGTGAAGAATTCGGCTTGCAACATGTTGTCGACGATGAAAGCGTGGAGCTTTTCTTCGGCGCCGGTGTAGTAGCGGTTCAGCTCGTTGCTGGTGGGCGTCGTCCAGCCGTAGGCGTAGACCTGATCGTTCTTGACCTCCGAATCCAGGTAACGGAAGTTCTGCCGGGCAGTGAAGACATCGTTGAAGCGGTGCTCGAACTGGTAGCCGAACGATTGCTGGTCACGCTCATAGCGATCGACGCCGGGTTCACCTTCGAAGAAGTTTTCGGAAATCCGTCGGCCGTTGCGCTGGTGCAAGGTACCGTCGGCCGGCATGCCGCCGTGGTAGCCGCCGTCGGGGTCGTGCTGCAGATAGGCCTGGAGGGTCAGCGAAGTGTCTTCGGTGAAATCGATGCTCACCGTGGGCGCGAGGGCGAAGCGTTTTTCCTTGTTGTGATCGAACTGGGTGTCGGAGGTGTCCGCCAAACCGATCAGGCGATAAGCGATGCGCTTGTCATCGTCCACCGGCCCGGTGAAGTCGAAGCCTACACCACGCTGGCCCTGGGTGCCGACCGTCGCCTGGACCTGGCGATAAGCCTCGTACAAGGGTTTCTTGCTGGTGAGCGCCACCAGGCCGCCGGGAGAGCTGCGGCCATAGAGCACCGAGGACGGTCCCTTGAGGATATCGACCCGCTCCAGGAAATACGGGTCGATCTGGATGGAACTGTAGGTGCCGCTGTCGCCCATGGACTTGAGGCCGTCGAGGTAGATGTTATCCACCGAGCCATCGTTGAAGCCGCGCATCGCCACGTAGTCGTAGCGGTGGGTGGCGCCGTAGGGGTTGGTCAACACGCCTGGGGTATAACGCATGGCCTGGGACACGGTCTGTGCACCCTGGTCGTCCATCTGCTCGCGAGTGACCACCGATACGCTTTGGGAGGTTTCCCGCAGGGCGGTACTGGTCTTGGTGGCGACCTGGCTGTGGGTGGCGTTGTAGCCCTCCATGCTTCCCAGGGCATTACCCAGGGCAAACCCTTTGATATCGGTGGTTGGCAACGCCAGAGTGCTGCCCTCGGCCTCGGTCTGCAGGACATAACTGCTGCCGTCCTGGCTGACGGCAACCAGTCCTGAACCGCTGAGCAGATGGCTCAAGGCCTGGTCTGCCGAGTATTCGCCTTGCAGACCGGGGGACTGAACGCCACGGGTCTGCTCCGGGGTACTGGCCAGGGTGATACCTGCCTGGCGAGCGAATTGGTTCAATACGTCGCTGAGGGGGCCGGCCGGGATGTTGTAGCTCTGGCGGCTGGTGCTGACGCTGTCGGGGGCGGCGACCGCCAGTACCGGCGCGACGCCGGCACCCAGCGCGGTGGTCAGTAGCGCGGCGCGGATGGCCTGGCGCAGCAGTCGGGTTTGCGAGGAACCGCCGAAGGGGGTCTTGAGGTTTACGCGCTCGGTCATTTACAGGTTTCCGTTGGAGTCGCTGAAGGCAGAAAAGCGTTGATTACCTTCCTAGCCGGTCAGCCTCCCAAAACCCGCCAAAAAAAATCAGGCAGGACGTTCCACCGTGACCCACCAGCGGGTCCGATAACGTATCTGCACCGCGAGTGTGCGCGGCAGCACGGCCAGCAGCTTGTCGGTATCCTGCAGGCGGAAGACGCCTGACAGCCGCAAGTCCGCAATCGACTCGGCGCAGTTGAGGTAACCCCGGCGGTAGCGCCCCACCTCGTTGAGAAAGTCTTCCAGGCGCATGTTGCGTGTGACGATCAACCCGTCCGCCCAGGCGCCGGCATCCATGTCCAACGGCGGCGCAACGGTGGCCGTGGATGAAGTGATCAGGTAGCTCTGCCCTGCATTCACCTGGAGGGGATCCCCGTTGCTGTCAGCGTGCGAACGGATCACCACCCGGCCACTGCTGACGCTCAGACGCGTGCAGTCGCTGTCCTGGCGGACGACGAAGCGGCCCTCGATGCCTTCGAACAGTCCCTGCCGGCTTCGTACCAGCAAGGGCCGTTCCGGATCTCGACCACAGGTGACCATGATTTCACCGCGTGCCAGGTTGATCAGGCGTTGGCGGGCGGTGTAGTCCAGATCGGCTGCGCTCTGGGTGTTGAGCTCCAGGCGCGTCCCATCCGGTAGCTGGAAACCCCGTCGCTCGCCAATGGTGGTGGCGAAATCGGCACTCCACGGCTGCCAGCCCAGGTCCTTGCCCAGCCACGCGGCGGAGCCCAGCAGCGCCACCCCCGAGAGCAATTTCAGAGCCTGGCGGCGGTTGAGTCGCCGGGCGCTGTTTTCCAGGGTTTCGAGGGCAATATGAGCGCCGGGCACGGCCCTCAGGTTCGAGGTCAGTTCGCTGTGCAGCGATTGCACCCGTTGCCAGGCCAGTTCGTGTTCAGGATGAGTGGCGCGCCAGGCCTCGCACTGTTGATGCAGAGTGGGATGGGTGGCGTGGTTGCGCAGGCGCAGCACCCAGTTGATCGCCTGTTTGACCACTTGCTGCGAAGGGCCGCTACGACGGCCCATGGGTTCAGTTCTCATAACGCAACACGTAACAATGATACAGCGCATCGGCGACGTAACGTTCCACTGAACGCAACGAAACGCCCATTTGCTCGGCGATCTGTTTGTAGGTCAGGCCTTCACACTGGGCCAGCAGAAATGCCCTGCGCACTTTGGGCTTGAGGCCTTCGAGCATCCTGGCGATGGCTTCGAGCAGTTCCAGGATCAACGCCTGGGCTTCGGCGCCGGGGGTTTCGGCTTCCGGCAGATGGGCGATGGTTTCGAGGTAGGCGCGCTCGATTTCTTCCCGTCGCCAGTGGTCGATGACGAGACCCTGGGCAATGGTGCGCAAAAAAGCTTTTGGGGCCTTGAGTTCCAGCCGTTCGGTGCGCTGCAGCAAGCGGACGAAGGTGTCCTGTGCCAGGTCTGCCGCGTCCGCGGCATTGCCAAGCCGGTTGCGCAACCATGCATGAAGCCAGCCGTGATGACTGCTGTAGAGCGCCTGTACTGCAAACTCGGGAGATGACATGAACGCGACGCCCTGGATGTCACAAATGATAATAGGTCGCATTGTCATCAGCGTTCAGGGAATTTGCAACCACCATTCGACTGGCATCCTTCCGTCGCCTGATGTTTGAAAGCCCTAATTTTTTTTGCGAACTGGCCGACAGAGAATCATGCGTGCACCAAAATGGAGCGGGTCAGCTCCCGCCCACGCTGTTACATGGAACGTTGCAACCCGGAATGCACCCCAACTCTTTGCATAAGAAGCCTCATCGATGAATCTCAAGTTCAGCCATAAGATCCTGCTGGCCGCCTCTGGTGTAGTGGTGCTGGCGTTCGCGCTTTTCACCCTCTACAACGATTACCTGCAGCGAAATACCATCGGCCGCAGCCTCGAATCTTCCATCGAGCAATCCGGCGAATTGACGGCCAGCAGCGTCCAGAACTGGATGAGTGGGCGGGTACTGGTGCTGGAGAACCTCGCGCAGAACATTGCGCATCAGGGCGCCAATGCCGATCTGGCGGGGCTGGTGGATCAGCCGGCACTGACATCGAACTTTCAGTTCACCTATGTGGGCCAGGCCAACGGTGTTTTCACCCAGCGCCCTGACGCAAAAATGCCCGACGGCTACGACCCGCGTCAGCGTCCCTGGTACAAACAGGCCGTGAGCGCCGACAAAACCATGCTCACCCCGCCCTATTCGGCGGCAGTCGGTGGCCTGGTGGTGACTATTGCCCTGCCGGTGAAGAAAAACGGCGAACTGCTCGGCGTCGTGGGCGGTGACCTGAGCCTCGACACCCTGGTGAAAATCATCAACTCGGTGGATTTCGGCGGGATCGGCCACGCATTCCTGGTCAGCGGTGACGGTCAGGTGATCGTCAGCCCGGACAAGGACCAGGTGATGAAGAACCTCAAGGACATCTACCCTGGAACGCCGGTGCGCATCGAGAAAGGCATCCAGGAAGTCGAACTGAACGGGCAGGATCGCATCCTGTCGTTCACGCAGGTCGCGGGCCTGCCGAATGCGCAGTGGTACATCGGTCTGTCGATCGATGAAGACAAGGCCTATGCCCCGCTGAGCCAGTTCCGCACTTCGGCCCTGATCGCGATGTTCGTTGCGGTGGCGGCCATTGCGCTGTTGCTGAGTCTGTTGATCCAGGTGTTGATGCGTCCGTTGACCGCCATGGGCCGCGCCATGCAGGACATTGCCCAGGGCGAGGGCGATCTGACCCGGCGTCTGGTGGTACACGGCAAGGACGAGTTCGCGGTATTGGCTGGCTCGTTCAACCAGTTCGTCGAGCGGATCCACGCGTCGATCGCCGAGGTATCTTCTGCTACCCGGCAAGTGCACGACTTGTCGCAACGGGTGATGACGTCGTCCAACGCTTCGCTGGTGGGGTCGGATGAGCAAAGCGCGCGGACCAACAGCGTGGCGGCCGCCATCAACCAATTGGGCGCCGCCACCCAGGAAATCGCTCGCAATGCCGCTGACGCTTCGCAACACGCCAGCGGTGCCAGCGAGCAGGCGGACGATGGTCGTCAGGTGGTGGAAAAAACCATCCAGGCCATGACCGAACTGTCGCAGAAGATCAGCCTGTCGTGCACGCAGATCGAGACCCTGAACGCCAGCACCGACAACATCGGACACATCCTGGATGTCATCAAGGGCATCTCCCAGCAAACCAACCTGCTGGCGCTGAACGCCGCCATCGAAGCGGCCCGTGCCGGTGAAGCCGGGCGTGGTTTTGCGGTGGTGGCCGATGAAGTGCGCAACCTGGCGCACCGTACCCAGGAATCGGCGGAGGAGATCCACAAGATGATCACTTCCCTTCAGGTGGGTTCCCGCGAAGCGGTGACCACGATGAACGCCAGCCAGGCCTCCAGCGCCGAAACCGTGGACGTCGCCAATCAGGCCGGCCTGCGGCTGGTCAGCGTGACGCAACGTATCGGTGAGATCGACGGCATGAACCAATCAGTCGCCGCGGCGACCGAAGAACAGACCGCCGTGGTGGAAACCCTCAACATGGACGTCAGCCACATCAATCTGTTGAACCAGCAAAGCGTCGCCAACCTCAATGAAACCCTCAAGGATTGCGACGCCTTGTCACAACAGGCCAATCGGCTGAAGCAGTTGGTGGACAGCTTCAAAATCTGATGACCCACGGGAGCGGTCGGCCAGTTGGCATCGCTGCAAGCTGGCCGACCGCTTTCGCGAGCAAGCCCGCTCCCACAGGGACTGGTGGAGAACCCTGATTCCAGGTCCACCTCGGAACCCAGTGTGGGAGCGGGCTTGCTCGCGAAGGCGTCGGCACATTCAACATCACTGCGAGCCGATCCACCGTCATCGCGAGCAAGCTCAGCTCCCACAAAGTATTAGCGATGGTCCGGCGAACTGCGCCTGCACATTCCCCATCGCCTCATCGGCGAAACCTTGCAGGAAGTCCCTGAAGCCCGATGGAGTGTGGGCGTCGGTGTGGTCGGCGATGATGGTCCAGGTGGCGCGGCAGCGGTGGTCCGCCAGCGGCTCGACGCGCATCGCCGCCCAGAGGTTGTCGATGCCCAGGGTGTTGTAGATCAATGTCCAGGTCATGTGCATGGCCTGGTCGTCCCGGCTGTTGAGCTGTTCCACCACCAGGTTCTGCCCGTCGGTGAAGAACTTCTTGCGCAGGGACCTCACGCCCTCGCCAGTCATTTCGATGCGCGCCAGTGCCGGGATGAATTGGTCGAATCCGCCAAAATTACCCACCAATTCCCAGACCCGAGCAGCATCGGCTGCCACTTCCACCGACGTTTCGACGTGGCAGGCCTGGGGATTTTTGATCAGGGTGTCGGGTTGAAATGCAGTCATGGTCTTGCTCCTTTTTGGATGGGGTGTTTCAGATGAAATCGATGGCCTTGAGGTAATCGGCGCCGCGTCGCAGCAGGGCCGGTGATTTTTCCGGGTAGCGGGCGCCCATCTGCCGTATCCCGGTCCGGGCGTTGTCGTGGCGGATCATCGAAATGTCGCCGATGTCCTCCTCGAATCCGTTGAGGTAGAAACCCAGCACGCCGAACAGCGCATTGTCGGGATCGACCCGGCCCAGCTGCCGCTGCCAGTCCGCCACGCTCACCAGCGAGAACTCCCGGCCGCTGTCGCGAAACGACGCCACGTAAGCGTCCCAGCTCAAAGGCTCGGGGTTGTGCAGGTTGAATACCGCCTGGTTCGGTTGGTAGCGGCTGGCATGAAAGGCGATGAAACGAGCCAGGAAATCCACGGGCATCAGGTCGAAATTGAGTGACAGGGCTGGCACCTGGCCCAGTTGGATCGAGCCCTTGAGCATCAGCATCAGGCGGTTTTTGTGGGGCTGGCAGACCCCCGTCAGGCTGTTGAAACTGATGTTGCCGGGGCGAAACAGATTGACCCGCACGCCCCGATCCCGGGCCCGTTGCAGGATCCGTTCACCGACCCATTTGGACAGGTTGTAGCCATTCTTGATGTAGATGGGCGGTGTCGGTGCGGCGGGTTGCTCCAGCACCTGACCGTCGTCGCCCAACGCGCTGGAGGCCGACAGGGTGGAGACGAAGTTGAAGATCTTCTTGCTGCGCCCTTCGCACAGACGCAGGCATTCGAAGATCGGCTCCACGTTGTCCCGCGCCAGCGACTCGTAATCGAGGACGTGATTGACGTGGGCGGCGTTGTGCACCAGCGCGCCGAAGGTGCGGTCGATGCGGGTGTAGACGTCGTCCGGCAGGCCCAACTGCGGCAGGGTGATGTCAGCGGCGTAGACGCTGACCCGGCTCAGGTCCAGATGAGCCAGGCGATTGTCCTGCAGGGCCTGGGAGAAGCGTTGTGCCGCGCTTTGCCCGGCGGACTCACGCACCAGGCAGGCGACTTCGGTGGCGCCCCAGGCCAGCAAGGCCTCGACGATGTGCACGCCGAGAAAACTGTTGGCCCCCGTCACCACCACCTTGTGCACATCACCGATCTGACTGATGGGCAGCGGATCGATGTTGAGTTCGGCTTCGGCATCGATGAAAGCCTGTGGGCTGAGTACCGATACATCCGTTGTTTCGGGACCGTCGAGTAATTTCGCCAGGGTGACCAGCGTGGGCGCTTCGATGAAGCGATTGATCGACAGGCTGCGACCGAAAGCCTGGTGGATGTTCAGCAGCATCTGCGACAGCAGGATCGAATGCCCGCCCAGGTTGAAGAAGCTTTCATCGATGGCGATGTCTTCGGCGGGCAGCTCCAGCAGCTCGGCCCACAGCTGCTGCAACTGTGCTTGCAGCTGGTTTTGTGGCTGCCGGTGCTGGCTATCGGACTGGACCTGCACCGACAGGGCGAGCAAGGCCCGGCGGTCGACCTTGCCGTTGCTGGTGTAGGGCAGGTTGGGTAGCTCGATGTAGGCACCAGGATGCATGTAACCGGGCAGCATCCGTTGCACATGCTCGCGCAAGGCCTGGAGTGCGGCACCGGGTCGGTCTTCCTGCGGATGGACGAGGAACGCGAGGATCCGTCGACGTTCATCCACACCGACCGCGACCTGACGGAACAACTGGCTTTCCCGCAGGCAATGCTCGATTTCCTCCGGTTCGACCCGAAAGCCGCGGATCTTCACCTGGTTGTCGCGACGGCCGCACAGTTCGATACCGTGCTCGGTCCACTGGCCGATATCACCGGTGCGATAAACCCGTAGCGTGCGCTCGCCGGGCAGCGACAGGTCGAGATAGCGGCTGGCGGTCAGCGTCGAGTCATTCAGATAGCCCAGACCGACACCAGGCCCGGCGATATAGAGTTCGCCCGGTGTACCTTCTGGGACCGGTTGCAGGTGTTCATCCAGGATCAGCACCCGACCGTTGGCAATGGGTACCCCCAGGTTGCGGTTGTTGTCGCCACCGGTGAATTGTCGCGTGGTGGCAAGCACGGTGGTTTCCGTCGGGCCGTAAATGTTGTGAAACCGGCACTGTGGCGCCAGGCGCTCCATCACGAACGGCTCGCAGACATCCCCGCCGGTGATCAGGTGCGTCAGGCCCAGCGGCTCCTCCAGGGGCATCACGCTCAGCAGCGCGGGCGGCAGGAAGGCATGGGTGACTTGTCGTGAGCGGATCAGCTCGACCAGTTGTCGCGGATCGCGACGTTGGTCTTCGCCGGGCACCACCAGCAGCGCTCCCTGGATGAAAGTCGGCAGGATATCCAGCAGCGATGCGTCGAAATTGATGGTGGAGAACTGCAACGCCCGGCTGTTGCGCTGCAACCCGACATGGTCGCCGTACCAGGCGCAGAAATGGCTAAGGTTACGATGACTGAGCAGCACACCCTTGGGTTGACCGGTGGTGCCCGAGGTATAGATCGCCACCGCCGGATCGTCGATGTCCACCCTGCGGCGGATCAGCGAGGCGGGGACATCCGGCCTGGCGGAGGGCAGCCGATGCACGTTCAGGGTGGGCACCGGGAGATCACCCAGGTCGGTGCTGCCGTCGTGCAGCAGCAGGTCGGCCCTGGCGTTCTCAAGGATGAAGCGTCGACGTTGCGCCGGATGTTGCGGGTCCAGTGGCAGGTACACGGCGCCACAGCCCAGCACCGCCAGAATAGCCGCGTACAACTGCGCCGATTTTGGCAGGCACAGCGCAATCACCGTTTGAGGGCTAGGCTGATGAAGAGAGGGCTGGTGGGAGCGAGGCTTGTGGGAGCAAGGCTTGCCGGCGATGAACGATGGCTCGGTCTGGTTGGGTACCGCTGTGTCAGTATCGCGGGCAAGCCTTGCTCCCACAGGCCTTGCGTCAACAGAGGCATGCGCCAACAGTTCCAGCATGGCGTGCTGCAACTTCAGCGCTTCGCTGCGCAAGGTTTTGTAGTCGGTCAGCTTGCCGTCGGCCCACAGCGCCGGTGACATGGCGTCATCGAGCATGCGTTGTTCGATGTCGTGCATCACCGGTACTTCGGCGGCGGCCAACAGCCACGGCACGGAGGCTCGATTGAGCCGGTGTTCGAAAGCCAGTGGCTCCAGTGCGTCGAGCCCATGTAAAGGCTGATCGACAACGTCGACATGGGGCGCCGGCCAGTGATCGAAGCAGGTAGCATCCCGGGATAGCTGACTGACCAGCCGAGCAGCGGTTTCGACCACTGTTGCCAGTGTATTCAGCCGCAAGGATTGACCGTTACCAAAGTTTTGCATGGCAACGGTTTCCTGGCATAGCAGGCGCTGGGCCCCGTCGTGGAACACCACGACGGGTTGCGGCAGCGCCTCGCCGGGCACCGTGCGCAATGCCACACGCACTTGAAGACAGGATCGGGCTTCAATGGCGCACTGCACCGTGCCGTCATCGATCAACAGGTCGACAGGTGATTGAGCATCCACGATCCCGTGACCGTGCATTTCAAGTTCTCGGGCCAATTCGGCCATGGCCTGGCTTGTGCCAGGCACTGCAATTTCGAGGCGTCTCATCGGGGGCTCCTCATGGGATCAGGTAATCGGCCAGCGCATCACGCACGCAGGGGGAGGCGAGCATCGAACTGCTGCGGAAAAATCGAGTGATGTTGCCCACCAGCGGGTGATAGCGATTGATGGGATAGGCCAGCGCGCTGGCTTCTTCGCGCAGCGACTGGCGCACCGATTCGTCGACGGGCAAGTGGGCGATCAGCTCGAAATCGAAGGCCTGCTGCAGGTCGCTCGCCAGGTACTGGGCGATGAAACCGGGCATCAGGCGCGCAATCGTCTCGCGGTCTTCTTCGCTAGCGGTGCGCCAGTACATCTGCACCAGACGCGTCCAGAACCCCGAGTGCCGACCCTCGTCCAGCAAGTGATCGGCCATCAACCCTTTGATCGACGCCTTGACCGAGTCGTCCCGGGCGAAGGCGGCTACTTCGTTGGTCACGGTGTTCTCGGCAATGGCGATGCAGATCAATTCGACGGCGCTGAGCAAGTGCTCCGGCGCCTGGGCCAGTGTCGCGGGGATGGCCCGGCTGAGTTCGATCTGTGTCGGCAATGGGATCGGTGCGATGCCGGTCATGTCGATGGTCTGCTGCATGAAATCCATTGCCACCAGCGCGTGATAATCCTCGTCCACCACCACGGTCATCGCGTCGTAGCGACAGGCGAACGGGAACTCGATGCCGAAGCGATTCTTGGCGATGCGCCGGGCGGTGTGGTCCACCAGTTCGGTCTCGAAGATCACCACGTCGTTGATGAACTTGTAGAGGCTCTGCACCAGCGCAAAGTCGCGCAGTTGTGGGCAGTGGCTGAGAAAGGTCTGGCTGTGCACCAGTGGTTGGCGACTCATCGGGAAAATCAGCTTGTCGTCGTTTTCGACACGGCGCCGTGGGCGGGTGCGGATCGTGGCGCGGCTTTCCCAGGTGTCGGCAAAAGATTGGTATTGGATGGCGTTCATGGCATCACCTGCGCGACCGGCTGGCTCATGCTTTCGCGCAGGCCGTCCCATAGGGCCGCGCGGCTGTGCACGGCGGCGAGCGCGGCGGATAACACCTCCATCTCGCGTTGCGGGTCGCCATCGATCAGCCGGGCCAGCAGTTTTTCCGCCGCCGGGCCGTGATCTTCGGAATCCACTTCGATGTGCCGTTGCAGGTAGTAACGGAACGTCGGCGCCTGGTCCAGGCCGATGCCCCAGGCATCCAACATGCGCTGAAACATCTGCGGGATGACGCTCTCGCGGCCGTGCACGAACGCAGCCGCCACGCTGTGGGCCGGGGCGTGCAGGGCGGTGTGCAGAGTCTGGCGAACGAACCGCGCCGCCGCCGGTTCGACTTCGACGCTGTCCAGTGCTGTGTCAGGGCTGACACCTTCCTGCTGCAGGGTGATGAATTGTTCAATCGCTCGGGTATCCGCACCGACCTCGCGCATGGCGTCCAGGTACAGTTCGAAGTGACTGCAGTACCCCGCACCCGGACGATCGTCCGATTCTTCTCCCAGGACGATCTCGTTGATCAGGCGAGCCGCATGCGGATCGGCCGGCGGCAGCCAGGGCAGATGGACGCAGGTCAATTCCCGCTGCAACCGTTTGGTCAGCGACATGAAGTCCCACACGGCAAACACATGGCTTTCCATAAAACGGCGCAACAGATCAATTGACGTTATTTCAGAAAAAACCGGATGTTGCCCAAGTTCACGCTTTTTCAGAAAAAGTTGTTCTTTGGTTGGCTGCATTGGAACGTCCTCATCAATGATGTTTGACCAGTAGGCGGCTCGATATTTAATCAAGGCGAGCGGGGGCCTGAACCGGAATCCATGAATAGCTAAAGTGTTTGCTTTACCAGCTGTGTCGGGCCTTGGGGCCTTTGTTTATCGGTGTTTGGTAAAAAAAATCGATCGTCGATAAAAGCTCGACAGCGAAAAACTAATACACGTAATAAGTAGGTCGCAAGAACTTTTTTTATTATTTTTAGTTGTGGTTTTATTGGGTGCGAAGAGGGGTATTAAAACTTTATTTATAAGTTTTATTGGGGCGAAGTTGCTCCTTCCGATGGAGGGCCATCAGAATCGAAAGTTCGAGTGAATGCCTCACTCGGAGCACTTCAGGGAACAGGAAATAAGGAAGTTTGTGTATTAAGGGAGGGATATCGGTCGGACACTCGATCATCCCGCCGGTTGGGCGACGCTCCTTGCGTGGTGGCTTCGATTCGCCTGGCTGACGGCCGGACGCTGACTTCTTCAGGTCTGTTTCTTGAATCGACAAACGCAAGAGTGAGCCCAAATCGACGGCAGTGCCATTAGGCCGACACGACGATGCGTCGCGTCCACGGCCAAGCCCGCCGTAGAGGCGGGAAGGCCGGTAGGAAGGATGTGTAAGAAAGTGATACGCGGGTCGATAGGCGGGTCAGCCTGGAGACTGCTCCAGGTACCGGCGAATGGTCACACAGGCTTTTTCCAGATGGCGCTCCAGCAGCGCCACTGCCTGATCGATATCTCTGGATGCCGCCGCTTCGAGCAGCGCGCGATGATCATCCTGGGTCAGCTTGCCCAGTCCCATGGAAGACAGGTGAAAGCGCAGGAAGCGCTCTTCTTCACTGAGTTCGCGCTCGATCAGGTCCAGCAGCTTGCTGTTGGGCGCCTTGTGGTAAAGCGACATGTGAAACAGCCGGTTGAGCCTGCCGATTTCACTGTGATCGGTCTGCGTTTCCAACTGATCGATATACCGGGCGGCCTGAGCCAGGTCATCGTCATCCAGCAGCGGAATCGACAGGCGCAGGGCGAATGCTTCCAGGACCGCGCGCAACGCATATGTTTCGATGGCGTTATTGGTGATCAACGGGGCGACCACGGCACCTTTGTGCTGGACCACGTTGAGCAGCGATTGGGCTTCGAGCTGACGCAACGCTTCTCGCACTGGCATACGGCTCACACCGAACAGGTCGGCCAGCTCCTGCTGGCGCAAGGCAGTGCCGCGAGGCAGGCGCCCGTCGAGGATGGCCTCGCGCAGGGAGGCTTCGATGATCGACCGTGCCTGAGCCGCAGGGACGGGTTTATTGACTTGGATAGTGCTTAACGGCTTGGGCTTCTGTGTCACGACAACGCACCTGACTGGTGTAACGAAATTGGATCCAAGCCAACACTAGTTACAGTTTGTCATGCCGTCAAAATCTCACGGCTCCGGTTCCTGAACTAAAGTTTAGCGTGTCCGCGGTGATTCCACCCTGCCATTGTTTTTTCCCGGGCCAGGCTTCACCATCCAACGATTTCCAACGGCCCTTTTCCGGACGTATTTCCCTTGGCTGCACCTTCCCCTGTCTGCAGGTCCTTGCGCTGGCTGTGTTCGGCATTGTTGCTGGCCGGCCTCATGCTGGGCGGCCTCAGGGCCGACTGGGACTTTGCCCAGATCAGCCGGCGGGCGCAGGCGCTGTACGGGCAGTTGGGCGAAGGGCAGCAGCGGATCGATGCCTGGCAGCAATTGCTGGCGACCCAGAAGCAGATTCCGGAACTGGAACAGCTCAAGGTGGTGAACCTGTTCTTCAACAAGCAGGTGCGCTACGTGGAAGACATCGACCTGTGGCGTGAAGTCGACTATTGGGAAACCCCGATCCAGGCCCTGTGGAAGGGCGCTGGCGACTGCGAGGACTACGCCATCGCCAAGTATTTCAGCCTGCGTCATCTCGGGGTGTCCAGTGACAAGCTGCGCATCACCTACGTCAAGGCGTTGCGGCAGAACCGTGCGCACATGGTGCTGACCTACTACGCCACCCCCGATGCAATGCCGTTGGTGCTCGACAGCCTGATCGACGGCATCCAGCCGGCCAGCCAGCGAACCGACCTGTTGCCGGTCTACTCTTTCAACGCCGAAGGGCTTTGGCTGCCGGGCACCAAGGGCAACAAGAAAGTGAGTGATACCAAGCGCCTGTCCCGGTGGCAGGATGTATTGAAGAAAATGCAGGCCGAAGGTTTTCCGGTCGAGACTAACTAGGAGCGCGCGCTCAGATGTCCCTGTTCAAACAGCTGTTGATCGCTATCTGTCTGTTCCTGGTGGTTGCCTTCAGCGGCAGCTTCATGGTCAGCCTGGAGAGCTCGCGGGCCCAGTACGTCAACCAGTTGCGCTCCCACGCCCAGGACGCGGCCACGGCGCTGGCGCTGTCGCTGACGCCGAACATCGATGACCCGGCGATGGTGGAGCTGATGGTCAGCTCGATTTTCGATAGCGGCTACTACGCCAGCATCCGCGTGGTCGATGTGGCCACCGACAAGACCCTCGTCGAGCGCACCGGCGTGCCGGATGCTGGCAGCGTGCCGCAATGGTTCGTCAAGCTCATTGGTCTGGAGCCGGCCGGTGGCGACGCGATTGTCAGTCGTGGCTGGGAGCAGGCGGCGCGGGTCGAAGTGGTCAGCCATCCGATGTTTGCTCTCGCCAAGCTCTGGCAGAGTGCGCTGGGCAGCCTGGGCTGGCTGTTGCTGTGTGGCGCCATCAGTGCAGTGCTGGGAGCCTTGCTGCTGCGACGTCAGCTCAAGCCGCTGGATTATATGGTGCACCAGTCCCACGCCATCGCCCGCCGCGAGTTCCTGAGCCTGCCGGAGCTGCCGCGTACCCCCGAACTGCGTCGCGTGGTACAGGCCATGAACCAGATGGTCGAGAAGCTCAAGGCGCTGTTCGAGGAGCAGGCCGAGCGCAGTGAAAAACTGCGGATCGAATCCTACCAGGACACGCTCACGGGCCTGGCCAACCGGCGCTACTTCGAAATGCAGCTCAATGCCCGAGTGAGCAGCTCCGAGCAGGCCAGTTCCGGTTATCTGTTGCTGCTGCGGGTCAGGGATCTGGCTGGCCTGAACCAGCGATTGGGCGGGCAGCGTACCGACCAACTGCTTAAAGCGGTGGGCGAGCAATTGCTGCGCGAAAGTGCCCGCTACCCTGAAACCCAGAATCTGGTGACACGCATCCGCGGTGGCGAATTCGCTGTGCTGGCCCCGGGACTGGTACGTGAGGAAGCCGTGCAGCTGGCGCAGAACCTCGAAGGCGCGCTGGCGAGTCTGCATGCCACGGGGGCGACCGACGTGGCGTCGGTGGCGTCCATCGGACTGGCGCCGTTTGTCCACGGCGACTCCCCACAAGCGGTGCTCCAGCTTGGCGACCAGGCGTTGGCTCAGGCCGAAAGCCAGGGCGAACCGGGTTGGGCTTGCCTGGAACACAGTGCATCGGTCAGCGTCGGCGACGATCACCATGCCTGGCACACATGGCTGGACGTGGCGTTGAACAATCAACGGTTCGAGCTGTACTTCCAGCCGGTGGTGGCGGCCCAGGACACCCAGGTGGTCCTGCATTACAAAGTGCTTTCCCGGCTGTTGGACGAGCAGGGCCAGACCATCCCCGCCGGGCGTTTCCTGCCCTGGCTGGAGCGTTTTGGCTGGACCGCGCGGTTGGACCGCCTGATGCTTGAGCAGGTGCTCAAACAGATGGTCGAGCACGAACACGCCCTGGCGTTGAACCTGTCCTCAGCCACCCTGGCCGACTCTCAGGCATTGAATAAAATCTTCGAAATTCTGCGCTCCCATTCCAACCTTGGGCCACGCCTGACCCTGGAGATCGGCGAAGAGCAATTGCCGGAGCAAGCGGTACTGGAGCAGTTGACCCGACGCCTGCGCGAACTCGGTTTCTCCCTGAGCCTGCAACGTTTCGGTGGTCGATTCAGCATGATCGGCAACCTCTCGCGGTTGGGGCTGGCTTACCTGAAGATCGACGGCAGCTACATCCGCGCCATCGATCAGGAAAGCGACAAGCGCCTGTTCATCGAAGCCATCCAGCGCGCCGCCCACAGTATCGATCTGCCGCTGATTGCCGAGCGGGTAGAGACTGAGGGGGAGCTGGCGGTGATCCGCGAAATGGGCTTGTTCGGGGTGCAGGGGCAGTTGATTGGGGAGCCCGGGCGCTGGGTTTAAGGCCTGGTAGCGGTGTTGCCGGTCAGTCGATTATCGCGAGCAGGATCGCTCCCACATGGGATGGTGTTGTCGCAAATACTTTGTTCACACCGAACCAATGTGGGAGCGAGCCTGCTCGCGATGAGGCCAGCCCTGACGCAGATGAATCAGGCCTAGATCAACCCTTTCTCATCATCATCGATCAACCGGCTCAACCCACCCAATGCTTCCCGGGCCTGGCTGCGATCCATCAGCTTGGCCTGGGCCGCCGCTGGCAGATCGGTGACACGGATGACACCTTTGGCGGTCAGAACCTGGATCAGGTCGTCGAGCACCCGGATCATCTCCAGGTCGCTCTGCTTTAGCTGCTTGAGGCTGTTTTCTACCGCCTGGTTGGCGAACCAGTCCTGGATCTCGTGATTGTCGGCCGGCAGGGTTTCGGTGGCCTCGGCATAAGCGTTGGCTTCAACGCGTACCAGCAGGCCTTGCGCATCGCGTTGCACATAGAACATCGGGCATCCCTCATGTATGAAGCGGCATCATGCTGGGCAGCATAGGCCAACTGTGGGGGAAGTATGAACACTTATACCATGGCGAGGGAGCCAGCTCCCTCGCCATGGTTCGGTGACAGCGTCAGCTGTTGTTGTGATCGACCTTGATGGTCGGGTCGCTGCCGGCGATCAACGTGTTCAGATTGACGTTCGACCAGTTGTTGCCTTCGAGCTTGATCGTCACGTCCGGCGTGGCCGGTGCACCGTTGGCAGCATTGAACTGGCCGGTAGTGCTGACCTGCAACGACGACACACCGTCGACCGTGGTGATCTTCAGGAAGTGATCGATGGTGCTGCCGGTTTCACCCTGCAACAGATCCCGCAGGTCGATCCGGTCGCCATCGGCGGCCTTGAAGTCCTTGATCACGTCGGTGCCGGTATCGCCGGCTTTCCAGACAAACGTGTCGCCGCCCAGGCCACCGATCAAGGTGTCGTTGCCTTTGCCGCCGATCAGGATGTCGTTGCCGCTGCCACCGAGCAGGATGTCATTGCCCTTGCCACCGTCGAGCAAATCGTTACCGCCCTGGCCGAAGATAATGTCATTGCCGGCGCCGCCCAACAGCGTGTCGTTGCCATCGTGGGCACCGGACACGTCGAATGCGGTGTAGTGCTCGGTGATGTACTGGTGCACGTTGGCGGTGGTGACCTTGCTGACGTCGACGCCGCTTTGCTGGGCCACGAACGACTGGATGGCCTGATAACCCTCGCCAGCGATGCCGTTGAAGCTCACCAGGTCGCCGAACAGGATGTCGTTGCCGTCGGCGCCATTGACCGTGTCGGAGCCCGGGAGCGTCGCTTCGGTATGGCCAATGATGGAGTTGGCCAGGTCTTTGGGGTCGATGTTGGTCTGCGGCTTGCCATCGGAGTCGTACGGCTTGAGATCGGTCAGGGTGACGTCCTTGTTCAAGCCGATCGCTTCCACGCCCGACACCGAGCTCAGCAGCGCGAAAGCGCTGAGAGAGTTGCTGGTGGTGGTCGAGTCGGTGCTGCTGCCGGTACCGTCGCGGTACGACAGTTCGTAGGTACCGTCCCCTTGGGCGCGCAACGTGCCCAGGGATTCCTCGCTCCAGTAGCCGCCCCAGGATTTTTTCCAGGTCAGCAACGAGACATTGCCGGACTCGTCGACTTGCACACGGTGGGTGCTGTCCAGGTCGGCGCTGAACGTCTGGCCCAACTTGTAATTGGTCGTGGTGATCAGGCTGTCGAGCTTCACGCCGTTATAGAGGTCGGGGTTCGTCTGCTCGCCGGCCTGGTAGAACGTCGGCTGGCCATCGGTGATGAAGTACGTCAGGTTCTTCGCCCCGGTGTTGCTCGTGGCCTCGGTGCTCTTGAACCAGTTGGCCGTGGTCTTGAACACGTCTTCGTAGTTGGTACCGCCGCCGGACATCATGGAGTCCAGGACGTTCTTGAGCAGGGTCAGTGCATTCGGGTCCTTGAGGTTGACCGAAACGGTTTTGTTCACCTGGCGGTCGAAGTCCGCCAGGAAGATGTTCACCGTGCCCGAGTTGTTGCCCATGCTCTGCTTGAGGGTGTTGAACACCGATGTCAGCGAGTTCTTGGCGGCAGTCAGGGACGACTCGCTCATGCTGCCGGAGCTGTCGACCATGAAAGCGATGTTGTAGTTGACGCCCGGTACCACGGTCAGACCGCCGATGTCGGCGACAATCACGTCGTTGCCGTCGGTGCCCGTGAAATTGTCGCTGCCGGAGGTGGCGGTGGCCGCGTTGTAGACCGCCGGATGCACCGTTACCGGGATCTGCGCGGTGGTGACCGCCGATCCGCCAAGGGCTTCGGTGGAGGTCGACGTCACGGTCAGGTTGATCTGGCCGTTGAAGTAGGACGGAGGCGTCAGCTTGAGGCTGCCCAGGTTCCAGCCCGTGACCGAGGCTTCGCCATTGGCGCCCACGGTCGCGGTGTGGCCGGCGCCGTCGCTCAGCACACTGCCTTGCGGCATGCCGCCGATCTTCACGCTCAGGCTTTCGGAACCGTCGGTATCGGTCAGGGCGGTGGTGATCTTCGACAGATTCACGCTGCCACTTTCGGCGCCTTCGTTGAGCTTGAAGCCGTCGTAGTAGCCTTCGCCATTGGTGCCGTGCAGATCGGAAACGGTCACACCGGCATTTACCAGGTCTGTTACGCCGGTGTACAGCGGTACGCCAGCGCTGTTCAGGTCGACGGGAGTGCTGCCGTTGACCGACAGGTTCACGTCATAGCTGCCTGGTCCGCTCTGGTTGTGGTGGTAGATGTCCAGGGTGTAATAGCCACTGGTGGTCGGCGTGAACGAGCCGTTCAGCTTACCGCCAGCGCCCCAGGTCGCTGATGCCACGTCCTTGCCGCCAATGGTGACCAGCAGGCTGTCATCGGCGGTCCCGCTGAAGGTATAGGTCTTGCCGGCTTCGAGGAAAATCAGGCCGGAGGTTTTCGAAGCCGTACCGACGTTGACGTTGCTGTCGGACTGCACGTTGGTCACGGTGGTGCTGCTGTTCGGCGTGCCAGCGGAATCGATCACCGACTTGAGCGTGCCGGACGGCGCGCCGCTGCCATCGGTGCCCAGCCCCGACAGATTGGTCCAGACTTCCTTGACCAGGCCGGTGGAGGTCACATTGTTGCCGGCCACGTTCAGCGTCGGCGCATCGGCCACTGGCGTGATGTCGATCTTCACGGTGCCGGTGTTGCCCAGCGTCTGGCCATCGGTTGGCTGGAACTGGATCTGCGCGTAGTCGGACTTCTGATCGCCCACGCCGCTCGGGTTGCCATTGGCACCGGATTCGTTGACGTCCGGCGTGAAGCGCAGTTTGCCGCCGTCGATGTCGGCCTTGGTGAAGGTCTGGTTGTTGGTCACGTCTTTCCAGGTCGTACCGTCCAGGTACTGCAGCTTGCCGTCGCTCGGCAGGCCGGTGATTTTCACACCCAGGTTTGCACTGGCGCTGTCCACGTCGCTGACGCCAAAGCTCGACCAGCCGAGGACCAGCGAAGTGTCTTCGGTGCCGGTCACCGAACCACCGGCAGCCACCGGCGCATCGTTGACGCCGACCACGTTTACGGTGGTGGTGGCGGTGTTGGAGTAGCTGGAGCCGTCGGTCACCGTCACGGTGATGATGCGCGGCACGGTGCTCGGATCATCGCTGTTGTTGATGAAGGTGATGTTCTTGATCTGCTGCATGTAGTCAGCCAGCGTCGCATTACCCGACAGTGTCAGGGTGACCGTGCCATTGGTGCTGTTGGCGTTGATGCTGATGCCATTGACGCTGTTGCCCAGGTTCAGCGCATCGCCGGGCTGACGGTTGGTCAGCACGATGGTGGCGCCGGTCAGCATGGTGCTGTCCGGGTCGGTGATTTTCAGGTCGGTGTCGGCGATCGACACACCAGGGCCAGGGGTGCCTTCGGTGAAGGTCACCTGGTAGTCGGCGCCGGTCTTGCCGCTGGAGTTGTTGGCGTCCAGGTCGAGCACCGGGGCCGCGTCGTTGTCGATGATCGACGTGCTGACGCTGCCATTGGTGCCGCTGACGGCCAGGTGCTCGAAATTGCCGCCGGTGGCCGAGTCGATCTTGACCACGAAGTTTTCCGTACCTTCGGTGATCTTGTCGTCCAGCGTCGCCACGTTGAAGGTGGCGCTGGTGGCGTTGGCCGGGATCTTCACGGTATAGACGCCAGTGAAATCCGTGCCGTCGGCGGCAGTGCCACTGTAGACGATCTTGACTGTCACCTCGGTCTGCGCCGGGTTCGTCAGGTTGACGGTATAGGTAGCGGTCTGGCCTTCAGTGACCGATGTGCTGCCGCTGATGCTGACGGTGGTGCTGTCGACGGTATCGGTAACAGTGGTAACTGCTGGGGCAGTGCTTGGCACCAGGTGCTCGAAGTTGCCGCCCGTAGCATTCTGGATCGTCGCCTGGACACTGCCGGCGTCTTTGTAGACGTCGTCCTTCGGTGCGTCGACGGTGACGGTACCGGTGGTTTTGCCGGCATCGATGGTGATCACTGCGCCGTTGCTCAGGGTCACGGTCACTGGTGAACCGGCTGCATTGGTCAGGGTCGCGGTGTAGGTGATCTGACCGCCCTCGGCAACCGAACCGGTGGCGCTCAGGCTCAGGCCGGTGGTGTCCTGGGTATCGGTGACGGTGGTGTCAGCCGTTTTGCCGTCAATGGCGAGATGCTCGTAATTACCGCCTTTCGCGTCGTCGATCTTGACGCTCAGGTTGTCGCCGCCCGCGAGGGCGTCGTTTGGCGCGGTGAAGTTCACAGTGCCGGAGCTTGCGCCCACCGGGATGGTGATGGTCTGGCCGTTCGACAGGGTGACTACCAATGGCGCGCCGGTAACCGGTGCGTCCACCGAAGCGGTGTAGACGACGGTGCCGCCTTCAGCGACGTTCGACGTAGCGGTCAGGCTCACGGTCGAGGTATCGACGGTGTCGGTGACATCGGTGACAGCCGGCGTGGTGCTCGGCACCAGGTGCTCGAAGTTACCGCCCGTGGCATTGTCGATGGTGACTTCGACTTTGCCGGCGTCTTTGTAAACGTCGTCCTTTGGTGCGTCGACGGTGACGGTGCCGGTGGTTTTGCCGGCGTCGATGGTGATCACTGCACCGTTGCTCAGGGTCACGGTCACTGGCGACCCGGCTGCATTGGTCAGGGTCGCGGTGTAGGTGATCTGACCGCCCTCGGCAACCGAACCGGTGGCGCTCAGGCTCAGGCCGGTAGTGTCCGCCGAATCGGTGATCGTGGTGACCGCAGGCGTGGTGCTCGGCACCAGATTCTCGAAGTTGCCGCCGGTTGCGCCGGTGATCGTAGTGCTGACAGTGCTGCCGTTGTTGTAGACGTCATTGGCCGGGGTGTCGACGGCGACGGAGCCCGTGGTCTGCCCAGCAGCAATGGTGATGACCGCGCCGTTGCTCAAGGTCACGGTGACCGGTGTTTGCGCTGGGTTGGTCAGCGTGGCGGTATAAGTAATCTGGCCGCCTTCGGTGATGGTTTCGCTGGCGCTGAGCGTCAGGCCGGTAGTGTCTGCCGAATCGGTGATCGTGGTGACCGCAGGCGTAGTGCTCGGCACCAGGTTTTCGAAGTTGCCGCCGGTTGCGCCAGTGATAGTAGTGCTGACAGTGCTGCCGTTGTTGTAAACGTCGTTCGCTGGGGTGTCGACTGCGACGGAGCCAGTGGTTTGACCAGCCGCGATGGTAATGACCGCGCCGTTGCTCAAGGTGACGGTGACCGGTGTCTGCGCTGGGTTGGTCAGCGTGGCGGTGTAGGTGATCTGACCGCCTTCGGTGATGGTTTCGCTGGCGCTGAGCGTCAGGCCGGTAGTGTCTGCCGAATCGGTGATCGTGGTAACCGCAGGCGTGGTGCTCGGTACCAGGTTTTCGAAGTTACCGCCGGTTGCGCCGGTGATGGTGGTGCTGACAGTGCTGCCGTTGTTGTAGACGTCGTTCGCTGGTGTATCGACGGCCACAGTGCCGGTAGTTTGGCCGGCCGCGATGGTGATGACCGCGCCGTTGCTCAAGGTGACGGTCACCGGCGTTTGCGCCGGGTTAGTCAGGGTCGCGGTGTAGGTGATCTGACCGCCTTCGGTGATGGTTTCGCTGGCGCTCAGCGTCAGGCCGGTAGTGTCCGCCGAATCAGTGATTGTGGTGACCGCAGGCGTGGTGCTCGGCACCAGATTTTCGAAGTTGCCGCCGGTCGCACCGGTAATGGTGGTGCTGACGGTGCTGCCGTTGTTGTAAACGTCGTTGGCTGGGGTGTCGACAGCCACCGAGCCAGTGGTTTGACCAGCCGCGATGGTGATGACCGAGCCATTGCTCAAGGTCACGGTGACCGGTGTCTGCGCTGGATTGGTCAGCGTGGCGGTATAAGTAATCTGACCGCCTTCGGTCACTTCAGTGGAAGCCGACAAGGTCAAGCCAGTGGTATCAGCCGAATCGGTGATCGTGGTGACCGCAGGTGTAGTGCTCGGTACCAGGTTTTCGAAGTTACCGCCGGTTGCACCGGTGATAGTGGTGCTGACGGTGCTGCCGTTGTTGTAGACGTCATTGGCCGGGGTATCGACGGCCACAGTGCCGGTAGTTTGGCCAGCCGCAATGGTGATGACCGCGCCGTTGCTCAGGGTGACGGTGACCGGTGTCTGCGCTGGGTTGGTCAGCGTGGCGGTGTAGGTGATCTGACCGCCTTCTGTCACTTCGGTAGACGCCGACAAGGTCAGGCCAGTGGTGTCCGCCGAGTCGGTGATCGTGGTCACCGCAGGCGTGGTGTTCGGTACCAGATTCTCGAAGTTACCGCCGGTTGCGCCAGTGATGGTAGTGCTGACAGTGCTGCCGTTGTTGTAAACGTCGTTGGCTGGGGTGTCGACGTTAATGGAACCGGTGGTCTGGCCGGCAGCGATAATGATGATCGCGCCGTTGCTCAAGGTCACGGTGACTGGCGTCTGCGCCGGGTTGGTCAGCGTAGCGGTGTAGGTGATCTGACCGCCCTCTGTCACTTCGGTAGAAGCAGACAGGGTCAGGCCAGTGGTATCCGACGAATCGGTGATCATGGTCACCGCAGGCGTGGTGCTCGGCACCAGGTTTTCGAAGTTACCGCCGGTTGCACCAGTGATCGTAGTGCTGACACTGCTGCCGTTGTTGTAGACATCGTTCGCTGGCGTATCGATGTTGACGGAGCCGGTGGTTTGGCCCGCCGCAATGGTGATGACCGCGCCNTTGCTCAAGGTCACGGTG
>NZ_LHVL01000016.1:0-207557 GCF_001269775.1 Pseudomonas sp. Pf153 | reverse complement strand
TGTTCGAGCACACCCTTGTTAAGGGGGAGGGCCGCGGTTAAAAGAAGCTCAAGAGCTCCATCTAACAAGGCAGATATGAAAATATCTGCCTTTGTTTTAATGGTTAGTGTGACTTGCTAATTTCTTCTCCTAGGGGTGATTTCGATGGCTAAGGAAAAGTTCGAACGTAATAAGCCGCACGTCAACGTTGGTACCATCGGTCACGTCGACCACGGTAAAACCACTCTGACCGCTGCTCTGACTCGTGTCTGCTCCGAAGTTTTCGGCTCGGCCAAGGTTGAGTTCGACAAGATCGACAGCGCCCCGGAAGAGAAGGCTCGTGGTATCACCATCAACACCGCTCACGTTGAATACGATTCGGCCGTGCGTCACTACGCGCACGTTGACTGCCCAGGTCACGCTGACTACGTAAAAAACATGATCACCGGTGCTGCCCAGATGGACGGCGCGATCCTGGTTTGCTCGGCCGCTGATGGTCCGATGCCGCAAACCCGTGAGCACATCCTGCTGTCCCGTCAGGTTGGCGTTCCGTACATCGTTGTCTTCCTGAACAAGGCTGACATGGTTGACGACGCTGAGCTGCTGGAACTGGTTGAGATGGAAGTGCGCGACCTGCTGAGCACTTACGACTTCCCAGGCGATGACACTCCAATCGTCATCGGTTCGGCTCTGATGGCTCTGAACGGCCAAGACGACAACGAAATGGGTACTTCTGCTGTCAAGAAGCTGGTTGAGACCCTGGACAGCTACATTCCAGAACCAGAGCGCGCCATCGACAAGCCGTTCCTGATGCCAATCGAAGACGTGTTCTCGATCTCGGGTCGCGGTACTGTTGTGACTGGTCGTGTTGAGCGTGGCATCGTTCGCATCCAGGAAGAAGTTGAGATCGTCGGTCTGCGCGACACTCAGAAAACTACCTGCACCGGCGTTGAGATGTTCCGTAAGCTGCTGGACGAAGGTCGTGCTGGCGAGAACTGCGGCGTGCTGCTGCGCGGCACCAAGCGTGACGACGTAGAGCGTGGTCAGGTTCTGGTCAAGCCAGGCACCGTCAAGGCTCACACCAAGTTCACCGCAGAAGTTTATGTTCTGAGCAAGGAAGAAGGCGGTCGTCATACTCCGTTCTTCAAAGGCTACCGTCCACAGTTCTACTTCCGTACAACTGACGTGACTGGTAACTGCGAGCTGCCAGAAGGCGTTGAAATGGTAATGCCAGGTGACAACATTCAGATGACTGTCACCCTGATCAAGCCGATCGCGATGGAAGATGGTCTGCGTTTCGCTATCCGTGAAGGCGGTCGTACCGTCGGCGCCGGCGTCGTAGCCAAAGTCATCGAGTAAGACTTTTGTAGAGTCAGCTTGATGATTTGAAAAAGCCCCCGCTTAGCGGGGGCTTTTTTATTGAGTTGACACCTACCGGGGGCGTCTATAGAATTGCGCCTCCTTTTAACGGGCGTATTGCGCCCGGTGGGAATAGCAGCCGGAGTCTGAAATCCAATGCAAAATCAGCAAATCCGTATCAGGTTGAAGGCCTTTGACCATCGCCTGATCGACCAATCCACCCAGGAAATCGTGGAAACCGCGAAACGTACTGGTGCTCAAGTGCGTGGTCCTATTCCACTGCCTACCCGTAAAGAGCGGTTTACCGTTCTGGTCTCCCCGCACGTCAACAAAGACGCGCGTGACCAGTACGAGATCCGTACTCATAAGCGCGTTCTGGACATCGTCCAGCCAACGGATAAAACCGTTGATGCACTTATGAAGCTCGATCTTGCGGCCGGTGTGGAAGTGCAGATCAGCCTCGGCTAAGACTCGGTCTTGGTCGTGTAACGCTCTGAAATGGGCGGCCATAGCGGGTGAAAGCCCCGTACACTCATGAGGTTTACAACATGACTATTGGTGTAGTCGGTCGTAAATGCGGTATGACCCGTATTTTCACCGAAGAAGGTGTCTCCATTCCGGTCACGGTCATTGAGATCGAGCCGAATCGCGTCACCCAGTTCAAAACTGAAGAGACCGATGGCTATCGTGCAGTGCAAGTCACTGTCGGCGAGCGTCGTGCTTCGCGTGTAACAGCAGCTCAGGCTGGCCACTTCGCCAAGGCGAACGTTGCCGCTGGTCGTACCGTAATGGAATTCCGCCTTGAAGAAGGCGAGTACCAAGCCGGCGATCTGATCAAAGCCGAAATCTTCGCCGCAGGTCAGCTGGTTGATGTAACCGGTCAGTCCAAGGGTAAAGGCTTCCAGGGTACGATCAAGCGTTGGAACTTCCGCGGGCAAGATAACACCCACGGTAACTCCGTATCCCACCGCGTTCCAGGCTCTATCGGCCAGTGCCAGACTCCTGGTCGTGTATTCAAGGGCAAGAAAATGTCCGGTCATATGGGCGCCGAGCGCGTGACCGTACAGTCCCTGGAAGTAGTGCGCGTGGACGCTGAACGCAATCTGTTGTTGGTCAAGGGCGCTGTTCCTGGCGCTACTGGCGGCAACGTGGTTGTACGTCCAGCAGCCAAGGCTCGCGGTTAAGGGGAAGCTGACATGCAATTAAATGTAAATGACGCTCAAGCGATCGAAGTTTCCGAACTGACATTTGGCGGCGAATTCAACGAGACGCTGGTTCACCAAGCAGTCGTGGCCTATATGGCTGGCGGCCGTCAAGGTAGCAAGCAGCAAAAGACCCGTTCCGACGTTTCCGGTGGCGGCAAGCGCCCATGGCGTCAGAAAGGTACTGGCCGTGCTCGTGCCGGTACTATCCGTAGCCCAATCTGGCGTGGCGGCGGTACCACTTTTGCAGCTCGTCCTCAGGACCACTCCCAAAAGCTGAACAAGAAGATGTACCGCGCAGCAATGCGTTCCATCCTTGCTGAGCTGGTGCGTACTGATCGTCTGGTCGTGGTTCAGGATTTCGCTGTTGAAACACCGAAAACCAAAGACCTGCTGGGCAAACTGAACAACATGAGCCTGACCGACGTTCTGATCGTGTCGGACGCTGTTGATCAGAACCTGTACCTGGCTGCTCGTAACCTGCCGCACGTCGATGTGCGTGATGTGCAAGGTTCCGATCCAGTTAGTCTGATCGCATACGACAAGGTGTTGATCACCGTGTCGGCCGTGAAGAAATTCGAGGAGCTGCTGGGATGAACCAGGAACGCGTATTTAAAGTTCTGCTTGGCCCGCACGTTTCCGAGAAGGCTACGGTTCTGGCAGACAAGAAAGGCCAGTTCGTTTTCAAGGTTGCTACCGACGCAACCAAGCTGGAAATCAAGAAGGCCGTCGAAAGCCTGTTCAGCGTGAAAGTTGAGCGTGTGACTACCTTGAATGTTCTGGGTAAGAGCAAGCGCACCGCTCGCGGTCTGGGCAAGCGTAATGACTGGAAGAAGGCAGTTATCTCCCTTCAGCCAGGCCAAGATCTCGATTTCAGCAGCAGTGCTGAGTAAGGAAGGGGTGCATCATGGCAATCGTTAAATGCAAACCGACTTCCCCTGGCCGCCGTTTTGTGGTCAAGGTGGTCAACCAGGAGCTGCATAAAGGCGCTCCTCACGCACCGCTGCTCGAGAAGAAATCGAAGTCTGGTGGTCGTAACAACAATGGCCGCATTACCACACGTCACGTGGGTGGTGGTCATAAGCAGCATTATCGTCTGGTCGACTTCCGTCGCAACGACAAGGATGGCATCGCTGCCACCGTCGAGCGTATCGAATACGATCCAAACCGTACTGCTCACATCGCTTTGCTGCTGTACGCAGATGGCGAGCGTCGCTACATCATTGCCCCTAAAGGCGTGAGCGCTGGCGACCAGCTGATCTCTGGTGCTCTGGCGCCGATCAAGCCGGGCAACGCTCTGCAACTGCGCAACATTCCAGTTGGTAGCACCGTACACGGCATCGAATTGAAGCCAGGTAAAGGCGCGCAGATCGCTCGTTCCGCTGGTGCTTCGGCTCAGCTGATCGCCCGTGAAGGTGTCTACGTTACCCTGCGTCTGCGTTCCGGTGAGATGCGTAAAGTACTGGCTGAATGCCGTGCGACCTTGGGTGAAGTCTCGAACTCCGAGCACAGCCTGCGTTCGTTGGGTAAAGCTGGTGCCAAGCGCTGGCGTGGCGTTCGCCCAACCGTTCGTGGTGTTGCCATGAACCCGGTTGACCACCCACATGGTGGTGGTGAAGGTCGTACCTCTGGTGGTCGTCATCCGGTATCGCCATGGGGCTTCCCGACTAAGGGCGCGAAGACTCGTGGTAATAAGCGTACCGACAAAATGATCGTCCGTCGTCGCAAGTAAATAGAGGGATACGACAGTGCCACGTTCTCTGAAAAAAGGTCCTTTTATTGATCTTCACCTACTGAAGAAGATCGAAGTGGCGGCGGAAAAGAACGATCGCAAACCAGTCAAGACCTGGTCGCGTCGTTCGATGATCCTGCCACAGATGGTCGGTCTGACCATCGCTGTACACAACGGTCGCCAGCACGTCCCGGTTCTCGTGAACGAAGACATGGTCGGCCACAAACTGGGCGAGTTCGCCGGTACCCGCACATACCGTGGGCACGTGGCTGACAAGAAAGCCAAGCGTTAAGGGGTAAGGAAATGGAAGTAGCCGCTAAGTTGTCGGGCGCTCGAATCTCCGCCCAGAAAGCCCGCTTGGTCGCCGACCAGATCCGCGGGAAGAAGGTGGGCGAAGCGCTCAACCTGTTGGCTTTCAGCAGTAAGAAAGCCGCCGAGATCATGAAAAAAGTGCTGGAGTCGGCCGTAGCCAACGCCGAGCATAACGAAGGCGCAGACGTTGATGACCTGAAGGTCAGCACCGTTTTCGTTAACGAAGGGCGTTCGCTGAAGCGCATCATGCCACGTGCCAAAGGCCGTGCTGATCGCATCGTCAAGCGGTCTTGCCATATCACTGTCAAGGTTGCTGACAAGTAACGGAGTCGAAGAGATGGGTCAGAAAGTACATCCCATTGGCATTCGCCTGGGAATCGTCAAGGAGCACACCTCCGTCTGGTACGCAGACGGTCGGACTTATGCGGACTACTTGTTCGCTGATCTGAAGGTGCGTGAGTATCTCCAAGACAAACTAAAAAGCGCGTCCGTAAGCCGTATCGATATTCATCGTCCGGCTCAGACAGCACGTATCACCATCCACACCGCTCGCCCAGGTATCGTTATCGGGAAGAAAGGTGAAGATGTTGAGAAGCTGCGTCAGGACCTGACCAAGCAAATGGGTGTGCCTGTGCACATCAATATCGAAGAGATCCGCAAGCCGGAGCTCGACGGTATGCTGGTTGCGCAGAGCGTAGCTCAGCAGCTGGAGCGTCGCGTAATGTTCCGTCGCGCTATGAAGCGCGCTGTACAGAACGCCATCCGCATTGGTGCCAAGGGCATCAAAATCCAAGTGAGCGGTCGTCTCGGCGGTGCTGAAATTGCACGTACTGAATGGTATCGCGAAGGTCGTGTGCCACTGCACACCCTGCGTGCCGACATCGACTATGCCAACTACGAAGCTCACACCACCTACGGTGTGATCGGTGTAAAGGTTTGGATCTTCAAAGGCGAAGTAATTGGTGGTCGCCAAGAAGAGCTGAAGCCACAAGCACCAGCGCCTCGTAAAAAAGCTGCTAAGTAAGGGGTACGCCAAATGTTGCAACCAAAGCGTACGAAGTTCCGCAAGCAGATGACCGGTCACAACCGTGGCCTGGCACTGCGCGGTAGCAAAGTCAGCTTCGGCGAGTTCGCGCTGAAGTCTGTTGCTCGTGGTCGTCTCACCGCTCGTCAGATCGAGTCAGCGCGTCGTGCTCTGACCCGTCACGTAAAACGTGGCGGCAAGATCTGGATCCGTGTATTCCCGGACAAGCCTGTCACCAAGAAGCCACTCGAAGTGCGGATGGGTAAAGGTAAGGGTAACGTGGAGTACTGGGTTGCCCAGATTCAGCCAGGCAAAGTCCTGTATGAAATCGAGGGTGTTTCTGAAGAGCTGGCGCGTGAGGCTTTCGCCCTGGCTGCTGCAAAGCTGCCGCTCGCCACCTCCTTTGTTAAACGGACGGTGATGTGATGAAAGCGAATGAACTTCGTGAAAAATCCGCACAGCAGCTGAACGAGCAACTGCTCGGCCTGCTGCGCGACCAGTTCAATCTGCGTATGCAGAAGGCAACTGGCCAGTTGGGGCAGTCTCATCTGCTCTCGCAAGTTAAGCGTGACATCGCTCGCGTGAAAACTGTGCTCAACCAGCAGGCAGGTAAGTAATCATGGCAGAAGCCGAAAAAACTGTCCGTACGCTGACTGGCCGTGTTGTCAGCGACAAGATGGACAAAACCATCACCGTTCTGATCGAGCGTCGCGTAAAGCACCCGATCTACGGTAAATACGTTAAGCGTTCGACTAAGCTGCACGCGCACGACGAAACCAATCAGTGCCACATCGGCGACAAGGTCACTATTCGTGAAACCCGTCCGATGGCCAAGACTAAATCTTGGGCGCTGGTTGATGTTCTCGAACGCGCTGTGGAAGTCTAAGGGCTAGGGGTCGGAGAAATTATATGATTCAGACTCAATCCATGCTTGATGTGGCCGATAACAGCGGCGCTCGCCGCGTTATGTGCATCAAGGTGCTGGGTGGCTCCCATCGTCGTTACGCTGCTATTGGCGACATCATCAAAGTTACCGTCAAGGAAGCAATTCCTCGCGGTAAGGTGAAGAAAGGTCAAGTGATGACTGCTGTTGTAGTCCGCACTCGCCACGGTGTTCGTCGTGCAGACGGCTCCATCATCCGCTTTGATGGCAACGCTGCTGTTCTGCTGAACAACAAGCAAGAGCCAATCGGCACCCGTATCTTTGGGCCAGTGACCCGTGAACTTCGTACTGAGAAGTTCATGAAGATCGTCTCGCTCGCCCCAGAAGTGCTGTAAGGAGATCCGACATGCAAAAGATTCGTCGTGACGACGAGATCATCGTGATCGCCGGCAAAGACAAGGGCAAGCGCGGTAAGGTGCTTAAGGTTCTTGCTGACAACCGTCTGGTTGTTGGTGGTCTGAACCTGGTCAAGCGTCATACCAAGCCTAACCCGATGTCGGGCGTACAGGGCGGTATCGTCGAGAAAGAAGCGCCACTGCACGCTTCCAACGTCGCCATTTTCAACGGCGAAACCAACAAGGCTGACCGCGTTGGTTTCAAAGTAGAAGACGGCAAAAAAATTCGTGTCTTCAAGTCGACCCAAAAAGCGGTTGATGCTTGAACACTGCTAGGTAGAAGACCATGGCACGACTGAAAGAGATTTACCGGAAGGAAATCGCACCGAAGCTTAAGGAAGAACTTAAGCTGGCGAACGTGATGGAAGTTCCGCGCATTACCAAGATCACCCTGAACATGGGTCTGGGCGAAGCGATCGGCGACAAGAAAGTCATCGAGCACGCGGTAGCTGACCTGGAGAAGATCACCGGCCAGAAAGTCGTTGTGACTCACGCTCGTAAATCCATCGCTGGCTTCAAAGTCCGCGAAGGTTGGCCGATCGGTGTCAAAGTGACCCTGCGTCGCGATCGTATGTATGAGTTCCTGGATCGTCTGCTGTCGATCTCCCTGCCTCGGGTTCGCGACTTCCGCGGCCTGAATGCCAAGTCCTTCGATGGTCGTGGCAACTACAGCATGGGCGTGAAAGAGCAGATCATTTTCCCGGAAATCGATTACGACAAGATCGATGCTCTGCGCGGTCTGGACATTACCCTGACCACCACTGCCAAATCGGATGAAGAAGGTCGCGCTCTGCTGCGTGCTTTCAAATTCCCGTTCCGCAACTGATTGGAGTAGGAAAATGGCCAAGAAGAGCATGAAAAACCGTGAGCTGAAGCGTCAGCTCACCGTTGCCAAGTACGCCACCAAGCGTGCAGCGCTGAAAGCTATCATCGTTGATCTGAACGCAAGTCCAGAAGCGCGTTGGGAAGCTACCGTTGCGCTGCAGAAGCAGCCACGTGACGCAAGCGCCTCGCGCATGCGTAACCGCTGCCGCCTGACTGGTCGTCCGCACGGCGTGTACCGCAAGTTCGGCCTGGGCCGTAACATGCTGCGTCAAGCTGCAATGCGTGGTGACGTTCCAGGTCTGGTCAAAGCCAGCTGGTAAGCACTGTCAAAGTCCCGGTGCTCAGGGTCTCAGGATCCTGACCGCCGGTGGCCTTGAAGCCGAATCAAGCCCCTTTTGGGGCTTGATTCATTTCTGGGGTGTGTCTAGAATGACCGGCTCGCCTGAGCCCGTGTTTTTCATGCCCGGAGTTTCTCGGCGACACGTAGTAGCCGCAAGGCTAATTTTTTTGCATTAGGAGCGTCTAGCCCATGAGTATGCAGGACCCGTTAGCGGACATGCTAACTCGAATCCGTAATGCCCAGATGGCTGAAAAGTCCGTCGTAAGCATGCCGTCTTCCACGTTGAAGGTGGCTGTAGCAAAAGTCCTGAAGGACGAAGGTTACATCGCGGGTTATCAGATCAGCAGCGAAATCAAGCCTCTGCTGTCCATCGAGCTGAAATACTTCGAAGGCCGTCCGGTCATCGAGGAAGTGAAGCGCGTTAGCCGTCCAGGCCTGCGTCAGTACAAGTCCGTCGAGGAGTTGCCGAAAGTTCGCGGCGGTCTGGGCGTGTCTATCGTCTCCACCAACAAGGGTGTGATGACTGATCGTGCTGCGCGCGCTGCCGGTGTCGGCGGCGAAGTTCTTTGCACTGTGTTCTAAGGGGGGATAAGCATGTCTCGCGTCGCTAAGAACCCCGTTAAGCTGCCAGCCGGTGTCGAAGTCAAATTCGCAGGCCAACAGCTTTCGGTGAAGGGTGCCAAGGGCACTCTTGAACTGAACATCCATTCGTCCGTTGAGATCGTTGAGGAAGCCGGTGAGCTGCGTTTCGCTGCTCGCAATGGCGATCAACAGACTCGCGCAATGGCTGGTACCACTCGTGCGTTGGTAAACAACATGGTCCAAGGCGTAAGCCAGGGCTTCGAGCGCAAGCTCCAGCTGGTCGGTGTTGGTTACAAAGCGCAAGCAAAAGGCTCGGTTCTGAACCTGGCTCTTGGCTTCTCGCACCCTGTGGATTACGAACTGCCGGAAGGCATCACCGCTGAGACCCCTAGCCAGACCGATATCCTGATCAAGGGCATCGACAAGCAGCTGGTAGGTCAAGTGGCCGCCGAGATCCGCGACTTCCGTCCACCAGAGCCGTACAAAGGCAAAGGTGTGCGCTACGCGGACGAAGTCGTCCGTCGTAAAGAAGCCAAGAAGAAGTAGGGCATAGCAAATGACCGACAAAAAAGTTACTCGACTGCGTCGCGCTCGCAAAGCACGCCTGAAAATGCACGAACTCGAAGTCGTGCGTCTCTGCGTGTTCCGCTCTTCGCAGCACATCTACGCCCAGGTCATTTCGGCCGACGGCAACAAGGTCCTGGCAAGCGCCTCGACTTTGGATAAAGAACTGCGTGATGGTGCTACCGGCAACATCGACGCGGCCACTAAGGTTGGCCAGCTGGTCGCTACGCGTGCTAAAGCCGCTGGCGTCTCGCAGGTGGCTTTCGACCGCTCTGGCTTCAAGTACCACGGCCGCGTCAAGGCGCTGGCTGATGCTGCTCGTGAAGCTGGGCTGGAGTTCTAAGTTATGTCCAATAACGACCAAAAGCGCGACGAAGGCTACATCGAGAAGCTGGTTCAAGTTAACCGCGTAGCCAAAACCGTAAAAGGCGGCCGTATCTTCACATTCACCGCGTTGACCGTGGTAGGTGACGGCAAGGGCCGTGTTGGCTTCGGCCGTGGCAAGTCGCGTGAAGTGCCTGCTGCGATCCAGAAGGCAATGGAAGCTGCTCGCCGCAACATGATCCAGGTTGATCTGAACGGCACCACTCTGCAGTACGCAATGAAGTCTGCCCATGGCGCTTCGAAGGTGTACATGCAGCCTGCTTCTGAAGGTACCGGTATCATCGCCGGCGGCGCCATGCGTGCTGTCCTCGAAGTTGCTGGCGTTCAGAACGTTCTGGCCAAGTGCTACGGCTCGACTAACCCAGTGAACGTGGTTCACGCCACCTTCAAGGGTTTGAAAGCAATGCAGTCTCCTGAATCCATTGCCGCCAAGCGTGGCAAAAGCGTCAAGGAGATCTTCTGATCATGGCTACCGTAAAAGTTACGCTGATCAAAAGCATGACCGGCCGTATCCCTAACCACAAACTGTGCGTTAAGGGTCTGGGTCTGCGTCGCATCGGTCACACTGTAGAAGTCCAGGATACTCCCGAGAACCGCGGGATGATCAACAAGGCTTACTACATGCTGCGTGTCGAGGGTTAATCGATGAAACTCAATGATCTGAGTCCAGCGCCGGGTTCCCGTCGCGAAAAGCATCGTCCGGGCCGTGGTATCGGTAGTGGTTTGGGCAAGACTGGTGGCCGTGGTCACAAAGGTCAGACCTCCCGCTCCGGTGGCACTATTGCTCCAGGCTTTGAAGGCGGTCAACAGCCGCTGCATCGTCGCCTGCCGAAGTTCGGTTTCGTTTCCCTGAAGGCCATGGACCGTGCAGAAGTGCGTCTGTCCGAGCTGGCTAAAGTGGACGGCGACATCGTCACCGTGCAGTCCCTGAAGGATGCCAACGTGATCAACCAGAACGTTCAGCGTGTGAAAATCATGCTGTCGGGCGAAGTTGCTCGTGCTGTCACCATCGGAAAGGGAATCGGCGCCACCAAAGGTGCGCGTGCGGCTATCGAAGCAGCTGGCGGCAAGTTCGAGGAATAAATGGCTAAGCAAGGTGCTCTCTCTGCGCTCGGCAAAGGCGGTATGTCTGAACTCTGGGCTCGTCTGCGTTTTCTGTTCCTGGCGATTATCGTCTACCGAATAGGTGCACACATCCCGGTTCCAGGTATCAACCCGGACCGACTCGCAGACCTGTTTCGACAGAATGAGGGGACCATTCTTAGCTTGTTCAACATGTTTTCCGGCGGCGCGCTGGAGCGGATGAGTATCTTTGCGCTGGGGATCATGCCGTACATTTCGGCATCGATCATCATGCAACTGATGACCGCTGTCAGCCCGCAGCTGGAGCAGTTGAAGAAGGAAGGTGAAGCTGGCCGTCGCAAGATCAGCCAGTACACCCGCTACGGCACTGTCGTTCTCGCTCTTGTCCAGGCCATTGGCATGTCCATCGGTCTGGCAGGACAGGGCGTTTCGTTCACTGCTGACTTCAGCTTCTATTTCGTCGCGGTAACCACTTTCGTGGCGGGCGCGATGTTCATGATGTGGCTGGGTGAGCAGATTACTGAGCGTGGTGTTGGCAACGGTATCTCGATGTTGATCTTCGCAGGTATCGTTGCCGGTCTTCCGAGAGCGATCGGGCAGTCTTTCGAGTCTGCGCGTCAGGGTGATATCAATATTTTCGCTCTGGTTGCCATCGGTTTGCTGGCAGTAGCGATTATCGGTTTTGTGGTGTTCATCGAGCGTGGTCAGCGTCGTATTGCTGTTCACTACGCCAAGCGTCAGCAGGGCCGCAAGGTATTTGCTGCGCAGACGAGCCACTTGCCGTTGAAGGTGAACATGGCTGGTGTTATTCCGGCTATTTTCGCGAGCAGCATCTTGCTGTTCCCGGCTTCGTTGGGTGCCTGGTTCGGCCAGTCTGAAGGTATGGGCTGGTTGCAGGACCTCTCGCAGTCGATCGCTCCTGGTCAGCCGTTGAATATTCTGCTGTTTAGTGCAGGGATTATTTTCTTCTGCTTCTTCTATACGGCGTTGATGTTCAATCCGAAAGACGTAGCGGAAAACCTGAAGAAGTCCGGTGCCTTTATTCCGGGTATCCGTCCTGGTGAACAGTCGGCACGCTACATTGATGGCGTTCTGACCCGTTTGACCATGTTCGGTGCTCTTTACATGACGGCCGTCTGCCTGTTGCCCCAGTTCCTGGTGGTTGCGGCAAACGTACCGTTCTACCTTGGCGGGACCTCGTTGCTGATCGTGGTCGTGGTTGTGATGGACTTCATGTCCCAAGTACAATCGCACCTCGTTTCGCACCAGTACGAATCCCTGATGAAGAAAGCCAACCTGAAGGGCTACGGCAGCGGCATGTTGCGCTGAGTAGCGTCCATAAGGTTCGAGGAGTTGGTGATGAAAGTTCGTGCATCGGTGAAAAAGCTGTGCCGTAACTGCAAGATTATTCGCCGCGAAGGTGTTGTTCGAGTAATTTGCAGCGCGGAACCGCGTCACAAACAGCGCCAAGGCTGAGTGTGATTGTGCTTTAAGCCCGGCAGCTAGTGCGCTGCCGGGTTGATTATTTGTTATTACAGCGATATTATCTCGCGCCCTATTTCTTGGCTTCCGGGGCGTAGGTAGCTGTCAATTGGAGTCCCACTGAATGGCCCGTATTGCAGGCGTCAACATTCCAGATAACAAGCATACTGTTATCTCGCTGACCTACATCTATGGTGTTGGTCGCACTACTGCACAGAAAATCTGTGCAGACGCTGGGGTCAACCCAGCTGCAAAGATCAAAGATCTGAGCGACGAGCAAATTGAACAGCTGCGTGGCGAAGTGGCGAAGTTCACCACTGAAGGTGACCTGCGTCGCGAAACCAACATGAAAATCAAGCGCTTGATGGACCTCGGTTGCTATCGCGGTCTGCGTCATCGTCGTGGTCTGCCAGTACGCGGTCAGCGTACCAAGACCAACGCGCGTACCCGTAAAGGCCCGCGTAAGCCGATCCGCAAGTAATCGCCCCAGCGAATCGACAGGAATTTAATCATGGCAAAACCTGCTGCTCGTCCTCGTAAAAAAGTTAAAAAGACAGTGGTTGATGGCATCGCCCACATCCATGCTTCTTTTAACAACACCATCGTGACCATTACCGACCGTCAAGGTAACGCTCTTTCCTGGGCTACCTCCGGTGGTTCGGGTTTCCGCGGTTCCCGCAAGTCCACCCCGTTCGCTGCTCAAGTAGCTGCTGAGCGTGCTGGTCAAGCTGCGCTGGAATACGGCCTGAAAAACCTCGACGTAAACGTCAAGGGTCCAGGTCCAGGTCGTGAATCTGCAGTCCGTGCTTTGAACGGCTGCGGCTACAAGATCGCCAGCATCACCGACGTGACGCCAATCCCGCACAACGGGTGCCGTCCGCCGAAGAAGCGCCGCGTGTAATCCAGGAGATTGTAAAGAATGGCTCGTTACATTGGTCCAAAATGCAAACTCGCTCGTCGCGAGGGCACTGATCTCTTCCTGAAGAGCGGCGTGCGCGCGATCGAATCGAAGTGCAACATCGAAGCAGCACCTGGTATCCACGGCCAGCGCCGCGGTCGCCAGTCCGATTACGGCACCCAGCTGCGTGAAAAGCAGAAGGTCCGTCGTATCTACGGCGTTCTCGAGCGTCAATTCAGCGGCTACTACAAAGAAGCTGCTGGCAAGAAAGGCGCAACCGGTGAAAACCTGTTGCAACTGCTCGAATGCCGTCTGGACAACGTTGTATACCGTATGGGCTTTGGTTCGACTCGTGCCGAATCCCGTCAGCTGGTATCGCACAAGTCGATCAGCGTTAACGGTCAAACCGTGAACGTTCCGTCCTACCAGGTTCGTGCTGGTGACGTGGTTGCTGTTCGCGAGAAAGCAAAAAATCAACTTCGCATTGTCCAAGCTCTCGATCTGTGTGCCCAACGTGGCCGCGTAGAATGGGTAGAAGTAGACACTGAGAAGAAGTCGGGCGTTTTCAAGAACGTTCCAGCTCGCAGTGATCTGTCCGCCGACATCAACGAAAGCCTGATTGTCGAGCTCTACTCCAAGTAAGGGCTAGAAAATAGGTGCATCCATGCAGAGTTCGGTAAATGATTTCCTGACACCCCGCCATATTGATGTGCAGGTTGTCAGTCCAACCCGAGCCAAAATCACTCTCGAGCCTCTCGAGCGCGGTTTTGGCCACACCCTGGGCAACGCGCTGCGCCGCATCCTGTTGTCCTCAATGCCCGGCTGTGCAGTAGTCGAGGCCGAGATTGACGGTGTACTCCACGAGTACAGCGCCATCGAAGGCGTACAGGAAGATGTCATTGAAATCCTGTTGAACCTTAAAGGTCTGGCTATCAAGCTGCACGGTCGTGACGAAGTTACGCTGACCTTGTCGAAGAAGGGTTCGGGGGTGGTTACCGCTGCCGATATTCAGCTGGATCATGATGTCGAGATCGTTAACCCCGATCACGTAATCGCTAACCTGGCGTCTAACGGCGCCCTGAACATGAAGCTCACCGTAGCTCGTGGTCGTGGTTATGAGCCGGCAGACTCGCGTCAGAGCGATGAAGATGAAAGCCGCAGCATCGGTCGCTTGCAGCTCGATTCTTCGTTCAGCCCGGTTCGCCGTATCGCATACGTGGTGGAAAACGCCCGTGTCGAGCAGCGTACCAACCTGGACAAGCTGGTTATTGATCTGGAAACCAACGGTACCCTGGATCCTGAAGAGGCTATCCGCCGTGCTGCAACCATCCTGCAACAGCAGTTGGCTGCGTTCGTCGACCTCAAGGGTGACAGTGAGCCAGTGGTTGTCGAGCAGGAAGACGAGATCGATCCGATCCTGCTTCGCCCGGTTGACGATCTGGAACTGACTGTACGTTCGGCTAACTGCCTTAAGGCGGAAAACATCTACTACATCGGCGACCTGATTCAGCGTACCGAAGTAGAGCTGTTGAAGACTCCGAACCTGGGCAAGAAATCCTTGACTGAAATCAAGGACGTTCTGGCCTCCCGCGGTCTGTCCCTCGGCATGCGCCTCGACAACTGGCCGCCTGCAAGTCTTAAGAAGGACGACAAGGCGACTGCCTGATCGTCGTAATCACCGAACGTAGTGTTTGGTAAGGAATGAACCATGCGTCATCGTAAAAGTGGTCGTCACCTGAGCCGCACCAGCTCGCACCGCAAGGCCATGTTCCAAAACATGGCGGTGTCGCTGTTCGAGCACGAGTTGATCAAAACTACACTGCCGAAAGCCAAAGAACTGCGCCGCGTTGCCGAGCCGCTGATCACTCTGGCCAAGACAGACAGCCTGGCTAACCGCCGCCTGGCTTTCGACCGTACTCGTTCGAAAGCCATCGTTGGTAAGCTCTTCAACGACCTGGGCAAGCGTTACGCTACCCGTGAGGGTGGCTACCTGCGCATCCTGAAGTGCGGTTTCCGCGCTGGCGACAACGCGCCTATGGCGTATGTCGAGTTGGTTGATCGTGCTACCGGCGGTGAAGCTGTATCCGCTGAGTAAGACGGCATCATAAAAAAACCGGGCCTGGTGCCCGGTTTTTTTATGCCCGCGGAAAAGTCAAACCCGTTTCGCCCGGCTTCGTTATAGCAAGGCTGCAACGTTAGATAATGACTATCGATATCCATGATTTAATGAATTTGGATACTGTAACTAACATGATCAATACTCCTTTCCAGCCGATTAGCCGGCAGTTCAAAGACCGACCGAGGAAGATTGAGCATGAGCCAGACCAAAACGCTTACCACCGCAAGCGGCGCTCCTGTCGCCGATAACCAGAATTCTCGCTCCGCCGGCCCCCGTGGCCCGCTGCTGCTCGATGACTTTCATCTCATTGAGAAGCTTGCTCATTTCAACCGAGAGAACATCCCTGAGCGCCGTGTGCATGCCAAAGGGTCGGGGGCTTATGGTACTTTCACTGTAACCCGGGATATCACTCAATACACCAGCGCCAAGCTGTTCGAGTCGGTTGGCAAGCAGACGCCCACTTTCCTGCGGTTTTCCACAGTAGGGGGCGAGCGTGGCTCTGCCGATACTGAGCGTGATCCCCGTGGTTTTGCCCTTAAGTTCTATACCGAGGAAGGTAATTGGGACATCGTAGGTAATAACACCCCGGTCTTCTTCATTCGCGATCCATTGAAGTTTCCCGACTTTATCCACACCCAGAAGCGTCTGCCGCAAAGCAACCTCAAGAGTGCTCAGATGATGTGGGATTTCTGGTCGCATTCGCCTGAGGCGCTGCACCAGATCACCATTCTGTTTTCCGATCGTGGCATTCCCGATGGCTATCGCCACATGCACGGCTTTGGCAGCCACACTTACAGCCTGATCAATGCTCAAGGTGAGCGTCATTGGGTGAAATGGCACTACAAGACCAAGCAGGGCATCAAGAACTTGTCGCCGGCCGAGGCTGCACGCCTGGCGGGTACCGATCCGGACTACGCCCAGCGTGACCTGTTCAACGCCATTGAGCGCGGTGATTTCCCGAAATGGAGCGTTTGCATCCAGATCATGACCGAAGCCCAGGCCGCCGCGCATTACGAAAATCCGTTCGATGTGACCAAGACCTGGTCACAGAAAGAGTTTCCACTGATTGAAGTCGGTGAGCTTGAACTCAATCGCAACCCACTGAATTACTTTGCTGAGGTGGAGCAGGCGGCATTCGGGCCGAGCAACATGGTTCCAGGCGTGGGGCTTTCGCCGGATCGTATGCTGCAAGGCCGCGTATTCGCCTACGCCGATGCACACCGCTACCGCGTTGGCACCAATCACCAGCAATTGCCGGTGAATGCCCCTCGCAGCCCCGTCAACACCTATCAACGCGACGGTGCGATGGCATTCGGTAGCAATGGCGGCGCGGCGCCCAACTACGAGCCGAACAGCTATGTGGAAGCGCCGAAGCAGGCCCCACGTTATGCCGAGCCGGCACTGGCGCTGAATGGAGCGGCTGATCGTTACGATCATCGTGAAGATACCGATTACTACAGCCACGCAGGTGCGCTGTTCCGGCTGATGAACGATGAGCAGAAGGCCCTGCTGATCAGCAATATCGCCGGGGCGATGGCCGGTGTATCGGCAGATGTCGTGGATCGTCAGTTGCAGCACTTCTTCAAGGCTGACGCCGCATACGGGGAAGGTATCGCAAAAGCTTTGGGTGTACAGCTTAACTAAGTCTAAACGAGAAGCAGAACCGCCCTCATTTGGGCGGTTTTTGCGTTATTTGTCCTGCTTTTCTCGGATTTTCTTCGCTTTTCTTGCGATGAGCGAGTGACCTTACAGTCAGCATGGTTCAAACTACAGCCTTTCAAAGCTTGTGGAGATGTAGGGCGATGCAAGGTCACCCAGACGTAATCGATTACCTCAACACGTTGCTGACCGGTGAGCTGGCAGCCCGTGACCAATATTTCATCCACTCACGGATGTACGAAGATTGGGGGTTTACCGAACTCTACGAACGTATCAACCATGAGATGGAAGAAGAGACTCAGCACGCCGATGCGCTGATGCGTCGGATTCTGATGCTCGAAGGCACTCCGCGGATGCGCCCGGATGATCTGGACATCGGCACGACTGTACCCGATATGCTGGCGGCCGACTTGCGCCTGGAATACAAGGTCCGCGCGGCACTGTGCAAAGGTATCGAGCTGTGCGAGCAGCACAACGACTACGTGACCCGCGAGATCCTGCGCGTCCAGCTCAACGACACTGAGGAAGACCATACCTACTGGCTTGAAAAGCAGTTGGGTCTGATCAAATTGGTCGGGTTGGAGAATTACCTGCAATCGCAGTGCTGATCGGGATTCTCCACACAAAAACAAAAGCCCCTGTCATCGATGAGATGGCAGGGGCTTTTCCATGCCCGGAACGAATCAGTCCCGGTCACGTTCCAGCAACGGCTTGAGGTAATGGCCGGTATGGGACTGCTTCATCTCGGCTACCTGTTCAGGTGTACCGACGGCGATGATCTGCCCACCCTTGGAACCACCTTCCGGACCCAGGTCGACCAGCCAGTCGGCGGTCTTGATCACGTCCAGGTTGTGTTCGATCACTACCACGGTGTTGCCATGGTCGCGAAGGCGATGTAGCACGTCGAGCAGTTGCTGGATATCGGCAAAATGCAGGCCTGTGGTCGGCTCGTCGAGGATATACAGGGTCTTGCCGGTGTCACGCTTGGAGAGCTCGCGGGACAGCTTGACCCGTTGGGCCTCGCCACCGGAGAGAGTCGTCGCCGACTGCCCGAGCTTGATATAGGAAAGCCCAACATCCATCAGCGTCTGGAGCTTGCGCGCCAGGGCAGGCACCGCGTCGAAGAACTCCCGGGCCTCTTCGATGGTCATCTCGAGGGTTTCGTGGATGTTCTTGCCCTTGTACTTGATCTCCAGGGTTTCGCGGTTGTAGCGCTTGCTCTTGCACACGTCACACGGCACATAGATATCCGGCAGGAAGTGCATTTCCACCTTGATCAGGCCGTCGCCCTGGCAGGCCTCGCAGCGCCCGCCCTTGACGTTGAACGAGAACCGACCCGGGCCGTAGCCACGGGAGCGGGATTCCGGTACGCCGGCGAACAGTTCGCGGATCGGCGTGAACAACCCGGTATAAGTCGCCGGGTTGGAGCGCGGCGTACGGCCGATCGGGCTCTGGTCGATGTCGACCACCTTGTCCAGATGCTCCAGCCCCTTGATGCTGTCGTGGGGGGCGGCTTCCAGGGTGGTGGCGCCGTTCAGGGCCGTGGCGCTGAGGGGAAACAGGGTGTTGTTGATCAGGGTCGATTTGCCGGAGCCGGACACACCTGTGACGCAGGTCAGCAGGCCGATCGGAATCTCCAGGTCGACGTTGCGCAGGTTATTGCCTCGCGCGCCCTTGAGCGTCAGCGACAGTTTCTTGTTGCGGGGCGTGCGTTTGGCCGGGACCTTGATCTTCACACGGCCCGACAAGTATTTGCCGGTGAGGGAGTCCGGATGCGCCATGACTTCGGCTGCGGTGCCTTGGGCGACGATGTTTCCGCCATGCACGCCGGCACCCGGACCGATATCCACCACGTAATCCGCCAGGCGGATCGCATCTTCGTCGTGCTCGACCACGATCACGGTGTTGCCGATGTCCCGCAAGTGCTTGAGGGTCCCGAGCAGCCGATCGTTATCCCGTTGATGCAGACCGATGGACGGTTCGTCCAGGATGTACATCACCCCCACCAGGCCAGCACCGATCTGGCTGGCCAGGCGAATACGCTGGGCTTCGCCGCCCGACAGCGTGTCCGCGCTACGGTCCAGGGTCAGGTAATCCAGACCCACGTTCACCAGAAACTGCAGGCGTTCGCAGATCTCCTTGAGGATCTTGTCGGCAATTTCACCCCGGCGACCGGTCAGTTTAAGCCCGTCGAAATAATGGGTGGCGTCGCCGATCGGTAGACTGGTCACCGCCGGCAGGGTCTTTTCGCCAACCCAGACATGTCGTGCTTCGCGACGCAAGCGGGTGCCACGACAATCGGGGCAGGGCTGTGTACTGAGGAACTTGGCCAGTTCTTCCCGTACGCTCGCCGATTCGGTCTCGCGGTAGCGCCGCTCAAGGTTCGGTACGATGCCTTCGAACGGGTGGGAGCGTTTGACGATGTCACCGCGATCGTTCAGGTACTTGAAATCGACATTCTGCGAACCACTGCCGTGCAGGATGTACTTCTGTTGTTCGGCGGGCAGTTCGTTGAAAGGTTTGTCCAGGCTGAACCTGTAGTGGGCCGCCAGCGACCCGAGCATCTGGAAATAGTAGACGTTACGCCTGTCCCAGCCGCGAATCGCGCCTTCGGCCAGGGTCAGTTCGCCATTGACCAGGCGTTTGGTGTCGAAGAACTGCTTGACCCCCAGGCCGTCGCAGGTCGGGCAGGCGCCGGCCGGGTTGTTGAAGGAGAAGAGCTTGGGTTCCAGTTCGCTGATGGCATGGCCGCAGACCGGGCAGGCGAAGCGTGCCGAGAAAATGATTTCTTCGCCGGGTTCGTCGTCCATTGGCGCTACCAGAGCGATGCCGTCGGCCAGCTTCAGTGCTGTCTCGAAGGATTCGGCCAGGCGTTGCTGCAGGTCTGGGCGCACCTTGAAGCGGTCCACCACGACATCAATGGAGTGTTTCTTCTGTTTATCGAGCTTCGGCAGTTCGTCCAGCTCGCACAGCTTGCCGTTGACCCTTGCACGCACGAAGCCCTGAGCGCGCAACTCTTCGAAGACCAGCAGGTGCTCGCCTTTGCGCTCACGGATGACGGGTGCCAGCAGCATCAACTTGCTGCCTTCAGGCTGGGCCAGCACCAGGTCGACCATCTGGCTGACGGTCTGGGCTTCCAGGGGAATGTCGTGGTCAGGGCAGCGGGGGGTCCCGACCCGCGCATACAACAGGCGCAGGTAGTCGTAGATCTCGGTGATGGTGCCGACCGTCGACCGCGGGTTATGGGAGGTCGATTTCTGTTCGATGGAAATCGCCGGCGACAGGCCCTCGATGGTATCGACGTCGGGTTTTTCCATCATCGACAGGAACTGCCGGGCGTAGGCCGACAACGATTCGACATAGCGTCGCTGGCCTTCGGCGTACAGGGTATCGAAAGCCAGGGATGATTTGCCGGATCCGGACAGGCCGGTGATGACGATCAGCTTGTCCCGCGGCAGGGTCAGGTCGATGTTCTTCAGGTTGTGGGTACGGGCCCCACGAATCAGGATCTTGTCCAAAGTGGCCTCGCTCGGCGGGCGTCGAAAACGTAGGAGTATACGGGTAAATACTGGATGGATACACACTATTGAAAGTGAGTTTTCAGTCATACATGAAGACTGCGCGGCAAACGGTCGCCATATACCCCCTCAATCGATGGGACTGGTAGAATCGCCGCCGGTTCACACGAGGTTTTTCCATGCACGATCCCCACAGCGAACGCATGAGTAGCGGCGAGACGCGAGCAGCAAGCGGTCTGGCCCTGGTGTTCGCCTTCCGTATGCTGGGCATGTTCATGGTGTTGCCGGTACTGGCCACCTACGGCATGGACCTGGCGGGCGCGACGCCGGCCCTTATCGGGTTGGCGATTGGCGCTTATGGCCTGACCCAGGCCATTTTCCAGATCCCGTTCGGGATCATCTCCGACCGTATCGGCCGGCGCCCGGTCATCTACCTCGGGCTGATCGTCTTCGCCCTCGGTAGCGTCCTGGCGGCCGGTGCCGATTCCATTTGGGGGGTGATCGCCGGCCGGATCCTTCAGGGCGCCGGGGCGATTTCCGCTGCCGTGATGGCGCTGTTGTCTGACCTGACCCGTGAACAGCATCGCACCAAGGCCATGGCCATGATCGGCATGACCATCGGCCTGTCGTTCGCCGTCGCCATGGTGGTCGGCCCCTTGCTGACCCGTGCCTTCGGCTTGTCGGGCCTGTTCCTGGCGACCGGCGCCATGGCGCTGCTGGGGATCCTGATCGTGGCGTTCGTGGTGCCGCGCTCCACCGGGCCGTTGCAACATCGCGAATCCGGTGTGGCTCGCCAGGCGTTGATCCCGACCCTCAAGCACCCCGACCTGCTGCGCCTGGACCTGGGCATCTTCGTACTTCACGCCATGCTGATGTCCAGTTTCGTTGCCCTGCCGCTGGCCCTGGTCGAGAAGGCCGGCTTGCCCAAGGAGCAGCACTGGTGGGTGTACCTGACCGCCTTGCTGATTTCGTTCTTCGCCATGATTCCCTTCATCATCTATGGCGAGAAACGACGCAAAATGAAACGAGTTTTGCTCGGCGCCGTCGTGACGCTGATGCTCACTGAGCTATTCTTCTGGCAGTTCGGTGACAGCCTGCGGGCCTTGGTGATCGGGACTGTGGTGTTCTTCACCGCGTTCAATCTGCTGGAGGCATCGCTGCCGTCGCTGATCAGCAAGGTTTCACCGGCGGGCGGCAAGGGCACGGCCATGGGGGTCTATTCCACCAGCCAGTTCCTGGGTTCGGCGTTGGGCGGAATTCTCGGCGGCTGGCTGTTCCAGCATGGCGGTTTGTCGGTTGTATTCCTGGGATGCGCCGCGTTGGCTGCACTTTGGCTGGTCTTTGCTGTTACCATGCGCGAACCTCCGTATGTGACGAGCCTGCGCTTGCCGTTGTCGTCCGAAGCCATCCGCGAAGCAGGCCTGGCCGAGCGCCTCAGGGCCGTCGTGGGAGTAACCGATGCAGTGGTGGTCGCCGACGAAGCGGCCGTATATATCAAACTGGACACCGAATTATTGGATCGTGCGACGCTCGAGCGCCTGGTGAACAACCCGGCCCCGACCGCGTGCGAAGCCTAGGAGAACGTTATGGCCCGTGGGGTTAACAAAGTCATATTGGTCGGTACTTGCGGCCAGGATCCCGAGGTTCGCTACCTGCCTAACGGCAACGCCGTGACCAACCTGAGTCTGGCGACCAGCGAACAGTGGACCGACAAGCAGACCGGCCAGAAGGTCGAGAAGACCGAATGGCACCGCGTGTCGATGTTCGGCAAGGTGGCCGAGATTGCCGGCGAATACCTGCGCAAGGGTTCGCAGGTGTACATCGAGGGCAAGCTGCAGACCCGCGAGTGGGAGAAGGACGGTATCAAGCGTTACACCACCGAAATCATCGTCGACATGCAAGGCACCATGCAGTTGCTGGGCGGCCGTCCGCAGGGCGATCAGCAGCAAGGCGGTAACAACTACCAGCAGTCCGCGCCTCGTCAGCAGGCTCCACGTCCGCAGTCGGCGCCTCAGCCGCAACGCGAACGCCCGGCTCCGCAACAGGCCGCGCCGCAACCGGCTCCGGATTTCGACAGCTTCGATGACGATATTCCGTTCTAAGAGCAGCTGAAAGCTCCAAGCCGCAAGCTTCAAGCTCAAGAAAAAAACCGCGCATCGTTCCAGCGCGGTTTTTTTTCGCTTGCAGCTTGCAGCTAGGCTGCCTATAGCCGGCCGCCGAGAAATTCCTCGGTACTCACCACGCTCGCATACGCAAACCCCAGCGCCGCTATGAAGGCCGCATGCACCTGGGCGGCCGGAACGACCACACCATTGAATTCCAGGTCCAGGGTGGCGCAAGCATCGTGGATCACCGTGACGCCATAGCCCAGGTCCGCCGCCGCGCGGGTGACACCGTCGACGCACATATGGCTCATGCTGCCGACGATGACCAGTTGTTCGATACCGTGCTGGTCGAGGAGGGCCTGCAGCTCGGTTTCACGGAACGAATTGACATAATGCTTGAGCACCACCGGCTCATCGGCGCGGTTGAGCACCTTGGGATGCAACTTCGCGCCTTCGGAGCCCGGCGTGAAGAACGGAGCATATTCGGATGTGAATTCGTGGCGAATATGCACCACTTGGTTGCCGGCCTGGCGAAAGGCTTCAATGATCCGGGCGGCGTTGTCGGCGGCGGCTTCGGCGCCGACCAGTGGCCATTTTCCCTGGGGGAAGTAGTCGTTCTGGATATCGACTACGATGAGCGCTTGCTTGGACATGAGGCTTCCTCTATCAGGTTGGGAGTGAGGTCATCATCGGCGTTTGCGGTGGGATCGAGGATTGGCCGCAACGACAATTAGCGGGGGAAAACTGACAATGACGCAGCAAAGGGCAGTCGCCGAGCTCGGGGTGCTGATCTACCCCGGCGCGCAACTGGCGGCGGTGCACGGGTTGACCGATCTGTTTGCCGTGGCAGAACGGATCGCAGGCGAGCAGGCCTCTGCGCAACTGCCGCGACTGCGGGTGAGCCACTGGCGGGCCGAGAACGGCGAGACGCCGGGGCGGGTGTTCGACAGCGGCCCGGGAGCAGCAGAAAAACTCACTGCGTTGCTGATTCCACCGTCCCTGGCCGGCTTCAGCGAGGGCCAGGCCCCACGGGCGCTGATGGAATGGCTGCGGGCCCAGCACGCCAGCGGCACGGTTTTGGGTGGGGTTTGCGTCGGTTCGATCCTGCTGGCCGAAAGCGGCTTGCTCGATGGGCGTAGCGCCACCACCCATTGGACGTCGGCCAAGTCCTTCGCCGACCGTTACCCGAATGTCAGACTTCACGCGGACAAACCCATCGTCGACGACGGTGATTTGATCACCACCGCCGGACTGATGGCCTGGTCGGAACTGGGGCTGCGGCTGGTGGATCGCCTGCTTGGCCCGAGTATTGCCACGCGCACTGCACAGTTTCTGGTCGTTGAGCACAGCGACAGCGCGAGCCAGTGCAGCAGCAATTTCGCACCGATCCTCGGACATGGGGATGCGGCAATCCTCAAGGTCCAGCACTGGTTGCAAGGCAGCGGCGCGGTAGACGTGTCCCTTGGCGCGATGGCCGAGCGGGCGGGGCTGGAAGAACGCACGTTCCTGCGCCGGTTTCGTGCGGCCACCGGACTCAAACCCACCGAGTACTGCCAGCATCTGCGTGTCGGCAAGGCCCGGGAAATGCTGGAGTTCACCAATGGCACCATCGACCACATCGCCTGGACGGTCGGCTACCAGGACCCGGGCGCCTTTCGGACGACGTTCAAGAAAATTACCGGGCTGACGCCGAGCGATTACCGGGCGCGGTTTGGGGTAAGTCCACCAAACGCCTCAAAACAGTAGCTTTCTCGCCCCGGGATGTCTGATTCAACATCGTGCAATTTGCGGGATGAGCTGTGCCGGTCGTGCAGAATGAAACAGGCCAGGCGCCATCTATCACCTCGCGATGTACCCGTTTCCCTGACCGTTCGTCCCCCATAGACCGTTGGCCTGATCTCTGCACTCCTTTACCTGAAACCATAGAACGCAGGTAAAAGGGCCACGAATGACCTCAGCCAATCGCAACAAAACGGTAGTCGCCTATTCGATCAATCCTCAAGCACCGCTCCATGAGGTGGAAACCAATCGGGCCCTGGCCCGCTGGCTGGCGCGGATAATGGGGTGTGAATACGGTGGCAGCTACGACCCCGATCAACATACCGGACGCGATCTGTACCTGCTGCCCACGCAGACGCTGGTAGGCGGCGAAACCCTGCGGCGCTTGGGTGTCACGGGGGCGGACGACCTGTGGGGGGGATATGTCGAACATGATTTCATTTGCACCAAGGCCATTACCCACGGTCTGTTGAACAAGTATGCCGTCGCGCCAACGGGCTGGTCGCCGCTGTTCGCCAAACTGAGCCGTGGCGTGGTGCTCGATGGGATAAGTGTTTTTTCGCTCAAGGATGCGCGCCCCGCCGCCGAGCATATGCTCTACGCCGGGCCCATCCGCTTCAAGCCTATTCACGCCTGTGCGGGGCGCGATCAGCGGGTGATCGAGACCCTCGCCCAGTTCGATGAAATCGTCGCCGCTCCGGACGCCCAGGCGCTGTTCAGCGACGGAGTGGTGTTGGAGCAGAACCTTCGGGACGTCAAGACCCAGAGCGTCGGCCAGAGCCGCATCGACGGCAAGCTCATCAGCTATTGCGGCGTGCAGCACCTGACCCGCGACAGTGAAGGGCTGGAAGTGTATGGCGGCTCGGACCTGCTGGTGGTGCAGGGCGGCTACATTGAGCTGCTCAGGCTCGACTTGCCCGATGATGTGCGCGAAGCGGTGCGGTTGGCCCAGGTGTTCGACGATGCCGCCAACCAGGCCTATCCCGGCTTCTTTGCTTCCCGGCGAAATTACGATATCGCCCAGGGTCTCGATGTCGGCGGCCAGCCCCGCGGTGGCGTGCTGGAGCAGTCGTGGCGCATGGGCGGAGCCAGCAGCGCGGAGCTGGCGGCACTGCATGTGTTCGTCGAGGAGCCCACGACCAGCGCGGTCCGCGTGTCCTCGGTGGAAACCTATGTCGAACAGCCGTTGCCGGCAGGTGCCGTGGAGGTCTATCGCGGTCCGGCGCACAACGGCGACTTCCTACTCAAATACGCAACGGTTCATTCTCATGACGGCTAGAAGCGAAACCATTCAGATCGAGATCGATGATGAACGCATGAACGGGACCTTCCTGAGTCCCAAGTCGAAGGTGCCTGGCGTCCTGTTCGTCCACGGTTGGGGCGGCAGCCAGGAGCGTGACCTGGAACGGGCCAAGGGCATCGCCGGCCTGGGTTGCGTGTGTCTGACTTTCGACTTGCGCGGGCATACCGGCGGCGCGGGCATTCCGCTGTCCCGGGTAACGCGGGAAGACAACCTGCGGGATTTGCTGGCGGCCTATGACCGGTTGCTGGCCCATCCGGCCCTGGACACGTCGGCGATTGCCGTGGTGGGCACCAGTTATGGCGGTTATCTGGCCTCGATCCTGACCTTGCTGCGCCCGGTGCGCTGGCTGGCACTGCGGGTGCCGGCGCTGTATCGCGACGAGCAATGGCACACGCCCAAGCGCGACCTGGACAAGGCTGACCTGCTGGATTACCGCAGCACCCTGGTGCACGCCAGCACCAACCGCGCCTTGCACGCCTGCTCGCAGTTCACTGGCGATGTGTTGCTGGTGGAGTCGGAAACCGACGATCATGTACCCCATGCCACCATTATGAGTTACCGCGCCGCGTGCCAGCAGACCCATTCGTTGACCCACCGGATCATCGACGGCGCGGACCATGCCTTGAGCGACCCCGTTTCACAGCAGGCCTACACCTCGATCCTGGTGGGATGGATCACGGAAATGGTGGTGGGAGAGCGGTTGAGCATCATTCAGGAGCGGTAATTGTGTGGCGTTTGTTCTGGCCTCTTCGCGGGCAAGCCCGCTCCCACAATTTGTATCGGCGGTGAACACAGAGCTGTTGTTCGACACCCAAACCTGTAGGAGCGGGCTTGCTCGCGAAGAGGCCAGCCCTCTCAGTCACGGCCACGGCTTCGCTTGAGCCCCGGCTTGACCCGCAACGCCTTGGCCTTCGCCTCGATCGCCAAGTACATCACCACGGTGATCAGCAACGGCAGGATGAAGTAGATCGCCCGATAAGCGATCAATCCTCCCAACAGGCTGCCCCGCGACACTTCGTGTTGCAGCAGTGCAATGAATACTGCCTCCAGCACGCCGAGCCCGGCCGGGATGTGGGTGATGACGCCGGCGATGCTGCTGATCAACAGCACCCCGAGTACCACAGGGTATTCCAGCTTGCTCGGCAGCAACGTGAAAATCACCGCCGCCATCAGCGACCAGTTCAGCGCCCCGAGCGCCAGTTGCAACACGGCCATGCGCAGCGACGGCAGGTTGATTTCCATGCCACGGATCGTCCAGGCCCGGCGCTTGGAAAACCGGCAGGCCAGCAGGTAGCCGGCGCTCGCCAACAGCAGCAATACACCCACGCCCTGCAAGGCGTTGCTGCTGAGTTTCCAGCCTGGCGGCATCGTAACCAGGCCGCTGCTGAAGACCACGCCGGCCAGGGTCATGTAGCCAAACCAATTCGTGGCCAGGCTCAGGCCAAGGATCTTGGCGATATTGCCGGTGCTGACCCCCAGCCGCGAATACAAGCGGTAACGCATGGCAATGCCGCCGACCCAGGCACTGAGGTTGAGGTTGAAGGCATAGCTGATCACGCCCACGGGCAGTATCTGGCGCCAGCCGAGTTTTTGCCGGATGTAGGTACGACCGATCAAGTCGAAGCACGCGTAGGTAATGAAACTGGTGATAGTCAGCCCCGCCGCGATGATCAAGGTGCGGATCTTGAAGTCGGCCAGGGTATTCAACACTTCCGCCCAGTCGATGCGCCGCGCCAGGGCCGTGAACAGCACGATCAGCAGCAGGAAGAACGCCAGCGTCAGCGGGCGTTTCCAGCGGCTCCAGCGTGAGGCCGGTTTCGCCTCGGCATGGGTGTGCTCCGAGCCGTGGGCGTCTCTCGGCGCGGAGTGCGCTTCAGAGTGGTTCATGGGGTTCGCTCCGAACCGCCGTCGGCGGCGAGAAAGGTTTCAGACGCGGCTTATGGGCCGGCAGCCATCCGGCCCAGGCCGGGAAATGCCGCAGGAAGTGGAAAACCATAAAACCGATGGTCATGCGCCACAGCAGCCCCCTCTGGGCGTGATTGGCCGCCATGACGGTGCAATGCTCGCGGCTCAGGTGATCGAGACGCTCGAACAGTTCGCGATTGAACGCCCGATCACGGATCAGCACGTTGGCTTCCAGGTTCAGGGATAGGCTCAAGGGGTCGAGATTGCTCGACCCCACGGTGCTCCAGTCCTCATCCACCAGGGCCACCTTGCCATGCAGGGGGCGCTCGCAATATTCATAGATCACCACCCCGGCCTTGAGCAGATAGTCATAGAGCATTCGTGCCGCCAGCTTGGCTATCATCATGTCCGGCTGACCCTGCAGGATCAGCCGTACCTCCACCCCACGTCGCGCCGCGTTGCGGATCTCGCGCAGCAACCGATAGCCGGGGAAGAAATAGGCATTGGCGATCACCACCCGCCGCTGGGCGCTGCGCAGCACTTGCAGGTAGACCTCTTCGATGTCGGTCTGGTGTTCATGGTTATCCCGGTAGACCAGCCGTACCTGGCCGTCGTGGTCGCTGAAAGCCAACTCGCTGCGACGGCTGCGGCGGCGCTGCCACCAGTATTTGGCCCGGCTCGGCCGACCGCTTTGCATCAAGGCGAAGTGATGGATATCGACCACCGCCGGCCCTTTGACCTCCACCGAATAGTCCTGCTTGGCCTCGGGGCCGAAATCACCCAGATGGTCGGCGGAGAAATTGATCCCACCGATGAAGGCAATCACACCATCTATCACCACCACCTTGCGGTGCAGACGGCGGAACCAGTTGGTGCGAATCCCCAGGTGAAGCGGGGCGGGGTCGAACATCTGCAGGCGCACGCCGGCATCGCTCAACGACGCGAGGAACTCTGGCGTGAGTTCCCCACAACCGAAGCCATCCAGGCTCAGGGTCACTCGCACGCCTCGGTGGGCGGCATCGACCAGCAGGTCGCGCAACTCGTTGCCGACCTTGTCCTCGAAAAGAATGAAGGTCTCGATGAGGATTTCCGTCTCCGCCCGGCGGATCGCCTCGAACACCCGGGGGAAATATTCCTCGCCATTCTCCAGCAGCGTGACGCGGTTATTGCCGTGCCAGCCGTATTCGATGTCCACCAGCGCCGGATCGCGTTCGGTCGGTGGGACCTCGACCTGTTCCACCGTGGCCTTGTTCATCGTCGCGCTCATAACTCGATCTCCACCGACAGGGGGGCATGGTCAGAAAGGTGCGACCAGGGCCGTACGCTAAGCACTTTGGGGTGATGGGCCTTGAGGTTGCGCACATAGATGCGGTCCAGGCGCAGGATGGGCAGGCGGGCCGGAAAGCTGCGGGCCGGTTTGCCCCATTGCTCGGCGAACACTTCCCGCAGACCGCAGGGTTCGAGCAGGTCGTTGGCCTTGCCGCGCCAGTCGTTGAAGTCGCCGGCGACAATCACCGGTGCCTCGGGCGGCAGTTCGCTCAAGCGCTTGCACAGCAGTTTCAGCTGCTCGACACGATGGCCTTCGCGCAATCCCAGGTGAACGCAAATGGCATGGATCTGCGGGCCGTCGCCACCCGGCAGGCGCAGCACGCTGTGGAGCATGCCGCGGCTTTCATGGCCGCTGATGGACACGTCCAGGTTGTCGTGGCGAATGATCTGGAACTTCGACAGCAACGCATTGCCGTGATCCCCCGCCGGGTAGACCGCGTTGCGCCCGTAGGCGAATTGCGGCCAGAGGCTGTCGGCCAGGAACTCGTATTGCGGCATGCTCGGCCAGTTGCTGTAGCGCCGGGGATGATGTTCATGGGCGCCATGGACTTCCTGCAGGAACACCACGTCGGCGGATACGCTGCGCACCGCTTCGCGCAATTCAGGCAGGATGAAGCGTCGGTTCAGCGCGGTGAAGCCTTTATGTGTGTTGACCGTCAGGACGGTGAAGCGGCTGACCCTTTCCAGGTCGTGCGCAAGACTCCGGGTGGGGTCCAGGCGCGCTTCAATGGGTTCTGTGCTCATGGCAACACTCCCTCGGCGGGGCGCTGGCCGGGTACGGTGGCAAGGTCCTTGTCCAGGTCGAATCTCTCCAGCAGGTGGCGTGCGTCGTAGGGCGCACGCACCTTGATGTCGTTGTCGAAATAGCAAAACACTTCCCGGCTCTTGCGCGCCCTGGGTTTCTTTTTCGGATCGATCAGTTGGGCATCGTCCGGCTGAGTGCCGTGGCTCCAGGCCTCGATGCGGTCGCCCCAGCGTTTCAAGGCTTCGTCGGTATAGCCGCTGGCATACAGCTCTTCGGCACCGTGCAGGCGCAGGTAAACGAAATCGCTGGTGACGTCTTCGCGATAAGGCCATTTGCCAGCGGTGTCGGCGATGACCAGCGCCACGTCGTAGCGCTTGAGTAGCGCAACGAAATGCGGATCGATGAAGCTTTCATGACGAATCTCGACGGCGTGGCGCAGCGGGCGTTTCTTGTCGGTTTCGGTGCTGGCGTGGCCATCCAGGCGCGGCTCGTGCTCCCGGGCCAGGGCCGCAGCGCCTTCAGTGTCGTGGGGCAATTGCTTGAGGAAGTCTTCGAACAGCTCGGGGTCGAATTTGAAGCTGGGGGGAAACTGCCAGAGGATAGCGCCGAGCTTTTCCTTGAGCTCCAGCACGCCGGAGGCGAAGAAGTTGGCCAGGGGCTTGCGAATGTCGCGCAGACGCTTGATGTGGGTGATGAAGCGCGGTGCCTTGACGCTGAACACGAAGTCCGGCGGTGTCTCGGCGTACCACTGCGCATACCGTTCGGGACGTTGCAGGGCGTAGAACGATCCATTGATTTCGATGCTGTTGACTGCTCGCGAGGCGAACTGCAATTCACGCTTCTGGGTCAGGCCCTTGGGGTAGAAATCCCCCCGCCAAGGCGTGTATCGCCAACCGGAAATGCCGATGTGGATCGCCGTCATGTGCTCCTCCCGTGCCAGATGACCTCGTACTGCCTGTGTCTTTTGATGACTGTCGGGCGGGCCGGAAAGTTTCGACAGGGTTACAGGCGGCGGGTAAGGCAATGTGGGAGCAAGGCCTGTGGGAGGCTGTGGCGCAAGACCTGTGGGAGTAGGGCTGTGGGAGCAAGGCTTGCCCGCGATGAAAGCACCGCGGTCTTAGCCAATATCGAGGGCGCCTTTATCGCGGGCAAGCCTTGCTCCCACAATAAATCCCCATGTCACAGGGAAGTATCAATCCCGAGAGCGAACTTGCCCGCACGATTTGGATCAGTTCCTTATCGATCCCCGCACAGGAGCCTCGCGTTTTGTCTCGATTGACCACTGCATTGCTGCTGATCGTGCTGGCGCTGGCCGGCAATGTCGCCTTCGGGGCGGCGGCCGTTCCCGCGCCCAGCGAGGCCCCCGCCGAAGCCGAGCCGCTGGTGCAGGGCGGGTTGTTGGGGGCCATCAGTTCGAGCATCGACGATGTCCAGGACAAGCTCGATCTCAACCAGAGCCTGATCGATGCCTGGCGCCTGCGGGCGGACCGGGCGGCGGATGAGGTGGACCGCCTGGTCGACCAGACCGCCCGCTCGTCCTGGCGCGTGACCGGGGATTTCCTGCTGCTCTCCTGCGTCTGGCTGGGCGCCTTTGGGCTGATCTGGGCCGGTGCCCGGTTGCTGGTGCGCCACCTGCGCCAGCGTCGATGGTTGCAACGCCGCCAGCGGGTGCGGGACTTGTTCGGCTACCTGCTGCCCTACACTGTACCGGCGCTGGTCTGCCTGCCGCTGACCCTGTACGTCAGCCACTTCTTGCAGGTGTCGGTCGGTCGCGCGTTGGCGCTGTGCTTCGCCTACGCCACCAGCAGCGGGATATTCTCAACGTCGGTGTTGTTGTGCGTGATCGTGATGTTCAACGCCGGCCACAAGCGCCGGGCGGTGGCGATCATTCGCCGTTTCAGCCCCCGGCCGTTGTTCCTGATCGGCTTTCTCGCCGCCCTCAGCGACGCGCTGACCAGCCCGCAGATCGCCCGGCAACTGGGCGGCAACATCACCAGCAGCGTCGCGGTGTTCACCGGATTGCTGGCCTCGTTGATCTTTGGCTGGCTGGTGATCCGCATGCGCCGGCCGGTGGCGCACCTGATTCGCAACCGACCGCTGGCCCAACGCTTGAAGCAGCCGGCCTTGCAGGAGTCGCTGCGGATTTTTTCCGGACTCTGGAACTGGCCGATTCTGTTGATGGTGCTGGTCTCGGCGGTGAGCCTGATCGGTGTAGGCGAGGACAACCAGAAAGCCCTGCGTTGTGCGTTGTTCACCACCATCCTGCTGATCGCGACGGTGTTCCTCAGCACTGTGTTCCAGCAGGTATTCAAGTCTCCCAAGGTCGAGGCCATCCAGCGCAACAGCGCCTACAAGAGCCGCTTGTTGAGCCTGTTGCATGCGCTGTTGCGTATTGTCATGGCGGTGGCGTTCATTGAAGTGCTTGGCCGGATCTGGGGTGTCTCGCTGTTCGAGTTCGCTTCGCGCAACGCCGTGGGCCGGGCGATCAGTGATTCCCTGAGCCGCATCGGCCTGATTTTCCTGGTGACCTGGCTTACGTGGGTGGTGCTCGACACGGCGATCCAGGAGGCCCTGAAACCGCCGCTCAACAAGCGAGGGGCACGTCAGCCCAGCACTCGGATCAAGACCATCCTGCCGCTGCTGCGCAACGCGATCAAAATCATCCTGGTGGTGATCTGCGCGATCACCACCATGGCCAACCTGGGCATCAACGTCGCGCCATTGCTGGCCGGCGCCGGGGTGGTGGGCCTGGCGATCGGCTTCGGTTCCCAGCAGTTGGTGCAGGACGTGATTACGGGGCTGTTCATCATCATCGAAGACACCCTGTCCATTGGTGACTGGGTGGTGCTCAGTTCCGGCCACGCCGGCACCGTCGAGGGCCTGACCATCCGCACCCTGCGCCTGCGCGACGGCAAAGGGTTCGTGCACTCAGTGCCGTTCGGCCAGATCAAGGCGGTGACCAACCAATCGCGGCAATTCGCTTTCGCGTTCTTCTCGGTGCAGTTCACCTACGACACTGACGTAGACCAGGCCATCGAACTGATCCGCGAGGCCGGGAATTCGATTTCCGAAGACCCGTTCCTCAAGTTCAATCTGCAAGGACCGCTGGATGTGTTCGGCGTGGACCGGATGGACCTCAACGGCGTGGTCCTCACTGCCCAGTTCCGCACCGTGTCAGGCGGGCAGTATGCGGTGAGCCGGGCGTTCAACCAGCGCTTGAAGAAGCTTGTGGATAACCATCCAGCGGTGCATTTCGCGCAGACTTATCCACAGCAGGTGGTGATGCCGAAGCGGTTGGTGGAAGAGCCGAAAGAGGGCGATGGAGTGGCTGAGTCGCAATGAGGTTGTGGCGGGCCGGCTGGCCTCATCGCGAGCAGACACCCTAACCTTTCTGAATCAGCTTACTGCGCACCTCAGCCATCCCCTGAGCATCCAACTCCAACCAGAAAACCGGCTTGCCGGCAATCAGCGCCGCCGCCGGCACCCCATCGCGATACACCAACCGATTGCTCGCCAGAGCCGGCACCTTCGCCCCCGGCAACAGCGTACCGGCCAGGTTCAGCGGATCGACGCCACACACACCGACCAGACTGCCATCGGTAGGGCGGCGGCGGACTTCGCGCAGCAGCGGGATGGCCTCGGGCAGGGCAAATTGCTCGCCCGCCAGCCCGCTGACAAACCGTCCACCGCGGATTTCACCCCGTGCCTCCAGGCGATGAAACGTGCGCAGCAACTCACGCCAGCTGGGCAGCCATTCGGCCTCGCGGTCCAGCATGCGCCAGAACACCACGCCGTAGCGACGCAGCAAGGTCATGGCGATGTGTTCCAGGGTTTCGGGCGGTGTGGAAGCGGGCCGTATGCCTTCCATGGACGCGGGGCTACGGCGCAGCAAGGCCCAGCGCCCGGCGTCGTCCATGCCGCCGACAAACGCCCCGCGCCCGCGTCGGCTGCTACGGGCCTGGCGTTTGCTGGCCGGGGTGATCAGCGCCCGCAGGCCGGCGAAGCTGTCGGCGTTCACCAAACCGGCGCCCACCAGTTCCTGCAAGGCGATTTCCAGTTCGGCGCGCAGCAGGTGGGCTTCGTGCAGCAGTTCGTCAAAAAACAACGCACCGTGTTCGCTGAGGGCCTGATGGACTTTCTGTGTCTTGAGTGACAGTTCGTCCAAAGGTGTCTGCTCTGCCAGGCTGCTCCACCGCGCGACCTGGCTGCGGGGCAACAGTACCACCGGTGTGCTGCGCAGGGCGTTGGCCGAAAGCTTCTGGCGAGCGCTCAAACGCGTCCAGACCAGCTTGCCGCTGCGGCACAACTCATCGAGCCAAGTGGGCGAATAGTCCTTGATCCGTGCCGGCAGCAGGTCGCTGTCCCAGGCCGAGGCCGCAGCCGGGTAGCCTTCGAACTGGCTGATGATCGACGGCAGGACGGCGCTGCCCCGACCTTGGGTCGATGCCGACAGGTGCTGCCAGTCGAACAGGAACCGCACGAAGTCCTGCAACGTCACCGGCTCGATTTCCCGGCGCAGGCGCTTGACGGTATAGCGATGGATGCGCGCCAGCAGATGCCGCTCGCACCATTCTTCCTGCCCCGTGCCGGGCGTGAACCGACCGCGCAACACGTAACCTTGCTGTTCGAGTTGTGCCAGGGCCTGGGTGGCCTGCGGTGTCGACAACCCCAGCGGGTAGGCGATGGCTTTCAGCGGTAGCGGGCCGAAGGCACTGAGTCGGGCGCGGAGCACTTCCACCACGGCTTCGTCACGGTCCCAGGTTTCATCGAAACCGACCAGGGGCGCCAGGGGCGGTTGCCATGAAGCCTGTGGATAAATTGCCTGCAAGCAAGTCAGCCGTTCCAGCGGCACCCACAGGCCGCGTTCGGCGCTGACTTGCAGGTGACTGGCGCGTCCGCGTCCGGCCAGGACGGTCAGCCACTCCAACCATGAAGCGTGGGCACTGGCTTCGCTGTCGGCGATGCAGGCCAGGCTCATCAGCGCTTCGTGCATTTCGTCGAGATTGCTCGGCGTCGGCCAGGCTTCTTCGCGTACCGACTGGATGGCCTCGACGTCCAGCGCGCCGAGGTCGTCGGTGGACTGTGGATCGCTCCAGCGGCGATTGATCACCGCTTGGGTGCGACGTTCTTCCAGCGGCGCGTCGTCGAGGAAGGTGTAGGGCCGGGCGCTGAGAATTTCTGCCGCCAGGGGCGACGGCGCCGGCAGGTCACGGCTGATCAGGCGAATCTCGCCCGCTTCCATGCGCCGCAACAAGGCCAGCCAGCCTTCGCTGTCCATGGCTTCGTGCAGGCAGTCGTCCAGGGTTTGCTCCACCAATGGATGATTGGGAATTTCCCGTTCGCCGGCGAGGTTCTCCAGGCAGGCAATCTGATCCGGGAACACGCTGGCGATCAGGTCTTCGCTTTTCATCCGCTGAATTTGCGGTGCGACCTTGCGCCCGCCGGTATAGCGCGGCAAGGCCAGGGCCACCCCCGCGTTCCAGCGCCAGCGCACGCCGAACAGCGGAGCGTCCAGCACCGCCTGGACCAGGATCCGTTCGGCGCTCTGGCTGTTGAGATAACGCCAGACTTCGTCGAGCTCGAAGCTGTGGCTGGTGGACAGTGACAACACGATGGCGTCTTCACTGGCCGCAGCCTGCAATTCGAAATTGAAGGTCCGGCAGAACCGCTTGCGCAGCGCCAGGCCCCAGGCGCGGTTGATGCGACTGCCAAAGGGTGTATGAATGATCAGTTGCGTGCCGCCGGACTCGTCGAAGAACCGCTCCATCACCAGCGTGTCCTGGGAGGGCAGGGCACCGAAGGCCAGGCGTGCCGGCGCCAGGTAATCCACCAGTTGTTCGGCGCTGGCCTGGTTCAACTGCAAGGTGCCGGTCAACCAGTCGAGGGCCGGTTGCAGGTCGCCTGGCGTCGCGCCCAGCAGTCGGTCCAGTTGCGCTTGCAGGCGGGCCACGGCCAGGGACAGCTCGGCGCTGCGCCCCGGGGCTTCGCCAAGCCAGAACGGAATGGTCGGTGGCTGGCCCTGGGCGTCCTCGACCCGCACGCGGCCGGTCTCGACGCGGATGATGCGGTAGGAGGTATTGCCCAGCTGGAACACGTCGCCGGCGATGCTCTCCACGGCGAAGTCTTCGTTGACGCTGCCGATGTTCAGGCCCTGGGGTTCGAGCAGCACACTGTAGTCGGCATTGTCCGGGATGGTACCGCCGCTGGTCACGGCCGTCAGCTTGCTGCCGCGGCGACCGCGCAGCGTACGGGTGACGGCATCGCGATGCAGATAAGCGCTGCGCACGCCCTGGCGGCCGTTGAGGCCTTCGGCGAGCATCTGCAGCAAGGCCTGGTAATGACCTTCATCCAGTCCAGCATAGGGCGAGGCGCGGCGGAACATCTCCAGCAATGCCTGCTCCTGCCATTCCTGGCAACTGACTTCGGCGACGATCTGCTGGGCCAGCACGTCCAGCGGTGCCTTGGGAATGTGCAGGATATCCAGCTCGCCGCGGCGCACGCAGTCGAGCAGCGCGGCGCATTCGATCAGGTCGTCGCGGGTGGTGGCGAACAGTCGGCCCTTGGGTGTGCCGCCCACCTGGTGGCCGGAACGCCCGACCCGTTGCAGGAAGGCGGAAATCGAGCGGGGCGAGGCGATCTGGCACACCAGGTCGACATCGCCGATGTCGATGCCCAACTCCAGGGACGCGGTGGCGATCAACACCTGCAATTCGCCGCGCTTGAGCCGTTGTTCGGCGTCGAGACGAAACTCTTTCGCCAGGCTGCCATGGTGGGCCGCCACCGCATCCTTGCCCAGGCGTTCGCTCAAGTGCCGGCTCAGGCGTTCGGCCAGCCGCCGGGTGTTGACGAACACCAGGGTCGTGCGGTGCGCTCGGGCGAGGTCGGCGAGGCGGTTGTAGACCAACTCCCAGACGTCATTGGCCATCACCGCCGAGAGCGGCACCGGCGGCACTTCGATGTCCAGGTCCCGGGGGCGGGCATGGCCGATGTCGACGATTTCACAGGTGCGTCCTTCGCCGACCAGAAAGCGCGACACCGCTTCGATGGGCTTTTGCGTGGCAGACAGGCCGATGCGCACCAGCGGTTCGGCGCACAGAGCTTGCAGGCGCTCCAGGCTCAGGGCCAGGTGGCTGCCGCGTTTGCTGGCGGCGATGGCGTGGATTTCGTCGACGATCACGGTGCGGGTGCTGGCGAGCATCAGCCGGCCGGAATCGGAGCCGAGCAGCACATAGAGCGATTCGGGGGTGGTCACCAGAATGTGCGGCGCGGTCTTGCGCATCGCCGAACGATCTTTTTGCGGCGTGTCGCCGGTGCGCACGGCGGTGGTGATTTGCAGGGGCGGCAGGTCCATCTGGCGCAATTGTTCGGTAATCCCGGCCAGTGGGGTTTGCAGGTTGATCCGGATGTCGTTGCTCAAGGCCTTGAGTGGCGAGACGTAGACCACCAGGGTCTGGTCTGGCAGGCCGCCTTGTTCCAGACCGCGGTGCACCAGGTCATCGAGCACGGCGAGAAACGCTGTCAGGGTCTTGCCCGAGCCGGTGGGCGCGGCCACCAGGGTCGAACGGCGCTGGCCGATCAACGGCCACGCCTGGGCCTGGGCGGCCGTGACCGCCGGGAATGTCTGGCTGAACCAGGCACGAACGGCAGGGTGGAAGCCTGCCATGGCATGGTCGGCGGCAAGAGGCAGATTCATGAGGGCAGTTATGCGGGTGGGGCGGGGAAGATGCAAGTACCATTGGGGTCTCTGTCGACAGGCAGGGCCCTTTCGCGAGCAAGCCCGCTCCCACAGTCGATCGCATTCTTGCAGAGGAAACCCGGTTCACTGTGGGAGCGGGCTTGCTCGCGAAGAGGCCCCAAAGGGCAGCATACATCCAGGATCTGCACTTTACGGATGACGGTTGCGCACTAAACCCGCAAAATGCAACGATTCCGACGACGCCTGTGGGCGTTGTCGACCAAATTCTTGTGCCAACAGACTGGGCCTGCTGATTTTATGCGAATGCGCCTTATGTTACTGGGCGGCGGAAATGCCCTTGGGCAGGCGCTGATTCGCCTCGGTGCGGAAGAAGACATCGGTTTTCTCGCCCCTCGACCGCCCGAAGACGGATGGGATGCCGCGAGCCTGACGCAACTGCTCGACGACACCCGGCCGGACGCCGTGATCAATCTGGCGTACTACTTCGACTGGTTTCAAGCCGAGGCCGTCAGCGAGCAGCGCCTGGCCAGCCAGGAGCGCGCCGTCGAGCGCCTGGCCGAACTGTGCCAGCACCACGAGATCGTCCTGGTGCAACCGTCGAGCTATCGCGTGTTCGACGGTTCTCGCGCCACGGCCTACAGCGAAAAGGACGAACCCGTGCCCCTGGGTCTGCGTGGCCAGGCGTTGTGGCGTATCGAGCAAAGCGTGCGCGCCACCTGTCCGCAACATGTGCTGTTGCGCTTCGGCTGGCTGCTCGATGACAGCCCCGATGGCATCCTCGGACGTTTCCTGGCCCGCGCCGAACAACCCGAGGAATTGCTGCTGGCCGATGACCGTCGCGGCAATCCAACGCCGGTAGACGATGCGGCACGGGTGATCATTTCCGTACTCAAGCAGCTCGATTGCGCGGCGCCGTTGTGGGGGACCTACCATTACGCCGGGCACGAGGCGACCACGCCCCTGGCGCTGGGCCAGGCGATCCTCACCGAAGCCCGCGCGCTGCATCCGCTGGCGATCGAATCGCCCACTCCCCAGGCCCACGCCGCCCGGCCGGATGCAGCGGAAGAACCGCAGCACGCGGTGCTGACCTGCAAGAAAATTCTGCACACTTTCGGGATCAAGCCCCGCGCCTGGCGCGCCGCGCTCCCGGGCTTACTGGATAGGTTTTATCGTCATGGCTGAAGGCCCTGTTTTAATCACCGGCGGTGCGGGTTTCATTGGTTCGCACCTGACCGACGCCTTGCTCGCCAAGGGCCACTCGGTGCGCATCCTGGATGACTTATCCACCGGTAAACGCAGCAACCTGCCGCTGGATAACCCGGCCGTGGAACTGATCGAAGGCGATGTCGCCGATGCGGCGCTGGTGGCCCGCGCGATGGTCGGTTGCAGTGCCGTGGCGCATCTGGCCGCGGTGGCTTCGGTCCAGGCTTCGGTGGACGATCCGGTACGCACACACCAGAGCAACTTCATCGGAACCCTGAACGTCTGCGAAGCCATGCGCCAGGCTGGTGTGAAACGGGTGTTGTTCGCCTCCAGCGCGGCGGTCTATGGCAACAATGGCGAAGGCCAGTCCATCGACGAAGACACGCCCAAGGCCCCGCTGACCCCGTACGCCTCGGATAAGCTGGCCAGCGAGTTTTACCTGGATTTCTATCGCCGCCAGCATGCCCTGGAGCCGGTGGTGTTCCGCTTCTTCAATATCTATGGTCCACGCCAGGATCCGTCGTCGCCGTATTCCGGGGTCATCAGCATCTTCAGCGAACGGGCGCAGAAAGGTCTGCCGATCACTGTGTTTGGCGATGGCGAGCAAACACGGGATTTCGTTTACGTCGAAGACCTGGTGGACCTGCTGGTCCAGGCCATCGAAAAAACCGAGGTGGAAGTCGGCGCGGTGAACGTCGGCTGGAACCAGGCCACGACCCTCAAGCAGATGCTTGCGGCCCTCGCACAAGTGGTCGGCGACCTGCCGCCGATCAGCTACGGCCCGGCACGCTCCGGTGACATCCGCCATTCACGGGCCAACAACCGCCGTCTCCTGGAGCGCTTCAGCTTCCCGCAACAGACGCCGATGAGCGTGGGATTGGCGCGGTTGCTGGGCCGCTGATCCAGGAAATGAAACCGCTGTGGGAGCGAGCCTGCTCGCGATGGTGGTGGATCAGTCAGCATCTTTTTTGACTGACAAACCGCTATCGCGAGCAGGCTCGCTCCCACAGGGGATTTGAGCAATTTGAAGGTATGGGTCAGAACTTGTAACCCAACCCCACCATGTAGATCAGTGGATCCACGTCGACATCCACCTTGGCCCGGGTACCACCGGCCACGGCGTTATTGTCGACATAGGCAGTGGTGTCGATATCGATGTAGCGAATCTGACCGTTGATCATGATGTTATCGGTCAGCATGTAGTCAGCGCCCACTTGCCACGCCATGCCCCAGCTATTGCTTGCCCGGAAGTTGCTGAAACCGTTGGCGCTGGCGCCGCTGCCGACGTGTTCGTCGTAGATCCAGGTGTAGTTGATGCCGGCGCCGACGTAAGGCTGGAACGCCGATTTCGCGTCGAGCGGGTAGTAGACCAGGCTCAGGGTCGGCGGCAGGTGCTTGAGGGTGCCGAGCTTGCCATTGGCGGCGCCGAGGGCGGTTCCTTTGAGCTTCACATCATGCTCGAACGGCGAGGCAGCGAGCAGTTCGATACCCAGGTTGTCGGTGAGCATGTAGGCGAAGTTCAGGCCCAGTTGGGTGTCGCTGCTCATGGTCGCCTTGCCGCCCAGATCGGCACCGGCCAGCGGGCCGCGGTCAACCTTGACGCTGGAGCTGTCGGCCTCGGGATTGACGGTGATGGCGCCGGCACGGACGATGATATCGCCGGCCGTATGGGCCTGGGCGAGCGGGGCGGCGAGTGCGAGGGCGACGAGGGAAGCGCTGAGCAGAGACTTGTGCATGGGGGCTCCATAGGGCATTCGAAAAGTGATGTCCTATGGTACGAAGCGCTCTGGGGTGGTCTTTTGACTCAGCTCAATGAAAGTGTGATGAAGCCCCTGGCGGCCTCTTCGCGAGCAAGCCCGCTCCCACAGGGACGGTGGTGAGCCCTGTGGGAGCGGGCTTGCTATCTCACTGCCACAAAATAACCACCAGGCTCACTCCGGCAGCTCATACACATAAATCTTCTCAGCCTCCATCTGGTACCCGGCATCGGCCAGTTCACTGGTGGACGGCTTGACTTGCATCGGCCCCTCGACCCAGTACGGCTGGTACAACTCATCGAGCTTGACCCCGACTTCGCTCTTCACATGCACGATCTGGTTCGACGGCGGTGGTGGCACGTGGATGCAGGCGCCGAAGTAAGGCACCAGCAGAAAGTCCGTGGTGCGACCTTCTTCGCTGACTTCCAGCGGCACGATATACCCCGGTAAACGGATCTGTTGGCCGTCCAGCTCCTTGACCACCGGCGCGTTGGGCAGGTCCTGCTTGGCGGCCGGAGCGGATTCGGCGGCCAGGGCGTTGCCCATCTGCGACAGATCATGCAGTGGGGTCATGTTTGGCACTTCCGGTGGCGCGCCCGCCGGGATCATTTCCGACCAGGCCAGGTCCCTCGGCTCGGCCGCCCACAGGGGCAGGGCAACCATCATCAACAGCGCAATCAGGGCGCGGGGCATGTTCAACGTCCTCATAAACGGATCGACAGGCCATCGGCCAGCGATTGGCGATAAGCGCGCCAGGCCGGCACGCTGCCCATCAGCAGGGCGGCGATCAGAATGCCAGCCATGAGTGTCCATTCATACTCGCTCGGCCAGCCCAGGGGCAAATACAGGCCATAGGCCGACTGCACGTAACCCTGGGCGGCGGCGATGCCGACGTACAGCAGCGCCAGCCCGGACGTGACACCGGCCAGAGCCAGGGCAAAGGCTTCGAGTACCAGCAGGCTTGCGATGTGCCAAGGCCGCGCGCCTACCGAGCGCAGGATCGCCATTTCCCGACGGCGTTCGTTGAGGCTGGTGAGGATCGCCGTGAGCATGCCGATCAACCCGGTCAGCACCACGAACAGAGAAATCACGAACAAGGCTTTTTCCGCCGTACCCATCAGGCTCCACAACTCTTGCAGCGCCACGCCGGGCAGGATCGCCAGCAGCGGTTCGCTACGGAACTCATTGATCTCCCGTTGCAGGGCAAAGGTGGATATCTTGCTGTTGAGACCGAGCATGAACGCCGTGATCGCCTGGGGCGTGAGGTCCATGTTGCGGGCCTGGTCGGCGCTGATGCGACCGTTGCCCTGGGCCGGCACGCCGTTCTTCCAGTCGACGTGAATCGCTTCCATGCCGCCGAGGCTGATGTGCAGCGTGCGGTCCACCGGCGTGCCGGTGCGCTTGAGGATGCCGACCACGGTGAAGGGCTTGTCGTCATGCTTGACCAGGCTGACCGCTGCCACGCCGTGGGCCAACACCAGTTTGTCGTCGAGTTTGTAATGCAGCGCCTCGGCGACTTCGGCGCCGAGCACGACTTCGAACGGATCGGTGGCGAAGGCCCGGCCATCGGCCAGTTCCAGGTGCTGCTGGCGACCGTACTGGTAATGCTCGAAGTAGGCCTCGGTGGTGCCCATCACCCGATAGCCGCGATGGGAATCGCCCAGAGACATGGGAATCGCCCACTTCACTTTCGGGTTGCTGGCGAAGTGCTCGAAACTGTCCCAACGGATGTTGTTGGTGGCGTTGCCGATGCGAAACACCGAATACAACAGCAGGTTCACCGAACCCGAGCGGGCACCGACGATCAGATCGGTGCCGCTGATGGTGCTGGCAAAGCTGGCGCGTGCCTCGGTGCGCACTCGCTCCACCGCCAACAGCAGGCAGACCGACAGGGCAATGGCGAAGACGGTGAGGATGGCGGTGAAACGGCGGTTCGCCAGGCTGGCCATGGCTAGACGGAACAGATACATCTCAGACCTCGAGTGGCTTGGCGGCGCGATTGAGATCGGCCAGCGAGAGGTTGCGGTCGAACAATGGCGCCAGGCTCTGGTCGTGGCTGACGAACAGCAGGCTCGATCCGGCTTCGCGGCATTCGGCGAACAACAACCGCAGGAAATTTTCCCGAGCGTCGTAGTCCAGGGCCGAAGTCGGTTCGTCGGCAATCACCAGTTCAGGCTGGCCGATCAACGCCCGTGCGGCGGCGACCCGTTGTTGTTGGCCGATGGACAGCGAGTCGGCGCGGCGTCCGAGCAGGTTCGGATCGGTCAGGCCCAGGTGGGCCAGCAAGGTCGCGGCGGCCTGATCGACACTGCCGTGGCGTTGCGTGGCCCGTTGCGCCCGTAGTTTGGAAAAGTGACAGGGCAGTTCGACGTTCTCGCGCACCGAGAGAAACGGCAGCAGGTTGAACTGCTGGAAGATGTAGCCGGTGTGGTCCACCCGAAAGCGGTCGCGGCTACCCGCGCCCAGTGTGCCGAGTTCGTGGTCGAGCAAACGAATACTGCCGCGATCCGGCACCTGCACGCCGCCCAGAAGGCCCAGCAGCGTGGTCTTGCCACTGCCGCTCGGGCCCTTGAGAAACAGGGTTTCGCCGGCTTCCAGGCGAAACGCCGGAATATCCAGCAACGGCGGATGTCCGGGCCAGCTGAAGACCAGGTCGGACAGTTCGATGAGTGCTTGGGTCATGATTGTGGTTTCAAAGTCATTGAACACCTGTGGAATGCCTGTGGGAGCAAAGCTTGCTCGCGATGAGGCGGTCCATTCAGCCTTGATGTCGACAATCGGACCGCTATCGCGAGCAAGCTTTGCTCCCACAGGTTCGCTCCCACATGGGTATTGGGATGTACTTAAAATTTAAGGGCCGGTGCCTCGGCCGTCACTTCCCCGCCTTGCTGGCCGTTCGGCCCGACCAGTTGCACCAGGATTTTCCGGGTGGCCGGGAAGGCTTTGAACAGTGGCGCCAGGTTCAGCTCCGTCAAGGCACCGGGCGCGACACAGCGGAACTGGTAGTGGGCGTGAATATCACTGTGTTCGTGATTCTCGTCGCCATCTGCGGCGTGGTCTTCGTGGTCCGGTTCGTCGCCGAACAACGGACTCTCCAGCTCTTGCTGCTCCAGGGAACATTTGCCATCGGCGAGAATGACCAGCGCCGCCGGCTTTTCCAGCTTCGCCCGGACAGCAGCGACCTTGGCCTTGTCGGCGTTGCTGGTGGCGGCGTGCTCGAAGCCCACCAGGTTCATGGCCGGGCTGTCCAGTTCCAGCTCCAGGGTCTCACCGTCCAGAGAGGCGTTGAGGCGGGCAACACCATGTTCGTGGGCACCCAGGCTTCCGTGTTCATGATCATGGTCATGATCGTGCTCGACAGCCGCATGAGCGGCAGCCAAGGGCAGCAGGGCGAACGGCAGGGCGAGAAGCAGACGGCGCATGACGAGTCTCCGGATAACATGAATATTCTGTTATGTAATCTTATAACGAAAACGTGAGGAGTTTGACCGTCTGCTTGGCGTCGCGCAAGGCCCATGGGAGCATGGGCACATTAAATCTTCAGGAGCACAGTGATGTTGCGCATACGCGGAACCGTCGGCGATTGGCCGGTGGACTTGTCGATCGAAATGGATGAAGGCGACTGGGTGCAGCTCGGCGCACAACTGCAAGCGGTCAAGCCTGACAGCACCGCAACGCCGGTGGCCAAACCGGTGAACCAGGACGATGCCCTGTGGCAAATCGCCAAGGAACTGCTGCGCAAGGCCGGGCAACTGAGCGGGCCGGACCTGTTGGAGCAGCTCGAAGGTCTGACCGGCAGCGCCTCGGCGGGCAAGCGCCTGCTGGTGCGCTTGCGCCATTGCGCCGAGGTCAAGGTGCTGAGTGGCGGTGATACGCCGCTCTACAGCTGGGTCGGTTAATACAACGCCGCAAACAGCTTGCGACGATAAATCGTTACCAGCGGGTGATCGTTACCCAACAGTTCGAACACTTGCAGCAGCGTCTTGTGGGGCAGACCTTCGTTGTAGCTGCGGTTACGCATGAACAGTTTGAGCAACGCGTCGAGGGCCGGTTCGTACTGTTGGCGGGCCAGTTGCTGGATTGCCAGTTGGTACACCGCTTCGTCATCTTGCGGATCTTTTGCCAGGCGTGCCTTGAGGTCGGCGGCGTCGGGCAGGTTCTTCGCCAGGCCCAGGAACTGAATCTGCGCCTTGGCCCCGGCCAGTGCTGCCTTGTGCTCATCGCTTTTCACCGCATCGAGCACGGTCTGGGCTTCAGCCAACTCACCGCGTTCGGTCAGGCAGCGGGCATACAGGATCAGCGCCTTGGCATTGGTGTTGTCTTCGCCGAGCAAGGCCGTGAGCAGCGCTTCGGCGTCAGCGAAACGACCGTCGTCGAACAGCGCCTGAGCCTGTTCGAATGGATCGGCGGCGGCCGGTGGTGGCATCTGTACGTGGGGTTCGAGCATCGCACGCACGGCGGACTCCGGCTGGGCGCCGGCAAAGCCGTCGACAGGCTGGCCGTCCTTGAACAGTACGACAGTGGGCAGGCTGCGGATGCCGAAGCGGGCGACGATGTCTTGCTCGACGTCGCAGTTCACCTTGGCCAGCAGCAGATTGCCCTGGTAGCTCTGGGCAATGGCTTGCAGCATCGGCATCAGGGCCTTGCACGGCGCGCACCACTCGGCCCAGAAATCCACCAATACCGGTGCGTGGAAGGAGTTCGCGATCACCGACTGGTCGAAATCGGCGGTGGTGGCGTCGAAGATGTACGGGGTGTCCTGGGTCATGGGAATCTCGTAGAACGCTCGGATGGGGCAACTATACGCGGGGTCTTGTAGTGTCTGGTAGGCCACCTTCGCGAGCCTGCTCGCGATGCTGTTTGAAGCTAACGCCGCGCGTGATACAGGCTCACATGCCGAAACTCCTCGGGCTCGGCCAGGTCCGGCAGAGTCATGGCTTCGAGCAATTCAATGCGCCGGTACAGCGAATGCTTGAAGTCCCGTACCCGAGAGTCGGCCACCAGGGCCTCGCGGCCACGACTCAGAAACTGATCGAGCAACGGCAGGTTGGCCCGGTCGTAGAGCACATCGGCCACCAGGATCAGATCAAAGCGGTCGGCCTCGGCGAAGAAGTCCACCGAATAACCCAACTCAACATCGTTGAGGACGGCATTGGCCCGGCATGCGGCGATTGCCAGTGGATCGAGGTCGCAGGCCACCACCTCCAGCGCCCCGGCCTTTATCGCTGCGATGCCCGCCACGCCGGAGCCGGCACCGAAATCCAGTACCCGCTTGCCCGCGACCCACTGAGGTCGCTCGGCCAGATAGCGGGCCATCGCCAGGCCGCTGGCCCAGCAGAAGCTCCAGTAGGGCGGCTCGTGGAGAATGCGCCGGGTTTCTTCCGGACTGAAGGCGCGATCCATGTTGTCGCCGTCGATCAACCACAGTTTCAGGTCTGTGTCGGGCAGCGGGCAGGCCACCAGGCGCGCATCGCCCAGCAACTCGCCCAGTGCTTGTTGCAAGTCTTGCGGTGCATTCATGGTGCTTTGACGAACTGCAGCACGCCCAGCGCCTGGGTGGTCGGTTGGCTGATACGTTGCTCCGGCAGGTGCAGGATCAACTGGCCCGATTGGCTGGCACGACCGCGCAGTTCCACGCGAGCGCCAACCGGGAAGGCGTCCGGGTTGAAGCGCAGGCGGAAGGGCAGGGCCTGGTTGGTGCCGATCAGGCTGGAACTGGCGAGCAATTGCTGGGGACGGTCCTTATCGTCGATCACCAGCAGCGCCAGTTCGACTTCGGCCCCGGCCGGCACGCCTTGCAGCGTGCCGCTCAATTCTCGTTGATAGGCCGGCAACGGCCCCAGTTCGGTGGCTTGGCGGGCTTTTTCCTGAGCCTGTTTCGGCGCTGGTGCTGGTGCGGGGGCTGCAGGTTTGGGGGCGTCGCTGCTGCACGCCATCAGCAGGCTGAAAAAACTGAGCAAAACGAGTGATCTTAGCGGCATGTGTGGCTCCAGCAAGGTGAATTCCATGGATCTGGCAGTAAGCCCGTCTGTATACCGTAAACTCTATGGCTTGTCTTGCCAGTGGGATGCGCTACCATGGCCCTCCCATTTTTTGTTGCCTGCCACCATGCACTGTCCCTTCTGCGGTGCCAACGACACCAAAGTCATCGACTCGCGACTGGTCGCCGAGGGCGAACAGGTTCGCCGTCGCCGCGAATGCTTGGCCTGCGGCGAACGTTTCACCACGTTCGAGACCGCTGAGCTGGTGTTGCCGCGCCTGATCAAAACCGACGGCAGCCGCCAGCCGTTCGACGAAGACAAATTGCGCGCCGGCATGCAGCGCGCCCTGGAAAAACGCCCGGTGAGCGTCGAGCGCCTGGAAGCGGCGCTGGTGCACATCAAGCATAAGCTGCGGGCCACTGGCGAGCGGGAGGTCAAATCCCTGGTCGTCGGTGAGCTGGTGATGGCCGAGCTGCAGAAGCTCGATGAAGTCGCCTACATCCGTTTTGCCTCGGTGTACCGTCGCTTCCAGGACTTGAATGAGTTCCGCGAGGAAATCGACCGCCTGGCCCGCGAGCCGGTGAAAGAATGACCGCCCCGGCGCAGCAGGCCGTCCTCGACGCCCACTATATGGCCCGTGCCCTGGAACTGGCGCGACGTGGTCATTACACCACCCATCCCAATCCCCGGGTGGGCTGTGTGATCGTGCGCGACGGGCAGATTGTCGGCGAAGGCTGGCATATCCGTGCCGGCGAACCCCATGCCGAAGTTCATGCCTTGCGCGCCGCCGGTGAGCTGGCCCGGGGCGCCACGGCCTACGTGACGCTGGAACCTTGCAGCCATCACGGGCGCACGCCGCCCTGCGCCGATGCGTTGGTCAATGCCGGCGTGGCCCGTGTGGTCGCGGCGATGCAGGACCCGAACCCGGAAGTCGCCGGTCGCGGCCTGCAGCGGCTGGCCCAGGCCGGCATCGCCACCCAGAGCGGCGTGCTGGAGGGCGAGGCGCGCAAGCTCAACGAAGGTTTCCTCAAGCGCATGGAACACGGCCTGCCGTTCGTGCGGGTCAAGCTTGCCATGAGCCTCGATGGCCGCACCGCCATGGAAAGTGGCGAAAGCCAATGGATCACCGGCCCGGCCGCGCGCTCGGCGGTGCAGCGGCTGCGGGCCCAGGCCAGCGTGGTGCTGACCGGCGCCGACACGGTGTTGGCGGACAACGCCCGACTGACCGTGCGGGCCGAGGAATTGGGGCTGGACCCGGAGCAAACCGCGCTGGCCATGAGTCGCCCACCGCTGCGGGTGCTGGTGGATGGACGCCTGCGGGTGCCGCTGGACGCGCCGTTCTTCAAGGCCGGCCCGGCGCTGGTCGCTACTTGCATGGCGGTGGAAGAACAGTATGCCAACGGCCCTGAATGCATGATCTTGGCGGGGGATGACGGTCAGGTCGATCTGCATCGCCTGTTGCTGGAGTTGGCTGCCCGTGGCGTCAATGAAGTGCTGGTGGAAGCCGGTCCACGCCTGGCGGGGGCCTTTGCCCGGCAAGGGTTGGTGGATGAGTTCCAGATTTTCATCGCTGGCAGGTTCCTGGGCTCTTCGGCGCGGCCATTGCTCGATTGGCCGCTGGCGTACATGAAGGACGCCCCGGAACTGAAAATCACCGAAATCCGCGCCGTGGGCGATGACTGGCGAGTCATTGCCGTTCCCGTCCCGCCGGCCAGCGTATAATTCCCGGCCTTCGCTCCTGCGGCGGCCCGTTCTCGAGGAGGACTCCATGTTTACCGGCATCATCGAATCCATCGGCAGCATCCGCGCACTCACCCCCAAGGGCGGTGATGTACGGGTCTACGTCGAAACCGGCAAGCTCGACCTGAGCGACGTCAAACTGGGCGACAGCATCGCCGTGAACGGCGTGTGTCTGACCGCCGTGGAACTGCCGGGCAATGGTTTCATGGCCGATGTCAGCCGCGAAACCCTCGACTGCACCGCCATGAACGACCTCAAGAGCGGCAGCCCGGTCAACCTGGAGAAAGCCCTGACCCCCACCACCCGGCTGGGCGGGCATCTGGTCAGCGGCCACGTGGACGGCGTCGGCGAAGTGGTTTCCCGTACCGATAATGCACGGGCCGTGGAGTTTCGGATCCGCGCCCCGAAAGCGCTCGCCAAATACATTGCCCACAAAGGCTCGATCACCGTCGACGGCACCAGCCTGACGGTCAACGCGGTGGATGGCGCCGAGTTCCTGCTGACGATCATTCCTCACACTCTGAGCGAAACCATCATGGCCTCGTACCGGCCGGGTCGTCGGGTCAACCTGGAAGTCGACCTGCTGGCCCGTTACCTGGAGCGTCTGCTGCTGGGTGAAAAGGCCGCGGAGCCGACATCCGGCAGCAACATCACTGAAAGCTTTCTGGCCGCCAACGGCTACCTCAAATCCTGACCCAAGGGGGTGCCGCGTGGCGCTCAATAGCATCGAAGAACTGGTTGAAGACATCCGCCAAGGCAAGATGGTCATCCTCATGGATGACGAAGACCGCGAGAACGAAGGCGACCTGATCATGGCCGCCGAGTGCTGCAAGGCCGAACACATCAACTTCATGGCCAAACACGCCCGTGGCTTGATCTGCATGCCCATGACCCGGGAGCGTTGCGAACTGCTGAAGCTGCCGCTGATGGCGCCGCGCAACGGTTCCGGCTTCGGTACCAAGTTCACCGTGTCCATCGAGGCCGCCGAGGGCGTGACCACCGGTATCTCCGCCGCTGACCGGGCGCGTACCGTGCAGGCCGCTGCCGCCAGGGACGCCAAGGCCGAAGACATCGTCAGCCCCGGCCACATTTTCCCGCTGATGGCCCAGGCCGGCGGCACCCTGGCCCGTGCCGGCCACACCGAAGCGGCGTGCGACCTGGCGCGCATGGCCGGTTTCGAACCCGCCGGCGTAATCTGCGAAGTGATGAACGACGACGGCACCATGTCCCGTCGCGCGGAACTGGAGGCCTTCGCCGCCGAACACAACATCAAGATCGGCACCATCGCCGACCTGATCCACTACCGGATGATCCACGAGCGTACCGTTCAGCGGATTGCCGAGCAGCCGTTGGACAGTGAATTGGGCCAGTTCAACCTGGTGACCTACCGTGATTCGGTGGAAGGCGACGTGCACATGGCGTTGACCCTGGGCACCGTATGCGCCGAAGAGCCGACCCTGGTACGTGTACATAATATGGACCCGCTGCGCGACCTGCTGATGGTCAAACAGCCCGGCCGCTGGAGCCTGCGCGCTGCCATGGCCGCCGTGGCCGAGGCCGGCAGCGGCGTGGTGCTGCTGCTCGGACACCCCCTCGACGGTGACGTGCTGCTGGCGCACATCCGTGAAACCGCTGATCAGACCGCCGTGAAAAAACCGACCACCTACAGCATCGTCGGCGCCGGTTCGCAGATTCTTCGCGACCTGGGCGTGCGTAAAATGCGCCTGATGAGTGCACCGATGAAATTCAATGCGATATCCGGTTTCGATCTGGAAGTTGTAGAATACGTGCCCTCCGAATAATGACCCTGTTCAATTAAGGAGGTCCCCCTTGTGGGAGCGGGCTTGCTCGCGAAGGCGATGGAACATCCAGCATCGATGTTGACTGATACACCGCTTTCGCGAGCAAGCCCGCTCCCACAGGGGACTTCTGGCCCCAACAACATTGAGGAACGCGTACCAAACGCGCTCCGGCTCTTTAAGAGATCTGACGAATGACCCTGAAGACCATCGAAGGTACCTTCATCGCCCCCAAAGGCCGCTACGCTCTGGTAGTGGGCCGTTTCAACAGTTTCGTGGTCGAGAGCCTGGTTGACGGTGCGGTCGATGCCCTGGTTCGCCATGGCGTGAGCGAAAGCGACATCACTATCATCCGTGCGCCTGGCGCCTTCGAAATTCCGCTGGTTGCGCAGAAAGTCGCTCAGAAGGGCGAATATGCAGCGATCATCGCCCTGGGCGCGGTCATTCGTGGCGGTACTCCGCACTTCGAATACGTGGCTGGCGAGTGCACCAAGGGCCTGGCCCAGGTCTCCATGGAGTTCGGCGTACCGGTCGCTTTCGGCGTGCTGACCGTTGATTCCATCGAGCAAGCCATCGAACGTTCCGGCACCAAGGCCGGTAACAAAGGCGCCGAAGCTGCCCTGTCCGCCCTGGAAATGGTCAGCCTGCTGGCGCAGTTGGAGGCCAAGTGATTAGCGACGAAAGCGATCGTTTCAACCCACGCGATCCCAAGCCGGCCGATGCCGGCAAGCCTTCGAAGAGCGCCAAGCGCCGCGAAGCCCGTCAGCTCGCGACCCAGGCACTGTATCAATGGCACATGGCCAGGCAGTCGCTGAACGAGATCGAAGCGCAATTTCGGGTCGATAACGACTTCAGTGATGTCGACGGTGCGTATTTCCGCGAGATCCTCCACGGGGTCCCGGCACACAAGACCGAGATCGACAAGGCCCTGGCTCCATGCCTGGACCTGACCATCGAGGAGCTGGACCCGGTCGAGCTGGCCGTGTTGCGCTTGTCCACCTGGGAGCTGATGCAGCGGGTCGACGTGCCGTATCGTGTGGTGATCAACGAGGGGATCGAGCTGGCGAAAGTCTTTGGCTCCACTGACGGTCACAAATTCGTCAACGGCGTACTCGACAAGCTTGCCCCACGCCTGCGCGAAGCTGAAGTGAAGGCGTTCAAGCGCTGAATGGGTGAGTTTGAGCTGATCCGCAGCTACTTCGCCGCTGCGCCCTGCGCGCAGGGTGGCGAGGGCGTTGCGCTGGGGATCGGCGACGACTGTGCCTTGCTGGCCGTTCCCCCGGGGGAGCAGCTGGCGGTGTCCACCGACACGCTCGTGGCCGGTGTGCATTTTCCCGACCCTTGCGACCCGTTCCTGCTAGGCCAGCGTTCGCTGGCCGTGGCAGTCAGCGACCTGGCTGCCATGGGCGCCACTCCTGTCGCCTTTACCCTTGCCCTGACCTTGCCCGCAGTGACCGCCGACTGGCTGCAAGCCTATGCCCGTGGCTTGAACCAGATGGCCCAGGCTTGCGGCGTCGCGCTGGTGGGCGGTGACACCACCCGTGGGCCGCTGAGCCTGACCATGACCGTGTTCGGCCGCGTGCCGACCGGCCAGGCTCTGACTCGAAGTGGCGCGCAACCCGGCGACTGGCTGTGTGTCGGTGGCGAGCTGGGCAATGCGGCCGGGGCATTGCCGCTGGTGCTTGGCCAACGCGAAGCCGAACCCTCGATCGCCGAGCCGCTGCTGGCCCACTACTGGTCGCCGCAACCGCAGATTGGCCTGGGCCTGGCGCTAAGGGGCATGGCCAGTGCCGCCATGGATATTTCCGATGGCCTGTTGGCCGACTGTGGGCATATTGCGGTGGCGTCCGGCGTGGCACTTCGGATTGAACGGGACCGGCTGCCGCTGTCCAACGCATTGCTGGCGTTTCTTGGCCGGCCGGCCGCCGAGCAGGCCGCGCTGAGTGGCGGAGACGACTACGTATTGCTCTTTACCGTGCCGTCTGTCCGATTGTCGGCATTACAGGCCCAGGGTTGGCCCATCCATGTGATCGGCCGTGCCGAAGCGGGGCAGGGCGTGCGCCTGGTCGACGCCGACGGGCGCGACATCACCCCGCAAATCCGGGGTTATCAACATTTTCGGGAGACACCGTGACAGATCATCCCAACCAGGTCCCGGCTGAATTCGTACCCCCCTCGGTCTGGCGCAATCCCTGGCATTTCATGGCGTTTGGCTTCGGTTCGGGTACTTTACCCAAGGCGCCGGGCACCTGGGGCTCGCTGGTTGCGCTACCCTTCATACCGTTGTGGCAGATGTTGCCGGACTGGGGCTATTGGCTCGCGCTGGGCATCACCATGCTGTTCGGCTTCTGGCTGTGTGGCAAAGTGGCGGATGACCTGCGGGTGCACGATCACGAAGGTATCGTCTGGGACGAAATGGTCGGGATGTGGATCACCCTGTGGCTGGTGCCGGAAGGCTGGTACTGGCTGCTGACGGGTTTTGTGGTGTTCCGCTTCTTCGATATTCTCAAGCCCTGGCCGATCCGCTGGATCGACCGACATGTGCACGGGGGTGTCGGCATCATGCTCGACGATATACTGGCCGGGGTCTTTGCCTGGCTGGCAATGCAAGGACTGGTGTGGTGTTTTACCTGAGGGATGCGGGCATGGGCGTAAGCCGAGCGCTGTTGCTGTTGCTGTGTCTAGGGACCTGCCTCGGTGCTCTGGCGGCGGAGCCGACACCCCTTCCCGGCAAAGTCCGCGCCGCCAGCGAAGAGTGGGCCGATTACACCCAGGCCGATGGCCAGGGCATGGGCTGGGACATCTTGCGTGCGGTGTTCGAACCTGCCGGCGTCAGGCTCGAGATCCGCAGCGTGCCCTACACCCGCTCGACCGGGCTGGTGCAGCGCGGTGAGGTCGACGTCCAGGTCGGTGCCTATCGCGACGAAACCGAAGGCGTGCTCTACCCTCAATGGCACTACGACATCGACCACATCTATGCCCTGGGTCTGGCTTCCAAACCGGCCCCCACCCTGGCGACGCTGGGTAATTATCGGCTGATCTGGATGCGCGGCTACGAATACAACAACTACCTTCCCAATATCCGGCGCTTCAATGAAATTCATCGCGCTGTAGGTATTCTGCCAATGCTGGCCCATGATCGCGCCGATTTTTATATCGATGCGTTGATGGAAATCCAGGACGTACTTTCCAAGGCCGACAATCCGCGACAGTACAGGCTCACGCCGCTGATCAATCTGCCGCTCTATCTGGGCTTCGCCAACACCGCCAACGGAAGGGCATTGCTCGAGCTGTTCGATAAGCGCATGGAGATCCTGGTAAAGAGCGGCGAGCTGAAACCGATTTTCGAGCGCTGGAAACAACCGTATCCTTTCGACGAACATGGCAAGCCGCCGAAGCCGTAATCAAACTTTTCGATGGTAATGGCCGATAATTCAGCCTAAGCGTCCATCGGAAGCTGCTGTTACAATGCCCCCCTCTGCGAAACTCCAGTACTAGATCAGGAGCACACCGGTGCCTGTCGTTTTTGTTGCCGCTTCCAAGCTGCCAACGCCCTTTGCGCAATTCACCATGCATGGTTTTCTTGACGAAGCCACCGGCCGCGAGCATGTCGTGCTGAGCCTGGGTGACGTTGCCGATGGCGCCCCGGTGCTCGGTCGCCTTCACTCCGAATGCCTGACGGGCGATGCCCTGTTCAGTCAGCGCTGCGACTGCGGCTCGCAACTTGAAGCCGCGCTGCAGGCCATCGCCCGCGAAGGCCGTGGCGTGCTGCTGTATCTGCGCCAGGAAGGGCGCGGCATTGGCCTGTTGAACAAGATCCGCGCTTACGAATTGCAGGATGGCGGCGCCGATACCGTGGAAGCCAACGAACGCCTCGGGTTCGCCGCCGACTTGCGGGACTACAGCATCTGCCTGCCCATGCTCCAGCACCTGGGTGTCAAATCCTTGCGGTTGATGACCAACAATCCGCGCAAGGTCAAGGCGTTGACCGACATGGGCATCGTCGTTGCCGAGCGTGTGCCGCTGCACACGGGCCATAACCCTCACAACAAACTCTACCTGGCGACCAAGGCCAGCAAGCTCGACCACATGATGGGCAACGAGCACCAGGGCGAGGTCGACCGGGCGTGACGCGGGGTCAAGTCCGGCGGCGGCTGTCTATCAGTTGGTGGAAATACCTGGCGTTGGCGTTGCTGCCGCTGTTTGTGATCAACGCGGTGTTCGGCCAGGGCGAGGCGATTCTGCCAATGCTGGCGATGCCGTTGTTCATCGCCGGCATGGCCTCGATGTTTGTCAGCCTGCGATTCTTCGGCGCTTATAAACTCGCCTTGATTGCCACTCAGAAGGCCCTCGACACTCCCGAAGAACCTCAGGCCTGGATCGAGCTGGCGGCGCGTCGTCGGGCCGCTTTTCTGGCTGCCGGGTTACCGGCCTGGATCGGTGCCCTGGCGGTGTTCGTGGGCCTGGAAGCCGTGCCGCTGATGTTGCTGGCCTTGTCCTCCGCCGTGTTGTTCTACCTGTATCGCCTGCCGCGCCAGCTCGGTTGATGAAACGATGGCTGGTGCTTCTGCTGCTGGCCGTCAGCGCCTCGACCTCCGCGGCCCAGCGGGTCGTCAGCCTGGCCCCGTCGCTTTCCGAAATCGTCGTTGAACTGGACTCCGCCGACCTGCTGGTAGGTGTGCTGGATGGCGGCGACCGTCCTTCGGCACTCGAGAAGCTGCCCTCCGTAGGCCGCTACGGGCAGTTGGACATGGAGCGTTTGCTCAGTCTGAAGCCTGACCTGCTCCTGCTCTGGCCCGGTAGTGTGGGCAAGGCCCAGCGCGACCAACTCAAGCGCCTGGGCGTCCCGGTCTACGTGGCCGAGCCCCACAGCCTCGACCAGCTCATCAACCAAATCGAAGACATCGCCATTCGGCTTGGTCGCCCTGAGCGAGGCGTGCGCAGGGCGGCGCAGTTGCGCGGGCATCTCGAAGCGTTGCGCCAACGCTATCGCCGCGACGTGCCGTTGCCGGTGTTCTATCAGGTCTGGGACCGGCCGCTGTACACCGTCGGCGGCGGGCAGATCATCAGCGATGCCCTGGCAACATGCGGTGCGCGTAATGTCTTTGCGGACCTGAGCCTGCCGGCGCCGCAGGTGAGCGTGGAATCGGTGCTGCAACGCAACCCACGGATTATCCTGGCCACTGAGCAGGCACAGCTCGATGCCTGGAAAGCCTGGCCAGTGGCGCAGGGGCGATTGTTGCTAGTGAGTGACAAAGGGCTGGAGCGGCCCAGTGGACAGATGATCAAGGCGACGGAGCGGTTGTGCGGGTTGATTGCGCCTGACAGATAAACCGCGTCGCCTGTTTCGCGAGCAAGCCCGCTCCCACAGGGACCGCGTTCAGCCGAACAACCCGAGCGAATGTGGGAGCGGGCTTGCTCGCGAAGAGGACAGTCCAGACACCATCGCAGCGGGATCAGAAAACCGGTGTCCAGGTCACCCCGAACAGCCAGCTTCGCCCCTCCTCACGATAGCCATATTGCGCTCCGTCATGGCTATACAGCGCGCGGCTGTAACCCTTGTCCAACAGGTTATCCACCTTCATCTCCAGCTTCACTTCCGATGTCAGCGCCCAACTGCCGCGCAAGCCGAGCAAGGCATAGCCGCCCAGGGCATTGCGGTTGTTCTCGTCGTCATAACTGCCGCTCACCGCTTGCCAGGTGGCACCCAGGCCCAATCGGTCGAACTGCCGGTCCAGGTCCAGGCTCAACGTCCGGCGGGCGCGGCGGGCGAGGGTGTGGCCGCTGTCACGGTCCCTCGGGTCGATAATGGCCAGGCCCAGGTTGCCTTGCCAGCCGAACAGCTCCTGCCTGAGGGCTGCCTCGAAACCGTTGATCCGCGCCGACGCAACGTTCTGCGGGCGGGAATTACTGCCGAAGATAATCGCGTCTTCAAGGTCGGTGCGGTACAGCGAAGCTTCGAGGCGGGCACTGTCGTTCAGTTGGCTGCGCCATTGCAGCTCGTAGCTCCTGGCGGTTTCGGGCGTCAGGTTCGGGTTGCTGAAGTCCGGGTAGTAGAGGTCGTTGAAGGTCGGTGCGCGGAAGCTCTCGCTGTAGGTCAGCAACAGATCGTTGTCCGGGTTCATCGGTAGCGTGAGCGTGCCGCTCCAGCTGTTCTGGCCGCCGAACTGCTGGTTCTGGTCGCGGCGCAGGCCCAACTCGGTGGAGAAAGTGTCCCCCTGGAAACGATGCTGGATGAACGCTGCGCGATTCCAGCGACTGTCCTCGTCGAACGGTGTGCTGCTGTTGACCCGGTCCTGGTATGCATCGCCTCCCAGGATCAGGCTGTTGCGAGCATTCAGCGTCACGTCGTTCTGCCAGGTGACGGAATCGCGGTAGGTGTTGAACACTTCCCGGACATCGCTGAGCTTGTCGAAGGTTTTCTCGCGATTTTCGCTGTGGGCCAGTTCGAGGCGCGATGTCCAGGCGTCGTTGATCCGTCCGTCGATATAGGTGCTGAAACTGCTGACCGCAAAATCACTGTAGGGTTGCTGGGGCAGCGATTCGAAGGTGTTCGGGTCGAAGCGGCCGAACGGATTGTCGTATTCGCTTTTGCCGCGGTTATCCAGCAGGTTGAGGCCGATTTCCAGATCATCGTTGACGATGTGGCTCAGGCTCAAACTCAAGGATCGGTTGCGATTGGCATCGTCGTCCCGGTCGCTGGCGTAGGACTCGTGGGTGCGATTGGTCCCGGCGCTGTCGTCCAGGCTGGCACCCAGGTTGAAGCGGGTTTGCTCGTCGCCGCCGGACAGACCCAGGCTACGCTCCCAGGTCTGGTGACTGCCGAACCCCAGGTGCAGGCGTGGTTGCAGGCCGGACGCATTGCCACGCCGGGTGAAGATCTGAATCACACCGCCCACCGCGTCGGCACCGTAGATCACCGAGCGCGAACCGCGCAGCACTTCGACCCGTTCGATCTGGTTGATGTTCAGGCGTTGCAGGTTGCTGTCGCCGGATGTGGCGTTGCCGATGCGCTGGCCGTCCACCAGCACCAGGCTCTGGGCCGATTTGGTGCCGCGAATATAAATCCCCGGCAAACTGCCGCGCCCGCCCAGCGGGGCTACCTGTACCCCCGGTACGCGGCTGAGCAGATCGGTGACGCTGTTGGGTTGCAGCCGATCAATGTCATCGCGGGTGAACACAGTGTTGGCCGCGCTGCTGTCGTTGCGTGCCTCCACCTGGCGGTTGGCGCTGATCACCACGTCCGGCAGCTTCAATGCCTGATCGCGCTCGAAGGTGTCGGCCAGCAGTGCTGTGGTCGGCAGTAGGGAAAGGGCGAGGATAGCTCGCAGTTTCATAGGTGTTCCGCAAAAAATCGGCTGCACACATAACCAGTGTGGGAGCGGGCTTGCTCGCGAAAGCGGTATATCAGTCGACATGAATTTGACTGATATACCGCTTTCGCGAGCAAGCCCGCTCCCACAAGAGGCCCGCGTCGTTTTGAAAATTACCGGCCCAGCAGCTGCAACCGCTGGCGCACCGACGCTTCGATCCCGGCTTCATCCAGCCCGCATTCAGCCAGCATCTGTGCAGGCTTGGCATGCTCGACGTAGATGTCCGGCAGGCCCAGGTGCAGCACCGGCTTGAGGATGTTCTCCCGGGCCAGGTATTCGCTGACCGCCGCGCCGGCGCCGCCCATGATGGCGTTTTCCTCGATGGTCACCAGCAGTTCATGGCTGCCGGCCATCTCGCGCACCATGGCTTCATCCAGAGGTTTGACGAAACGCATGTCCACCACGGTGGCATCCAGGGTTTCGGCGACTTTCAGGGCTTCGGCCAGTTGCACGCCGAACACCAGCAGGGCGGTCTGCTTGCCTCGGCGGCGGATTACACCCTTGCCGATCTCGATCGGCTCCAGGCCAGGATCGATGGTCGCGTTCGGGCCGCTGCCGCGTGGGTAGCGCACGGCAGCGGGGCCGTTGAACAAGTGACCCGTGGTGAGCATCTTGCGCAGTTCGTTTTCGTCGCTCGGGGTCATCACCAGCATGCCCGGGATGCAACGCAGGAACGAAAGATCGAAGCTGCCGGCATGGGTCGGGCCGTCTTCGCCCACCAGGCCGGCGCGGTCGATGGCGAACAGCACGTCGAGGTTCTGCACCGCCACGTCATGGACCAACTGATCGTAGCCGCGCTGCAGGAAGGTGGAATAGATCGCCACCACGGGCTTGGCGCCTTCGCAGGCCATGCCGGCGGCGAGGGTCACGGCGTGCTGCTCGGCAATCGCCACGTCGAAGTAGCGCTGTGGGTAGCGTTCGCTGAAGGCCACCAGGTCCGAACCTTCCTTCATCGCCGGGGTGATGCCCACCAGGCGCTCGTCGGCGGCGGCCATGTCGCACAGCCACTGGCCGAACACACCGGAATATTTCGGGCCACCGGCCTTTTTCGGCGCGGCGGCAGGGGCGTCCAGCGGTTCCAGCTTGGTGATGGCGTGGTAGCCGATGGGGTCGACTTCCGCCGGGGCGAAGCCTTTGCCTTTCTTGGTGACCACGTGCAGGAACTGCGGTCCCTTGAGATCACGCATGTTGCGCAGGGTGGCGATCAGCGTGGGCAGGTCGTGGCCGTCGATGGGGCCGATGTAATTCCAGCCCAGCTCTTCGAACAGTGTGCCGGGCACCAGCATGCCCTTGGCATACTCCTCGGTGCGACGGGCTATTTCCCAGGCGCCGGGCAGGCGCGACAGGACCTTCTTGCTGCCTTCGCGCATGCTCGCATAGGTGCGGCTGGAGAGTATTTTCGCCAGATAATTGGACAAACCACCAACGTTGCGCGAGATCGACATGTCGTTGTCGTTGAGGATCACCAGCATGTTGGCGTCGACTTCCGGCGCGTGGTTCAGCGCCTCGAAGGCCATGCCGGCCGTCAGCGCGCCGTCACCGATCACGGCAATCGCCTTGCGCTCGCTGTTCTGCAACCGGGCGGCAATCGCCATGCCCAGAGCGGCACTGATGGACGTGCTGGAATGGCCAACGCCGAAGGTGTCGTATTCGCTCTCGGAGCGTCGCGGGAATGCCGCGATGCCGCCTTTCTGGCGCAAGGTGTTCATGCGCTCGCGACGACCGGTGAGAATCTTGTGCGGGTAGGCCTGATGGCCGACGTCCCACACCAGCCGGTCGTCCGGAGTGTCGAATACGTAATGCAGCGCGATGGTCAGTTCGATGACGCCCAGGCCGGCACCGAAGTGCCCACCGGTCTGGCCGACCGTGTAGAGCAGTTCCAGGCGCAGCTCATCGGCCAGGGTTTCCAGCTCGGCTTCACCTAACCGACGCAGGCCGTCCGGCGTGTTGGCGCGGTCCAGCAGGGGCGTGGTCGGGCGTTTGCGGGGAATCTCTTGAAACGTCGTGGGCATCAGGCGAATCGTTATAGGTATAGAAAGAGGCGGCAGTTTACCTTATGCATCGCAAGCTGCCCACGCGTTGGCCGGAACTTGGCCGATACGCAGTCTTAAGGGGTTGACACCTTGTCAGCTGCGTCGTTCGACGATATAGCGCGCCAGTTCGCGCAGTGGCTCGGCCGCCGCGTCAAACGGTCGCAACGCGGCCAGGGCCTGGTCACGCAGTTCCAGGGCGTAGGCCTTGGCGGCGTCGAGGCCGAGCAGGGCCGGGTAGGTCGGCTTGTCGCGGGCGATGTCGGCGCCCTGACGCTTGCCCAGGGTCTGGGTATCGCTTTCGACGTCGAGAATGTCGTCCTGGACCTGGAACGCCAGGCCAATCGCCCGGGCGTAAGTCTGCAGGGCTTGCAACTGCTCAGGCGTGGCCCGGCCGCTGGCCAGGGCGCCGAGGCGGACGCTGGCTTCGATCAGCGCGCCGGTCTTGTGCCGGTGCATGTATTCAAGGGCGTCCTGGTCCAGCTTCAAGCCGACCGAACCGAGATCGATGGCCTGGCCGCCGACCATCCCGGCGGGACCTGCCGCCAGCGCCAGGACGCTGACCATGTCCAGGCGCGTCTGCGTGGGGCAATCGCTCAGGGCCGGGTCCAGCAGGGCGCTGAAGGCCAGGCTCTGCAAGCCGTCGCCGGCCAGGATCGCGCACGCTTCGTCGAATTGTTTATGGGTGGTGGGCTGGCCGCGACGCAGATCGTCGTCGTCCATGGCTGGCAAATCGTCGTGGACCAGCGAATAGGCATGGATCAACTCCACCGCGCAGGCCGCACCGTTGGCCTGTTCGGCCACGCCGCCCAAGGCTTCGCACGCGGCATAGGCCAGCAGGGGGCGGACACGCTTGCCGCCATTCATGACGCTGTAGCGCATGGCTTCGTAGAGTCGCGCCAGTTCCGGGCTCGGGGCGCTGAACAGGGTTTCCAGTGCAGCATTGACCCGGGCCTGACTGCTGGCCTGATACGCGGCGATCATTCAGGCTGTTCCGCGTCGAAGGGTTCCTCAGTCAGCTCGCCGTCGCGTTCGAGCAACAGTTGCACCTTCTGCTCGGCCTGGGCCAGCGCTGCCTGGCAATCGCGAGTCAAGCCGATACCCTGCTCGAAGGCAGTCAGCGAGTCTTCCAGCGACAATTCGCCGTTCTCCAGCCGTTCAACCAGCGTTTGCAGGTCGGCCAGGGATTGTTCGAAGTCCAATGCAGCTTTTTTACGGGCCATGGCGGCTATTCCGGTTGACTGTTAAACCGGCGCGACACTAGCAGACATGGGGTATTGGGGCAAATCAGGGGCGGGAGCGTTCGGGGCGCAATTGCTCAGGATTTGTACAGCTTTTCCGTATTCGGCTCATTTAATGAGCCGAATAACCTCGCTATTCGGCTCTCGTCACCTTGAGGACGTGATTTCCCACACAGATTCGTGCGTTTCCCGATTGTGAATAGTCCGCCGAATAGCTAACCTTCGCGCCATCTATAGCCCCTTTGTAACGGGGCCTTCAGACGAACCCGAACAATGATAAACAGCGCCGAGGAAGGGCGCCGGGTTGCGTTGTGCATGGCAGGAGGCATTCGTGCGGTTTCTTTCATTATTGATCGTGTTGATGAGCGCGCCCCAGGTGTGGGCCGGGCCTTCGGCCGAACTGTCTGAACCGGTGGGCGGATGGCGCTTCAACGGCCTGCTCGATCGCAGCGAGAACCCGCAGGTGGCCTATCCCACGCCGCCCATCGACCGGGGCGTGCAGCGTAATCGCACAATGATCGAAGGCCGACTCAAGGACATAGGCACGGCCCGGCAGCCCCACAGCCTGGCGGTCAACGGTAATCCACTGAATCTCTACACTGACGACGAGGGGCGTTTCGGCCGACCCTATGCGTTCGGTGCTGGCTCCAACAGCGTCGAAGTGCGTAGCTCGGAAGGCAAGTCCCTCAAGCGCGTGCAGTTCTATGAAGCCAACAACCTGCGAACCCCGGCGCAGATTCGCGTAGTGCTGGGCTGGGACGATCCCAAGGCCGAGCTGGACCTGCATATCGTCACACCCGACGGCCAGCATGCCTTCTTCGGCCGCCCGGCACTGACCAATGGCGGCGGCCTCGACCCGGATGGCGTCGATGGCCCCGGCCCCGAGATGTTCACCATGACCGCGCCGATGCACGGCACGTATCTGGTCTACGTCAACTATTGGGGCAACTACGGCAGCGGCGGCTACAACTTCGACGAAAACAGCAATCAGAACGAGGTGATCACCTCGCAGATCAACCTGGTGCTCAACGAAAACACCGTCGATGAAAAACGCGAGACCTTTGTCGTGCCCCTGCGCGCCATTGGCGACCTGCTGCTGGTCAAGACTTTCAACTATTAAGTACTCCGCTCCACGGATGAATAGGCCCTTGTGAATATGAGCGACAACACTGCTTCCCCGACCACGCCGACACCTGTCGCTAAACCTGCGCGCCGCTGGCCGGCGATGCTGATCGGGCTGTGCCTGGTCGCCGGTGTCGCCGCCGGGCTGGGCTGGTTCATGAACAAGCCCAAGGCGCCGCCCATGACGCTGGCGTTGGAAAAGCTTGGCCTGAGCCGTCCCGATGGCCTGCTCGAAGCCCATTCCCTGAGTCAGTTGCCCAAGGACCTGCTGGCCGTGCCGTTCCTCAAGGCCACGCTCACCGAGGATTTCGTCTTCTATTACCAGGCCCATGCCGACCGTCTCGGGCTGATTGGCAGCCTGCGCCGGATCATCTATGAGCATGATCTCAAGCTGCAGGACAGCCTGATCGAAGAGCTGTTCGACCAGCCGGCCGATGTGGCGCTGTGGCGCGGTGCCGACGGTCGTCTCAAGGATTTCCTGTTGGTGATGGACCGCGGTGGGCTGGCCAAGGTGCTGGAGCCGCTGGCGAAAGTCGCCCTGGACGACACCCAGTTGAGCAAACTCAGCGACCTGCGGGTGGGCGGCGATGACGTTGCGCTCTATCAACTGAGCTACAACGCCAGCAAGTCCCTGGTGTTCGCTTCCCATGGCGACAAGTTGGTGGTGTTGTCCAACCCCACCAAGCTCTATGACCCGGCCAACGGTGCGTCCGAGGCACCGGGCAGCGTGTCGACCACCGCCCTGGCAGCCTTGCTCAATGGCGAAAAACTTTTCCCCGAAGCCTTCGGCCTGCAGCCCAAGGCGCCCGAGGTCAAGCAGCGTATCTCGGTCAACGCGAGCGTGCTTGCCATGGGTTACCAGCGTTTCATCCCGAATTTCGCCGGGGTGCGTTTCGACATGGACGACAAGGGCTGGCACAGCTTCCTGGCTCTGGACGAACTGGAAAACCAACCGGATTTCGATTTCAAACCGGTCTGGCAAGCCATGCCCATGGGCGCCAGCGCCTGCGTCTCGCTACCCCTGGCCGCCGAGCAGCAGAAACCGCTGCTGGTAAAACTCGGCGCCGACGAGAAAGCCGCCCAGTCCATGATCGGACACATGGCCGGCGCGGCGGGCCTGTGCTGGTACGCCGATTCGCGGCTGTATACGCCGTTGCTGGTGGCGAGCCTGAACGAAGACGACGGCAAGCTCGACGCTGACCTGGGCAGCCTGTTCGGTTCAATGGTGGGCGCCTATGAAAACAATGTTCCCGAGCACGCTTTCCCGGTCGTGGAAAAGCAGGAAGGCTCGATGCATCAGTGGCAACGTCAGGTGAGCTCGAACTTCGGCCCTTACCTGGCGAAGGACTCGTTGCAACCGGACGCCATTACCGGCAAGGCGTTCATGCGGGTCAGCCTGGCACGTCATGGTTCGACCCTGCTGTTTTCCCTTGACGACAAGCTGGTGGAGAAGGCCCTCGGCACCCTCGACAAGCGCTTCCCGCCCATGGCCGACGTGCTGCCCAAGGACGTGCTGATGCCGGTGTACTTCGGCCCGGATGCCATGGCGCAACTGATGCAGCGCGAAACCCTGGACAGCCTGCCCCAGGACATGGAACCGGTGTTCTATAACGCCGCGCAAACCTACCTGATCCCGAAACTGCGCACCCTGGGCGGCTATGGCAAATACGCCCTGACGCTGCCAGAAGGCAGTGAGCCGGATGGCCACTGGCAATGGCTGCCGCTGGAATGGAAAGCGCTGTGACAGGACTGATCCGCAATCGCGGCTGGATGCTGATGCTGGCGTTGTTGCTGGGCGGGCCTGCGCTCGCCGTCGAGACACCGGCGCTGGACGTGCAGCAATCCCAGGTCTTCCGCGCCTGGTTCGTGCGCATCGCCCAGGAACAACTGAGCCGGGGCCCGAGCCCACGCTGGTATCAGCAGGACTGTGCCGGGCTGGTGCGTTTCGCCGCCAACGAAGCGCTGAAGGTCCACAACGAAAAATGGCTGCGCAGCAACGGCCTGTCCAATCGCTACCTGCCGCCGGAACTTGAGCTGAGCGACGCCCAGCGGCGCCTGGCCCAGCAGTGGCAGCAGGGCGGTGGCAAGGTCGGACCTTACGTCAATGCCATCAAGCTGATCCAGTTCAACAGTCGCCTGGTGGGCCGTGACGTCTCCCAGGCTCGTCCCGGCGACCTGATCTTCTTCGACCAGGGCGACGACCAGCACCTGATGATCTGGATGGGCCGCTACATCGCCTATCACACCGGCACCACTACCCCAACTGACAACGGCATGCGTTCCGCAAGCCTGCAACAACTCATGAACTGGAAGGACACCCGATGGATACCCGACGCAGCCAACCCCAACTTCATCGGCGTCTATCGACTCAACTTTCTCTCCCAATGACCGGTGCCCGCATGCTGCGCTTGTGTTCGAAACTGCCCCTGCTCTTTGCCCTGTTGCTGGCGCCTGTCGTCAATGCCGAAGACACCGTGGCGCCCAGCGGCTACACGCCGGTGGCCGGCGAAAGCTTCTTCCTGCTGGCCGACAGCAGTTTTGCCAGCGATGAGCAGGCCATGGTCCGCCTCGAAGCGCCGGGTCGCGACTATCGCCGGTTCCGCATGGAGCCTTACGGCGGCGCTGACATCCGGGTCTATCGCATCGAAAAGCCCCTGGACTTCCTCAAGCGCCAGAAGAACCTGCACCGCGTGGTCAGCGATGGCCAGTTCAAGGGCGAAGGCCTGTCGAACACCCTCGCGTACCTGTGGGACAACTGGTACCGCAAGTCCCGTCGGGTCATGCAGCGGGCGTTCTCCTACGAGTCCCGCCAACAGGTCACCGAACAAGTGCCGGAACTGAAGATGGGCGACGCGATGGTTGCGCCGACACCTTACGAGGCACCGGCACAGTTCGCTTTGATCCCGGGCTTGCCGGTGGTCAGCCAGTTCCGTTATCCGCTGTGGCAGGCCAAGCCGATCCAGCCGCCGGCGGGTGTCAACCTGGCCGGTTCGTCCAGTGAGTTCGTCAGCGTTGCGCCGGGCAATGTCTACATCCCGCTGGGTCAGTTGAAACCTGGCCTCTACCTGGTGGAAGCGTTGATTGGTAAATACCGCGCCACCACCATGGTCTTCGTCTCCAACACCGTAGCGGTCAGCAAGATAGCCGGCGATGAACTGTTGGTCTGGGCCGCACGAAAGCATGAAGGTCGCTCGGTGCCCAAGGTCAACGTGCTGTGGACCGATGGCCTGGGCGTGATGAGCAGCGGTGCCACCGATGAAGATGGCCTGCTGCGCCTCAAGCACGTCAGCCCTGAGCGCTCGTTCGTCATTGGCGAAGACGAGGAGGGCGGTGTATTCGTCTCCGAGAACTTCTACTACGACAGCGAAATCTACGACACCAAGCTCTACGCCTTCACCGACCGGCCGCTGTATCGCCCGGGCGACTGGGTGTCGCTGAAAATCGTCGGGCGTGAATTCAAAAATGCCCGAGACTCCGTGCAGCCGGCAGCGGCCGAGGTGAATGTCAGCGTGCTGGATGCCACTGGCACCGCCCTGCAGACCCTGGCCCTGAAGCTGGACTCCAAAGCCGGTACCCAAGGCCGCTTCCAGTTGCCTGAAAACGCCGTGGCCGGTGGCTATGAACTGCGCTTCAGCTACAAAGACCAGCTCTACAGCAGCGCTTTCCGTGTGGCCGAGTACATCAAGCCGCACTTCGAAATCGCCCTGAACCTGGACAAGCAGGATTACCGCACCGGTGAACCGGTCAAGGGCAAGCTGGTACTGCTCTACCCGGACGGCAAGCCGGTGGCCGACGCCACCGTGAGCCTGAGCCTGCGGGCCCAGCAACTGTCGATGGTGGATAACGAACTGCAATACCTGGGGCAATTCCCGGTGGAGCTGACCAGCAGTGAAGTGACCACCGACGACAAAGGCACCGCGGTCCTCGACCTGCCGGCCGCCGACAAGCCGAGTCGCTACACCCTCACCGTGTTTGCCAGCGATGGCGCGGCGTATCGGGTCAAAACCACCAAGGAAATCCTCATCGACCGTGGCGCCGCGAATTTCCGCCTGAGCGCTCGCCAGCGTTTCAGTGCAGCGGGCGAGAAGGTCGCGTTCAGCTACGTCAACGAAGGCGGCAACGAGCAGAGCAAAGCCGTGACGCCGGGTAGCTACGCCTGGGTGCGCCTGGAAGACCAGAGTACCGGCGAGGGCAAGCTGACCGCCAAGGACAAGGGCTTCAGTGTGGCCTTCGAGCGTCCCGGTACCTACAACCTCACCCTCAAGGACGATCACGGCCGCGTCATCGGCGCCACGGGACACTCGGTGACCGGCGAAGGCATCAAGGCCGTGCCGGGCACCGTCGAGATCGTTCTCGACAAGCCTGAATACAAGGCTGGCGATGAGGCCCTGGCGCTGATCACCTTCCCGGAACCGGTCACTGATGCGCTGCTGTCCCTGGAGCGCGACAAGGTCGAGGCCACGGCGTTGCTGTCCAAGGGCGGTGACTGGCTGAAAATGGAAAGCCTCAGCCCGACCCAATACCGTGCCCGCATTCCGGTGAAGGATGCCTTTGCACCGAACATGACTTTCTCGGTGCTCTACACCAAGGGGGGGCAGTACAGCTTCCAGAACGCCGGTATCAAGGTGGTAGCGCCGCAGATCGACGTGGCCATCACCACCGACAAAGCCACCTACCGGCCCGGCGACACCGTGACTGTGGACCTGGGCACCCAATTCGCCGGCAAGGCGATTCCAGCGCACCTGACCGTCAGCGTGGTCGATGAAATGGTCTACGCCCTGCAACCGGAAGTGGCGCCGACCATCGACCAGTTCTTCTATCACCCGCGCCGCAACAACGTGCGCACCAGTGCCAGCCTGTCGTTCATCAGCTACGACGTGGCGCTGCCAGGCAGCCCCGGTGCACCGGGCAAGGCCAACCGCAGCGAGCGTGGTGTCAAAGTGCTGGAACGACCTCGCCGCGAAGACGTGGATACTGCCGCCTGGCAGCCGGAACTGGTCACCGATGCCAACGGCAAGGCCCGCTTTACCTTCAAAATGCCAGACTCGCTGACCCGCTGGCGGATCACGGCCCGCGCCATTTCCGATGACGGTCAGGTCGGCCAGAAAAAGCAATTCATCGCTTCGGAAAAACCGTTGTACCTGAAATGGAGCGGCCCGACCCGGTTCCGCACCGGCGACAAGCCGCAATTGGGGATGTTCGCGTTCAGCCAGTCGGACAAGCCTGTGAAGGCCGAGCTGTTGATCCGTTACGCCGGCACCGAGCAACGGGTGGTGGCGGACCTGAAAAAAGGCATCAACTACGTGGCGTTGCCGGCGCTCGAACTGAGCAGCGGCGATTTGACCGTGCAGTTGCAGCTCAACGGTGAAACCCAGGACACTCTGGCCGTTCACCTGAACGCCAGCGGTAATGGCTGGCAAGTCACCCAGAACCAGCGTCTCGACGTGGCGACCGGTGATACCCCGCTGACCCTGCCTGCGGACGCCAGTGATATCCGCCTGCGCCTGGACGACAGTCCGCAAGCGCTGTTCCGTTCCGCCCTGGATGACCTGTTGAGCTACCCGTACGGTGGCGTCGAGCAGACCGCCAGCCAACTGCTGCCGCTGAGCATCGCTTACCCGACCCTGGCCGCAGACTCGCATACCCGCGACCGCCTGCGCCTGATCATGCAAAACAGCCGCTTGCGGCTGGTGCAGATGGCCGGTCCGTCGGCCAGTTTTACCTGGTGGGGCCAGGACGGCGAGCCGGATGCCTTCCTCACCGCTTACGCCTATTACGCCGACTGGCACGCCAGCAAGGTGCTGGACCTGAACCTGCCGCCGGAACACTGGCAACGGGTGCTGGAGGTCTACGCCAAGCAGGCCGGCGACACGCCGCTGTTGCAGCGTGCGCTGATCCTGTCGTTCGCCCGGCAGATGCAGTTGCCGGTGAATACCCTGGTCAGCGGCCTGATGGAAGATCTGGCGAAGGCCGGTGAAGGCAGCGCCGAGAGCGTGATGGATGACGGCGAGGAGAGCCTGGTCATGTACGCACCGGATTCAGCCCTCGGGTTGGCCAGTGCCCGCGTATTGGCCGCCTCCCTCGCCAAGCAGGTGAAGGTGCCGTTGCCGGATGCCTTCAACCGTCAACTGCCCGCTGCTCAGCAGAAACTGGACGTCAGCGCCCAGCCGTTCGCCGAGGCGCTGGTGCTGTCGTTGCAAGCCTTCGACCAGGCCCGCTCCGCAGCCCTGCTGGAACGCCTGCTGCCGCAACAGTCCACTCTGGAACGGGCGTTGGCCCTGACCTGGCTGCAACGCAGCATCGAACAGGCATCGCCGGCGGTGGCGCTGACGCCGGGCGAAGGCTGGAAAGCCCGCCAGGGCGCTTCCGGAGAAACCTTCTGGCAATGGCAAGGCGCGCAGGTGCCGACAATGCTGACCCTCAGCGGTGCCCAGGAACGGCCGTTGCAGGCGGCCCTGAGCTTCCAGAGCCAGCAACCGCCCTTGGCCCCGATGGCCGTGTCCATCACCCGTCGCCTGTCGCGGCTGGTGCCGGGCGGCGATGCCTACACCTTTACCCTCGAAGCCGTGGGCAACAAGCCGTTGTCCAGCGATGGTCTCTATCTGGATGAGGTGATCATCAACAGCAAGGCCAGTACGCCGCTGCGCTACGGCATGCTCGAGGTGCCATTGCCGCCGGGCGCCGATGTGGAGCGCACCACCTGGGGTATCCAGTTGCTGGGCAAGGACGGTGGCGAGTTGACCGCCCTGGAGAAGGCGCGCTTCGAGCCGGGCCAGATGGCTTACGCAGTGCCAGTGGATGCCCTCAGTGGCGAGTTGCGCCTGCGACATCTGGTGCGTTTCTCCCAGAAAGGCCAGTTCAACCTGCCGCCGGTGCGCTTCACCCAGGTCTATGCACCCCAGCATCAGGCTTGGGAAAAGAAACCGGCGCTCGGTCAGGTTACGGTCAACTGACATGCGCAAGCGGCTGCTCGGGTGGCTGTTGTGCCTGATTCCTGCGCTGGCGACAGCGCAGGAGGAACCGCTGCGCCTGGCCTTCGATGGCCAGTTGCTGCGGGTGAGCCCGATCCAGGTGCTGGATCGCCAGCCATTGCCCGATACGTTGCAAACACCGCTGGGCAGCCTGTGGAAACTGTTCGTCTACGCCTGGCTGGTGGACACCGATGCCCGCGAGCCGGCCTATGAATGCCGCGGCGAGTCGAAGGAAGAAGTCTATTGCTGCAGTGCCGGAAAGAGCATCGGTCGCGATCAGGCGCTGGTGAAATCCTGCGGCCTGTATTTCGAACCGCAGCGGCTCGGTCTGACTGCCACGAGCTGGCGTGACTATTGGCAGGCACGGCAGGCACCCACTTGGTTGCTGGACTTGCCCTCGCTGCAACCGCAAAAGCAGGTCTCCGTCGCTGAACTGCTCAAGGCATTGGGTTCGCTGCCCGCCCAGGATCAGGCCCGTCGGGTGCTGCTGGACGTGGCGCTCAATGCCGCCGATGGTCGTCTCGTCGGTCAGTTGGGCAGTCGGTTGCGGGTCAAGACCTGGAGCTGGCTGGGTGAACAGGGCCCTTCGTCGCGTCAGGGCGGTTTCGCCGGTTGGCTGGCCGATGGCACACCTGTATGGGCCGGTGGCCGCGGAACCAGCCAGCAAGTCCTGAAGGTCTTCGGCGATGGGTTGGCCGCTGCGCTGCCGGTGCAATGGCCGGCGGAAACGGGACGTTGCGTGGAAGTCGGCCTGTTTGCCCGTTACCCGTTGCAGCGGGTCATGGCGGGCGCTCGGCCGGCCTCGCCGGGTCAACTGCGCGGCGACTACCGTGTCGAGTTCACCAACGGCAATCAGTTGGATATCCACAGCGACGGCGAACTGTTCCTGATGCCCGGCAAGTTGGTGGCGCGTCTGGACCGGGAAGAATACGTCGCCCGTGTCCTGCAACGCGAAGCCAAGGCCGAGCCCGCCGAAGCAGCCAAAGCCCTGGCCGTGGCGATCCGCACCTATCTGCTGCAAAACGCCCAGCGCAACGGCGATTGCCTGAGCATCGACGACAGCAGCCATCGCCAGCGCGTCGCCCCGCGCCCGGCAGCGGCCGAAACCCGTGCCATCGCCGCGTGGACCAGTGATCTGGTCCTGGCCGGCACCGATGTTACCTACCATTCCGACCAGCCCGGCCCGGACAAACTGTCCTGGCTGCAAGCGGTGGAACAAGCCAACGCCGGGCAGCGCTACGACGCCATCCTGCTGCACGCCTATCCGCGTGCCAGCCTTAGCCGGTGGGACAATCCGGTGGCGTCCTGCGAAGCCTTGCCGGCCGCCCAGGACTGGCTGCTCAAACAGCGCCGAGGCTGGCGCTCCCGCCTGGAAAGCGAAGTGGGCTACAACGAAATCAGCGCTTTCGCGGTGTGCCGCGTCGCCTTCGGCCGGCCTTATGTCGACCGCGAGCGCCAGCGTATCTACGTCCGGGGCGTGCTGTCGCTCCAGGACCGCCTCGACCTGACTCATGAATATTTGCACCTGGCCTTCGAAGCTCATCCCAACGGCCAGGACGAAGACTATATCGAAGGGCTCGCCCGTCACCTCTTGCTGGAATAGACCATGACACTCCGCTCTCCACAGGTCTTGCTGTTGCTCTGCGCCATGACCGCGTTGCCCCTGGCTGTCGCTGCCGACGGCATCAAACTCGACACCCCGGTCGGCGGCTGGCGCAGCGGCGCACCGGGCGGCGAGGACGAAAGCTTCATCCAGACCGTCAACTACCCGGCCTCGTCGGTCAACACACCCCAGGGCCAGGCCAATACCGCCCGCATCACTGGCCAGATCAAAGCCTTGCCCAAAGACACTAGGGAGCCGGGCAAGCTCATCGTCAACGGCGTGAGCCTACCTTTGAAGCTGGACGAGCAGGGCGGCTTTGACCGACCGTTCTCGTTCCCGAACGGCACCAACAGCGTCGAAGTCCGCAGCCCCGACGGCCAGCACCGGCACCGCACCCAGTTCCTCAACACCAGCGGCGGCGCCACCCCGGCCAAGCTACGGGTCCTGCTGACCTGGGACAGCGACGGCACCGACCTGGACCTGCACCTCGTCACCCCCGACGGCGCGCATATCTGGTACGGCGATCGCGTCGCCCCCAACGGCGCCGTGCTCGACGTCGATGTGACCACCGGCTACGGCCCGGAAATCTTCGCCATGCCTTCGCCGATCAAGGGGCAGTACCAGGTCTACGTCAACTATTACGGCGGCGGCTACCGCAGCGAGGAAAGCGAAGACGGCGAAGAGCAGGTCGAACAACCGAAACAAGCCCTGACCACGGCGCAGATCACCGTGATCACGGAAGAGGGCACGCCGAGCGAAAAAATGGAGACGTTCGTGGTCCCGATGCGGGCGCCGGGGGAGTTGACCCTGGTGAAGAGTTTTAGTTATCCGTGAGGAGAATTGGCCAACAGCTATTGGACAATCGTGGGTGGTAGACAGGTAGGAGACTGTCACCGCCTGTCGCCTTCCCTGAATTCTCCGCCCCCCTTCCAGTCGATTTCAGAGAGCCCCTACAAAACCGAACCAAACGTCCCACCCCGCAAAAAGGAGGCCATCCATGCGCATCCATCACCTGAACTGCGGCTGCATGTGCCCGCTGGGCGGGGCGTTGTTCGATGGCTACAGTCGTGGGCTGACGGCGTGCCTGGTGTGTCACTGCCTGTTGGTCGAAACAGACACCAACGGCCTGATTCTGGTGGACACCGGCTTCGGCCAGCGGGACATCCAGACCCCCGAGCGGCTGAGCCGATTCTTTCGCATGTTCAACAACATCCGGTTCGAGCATCGGTTCACGGCGCTGGAGCAGATCCGACGCCTGGGTTTCGACGCCCACGACGTGCGGCACATTCTTTTGACTCACCTGGATTTTGACCACGCCGGCGGGCTTCAGGATTTTCCGCAGGCGCGGGTGCATGTGATGCGCGACGAGATGGCGGTGGCCCGCTCCGCGAACACCTGGATCAGTCGGCGTCGGTTTCAGGCCCGGCAGTGGCAAGGTGTGGACAGTTGGGAGTTCTACACCACCGAAGGCGACACCTGGTTTGGCTTCGATTCGGTGCGGGCGCTGATCGGGGCGGAAGAAGAGGATATTTTTCTGGTGCCGTTGCAGGGCCATACGGCCGGTCACGCCGGGATTGCCCTGCGCACTCCCGGCGGCTGGATGCTTCACGCCGGCGATGCGTATTTCTTTCACGATGAAGTCCATCAATCCGAACGCCGTTGTCCGCCGGGCATGCGGTTTTATCAGTACATGATGGACACGGACCGTCCGGCACGCCTGCATAACCAGAGTCGTTTGCGGGAGCTGGCATTGTCCCGGAATCATCAACCTGTCGAGATCTTTTGCAGCCACGACGTCCGGGAGTGGGAACGAGCCGTGGCCCGAGCGCGCAAGCTCCGGGTCGACTCCAGTGCTATGCCGTCGGCCACGGGCAAGCAGTCAACCTGACACTGGCCTGATGTTGCCAAACAGCTGCTTTTCCCTTCGCCCACTTGCAGTGGGCTTTTTTTCAGGTCCACCAATACCGGACCAGGTGAAAGAAAATCGGCGCCGCGAAACACACCGAGTCCAGTCGATCGAGCATGCCGCCATGGCCTTCGATCATGTGCCCCCAATCCTTGACGCCACGGTCGCGCTTGATGGCCGACATCACGATGCCGCCGGCAAACCCCAGCAGGTTGATCAGCAAGGCGATGAGGAACGACTGCCACGGGTTGAACGGCGTGATCCACCACAACGCACCGCCGATCAGCGAGGCCAGCAGGATACCGCCGACGAAGCCCTCGACGGTTTTCGACGGCGACAGGTTCGGCGCGATCTTGTGTTTGCCGAACAACTTGCCGCACACGTACTGCAACACATCCGACAGCTGCACCACGATCACCAGGTACGCGATCAGCAACAGGTTGCGGCCTTCGAAACCGGCGATGTCCAGGGTCAGCAGGGCCGGGACGAAGGAGATGCAGAACACCGCGATCATCAGTCCCCACTGCACCTTCGAAGCACGCTCCAGGAAGTGCGTACTGTCGCCGCCCAGGGACGCCAGGATCGGCAGCAGCAGGAACACATACACCGGGATGAAGATGGAGAACAATCCGTACCAGTCGTAGTAGATCAGCAGGTATTGCAGCGGCAGCGCCAGATAGAACGCCGCCACCAAGGCTGGATAGTCACTGCGCCGGGTCGGCGTCAGGGTCATGAATTCCCGCAGGGCGTAGAACGACACGGCGTAGAACAGCAGGATCACCGCCGCATTGCCGAGCCAGAACGCGATGCCGATCACCAGCACCATGACCCACCAGGCGTTGATCCGTGCGTTGAGGTTGTCGATGACCGAGTTCGGTGCGCCTTTTGTTTTCAGCTTGAGAATGAAACCGATCAGCGAAGCCAACACCAGAATGGCGCCGATGCCACTGAACAACATCACGGTATATCGATCCATGTCAGACGTGCTCCGGAGCCAATGCCAGCAGCGCGGCGCGGCTGCGTTCAAGAAATTGCTCTTTGCTTTCACCGTCTTCGATGCACAGCGGCGCACCGAAACTGGTGGTGCACAACAGGGGCAAGGGCAGCACCCGGCCCTTGGGCATGACACGGTTGAGGTTGGCGATCCATACCGGGATCACTTCGACCTCGGGATGGCTTTTCATCAGGTGATAGATCCCGCTCTTGAAGGGCAGCAGGCCTTCGTCGGGGTTGCGCGTGCCCTCGGGGAAGATGATCAGCGAGTCGCCGTTTTCCAGGGCTTCGAGCATCGGTTGCAGCGGGTTGTACTCCGGATCCTTGCGCTCGCGGTCCACCAGCACGCCGTTGAATACCCGGTTGATGATGTAGCGGCGCAGCGGACTCTTCTGCCAGTAGTCAGCCCCGGCCACCGGCCGGGTGAGCTTGCGCAGGGACGGTGGCAGTGACGCCCAGAGCAGCACGAAATCGCCATGGCTGCTGTGGTTGGCGAAGTAGATCCGCTGCACCGGTCGCGGCGCGCAACCGAGCCACAGGCTGCGGGCGCCCGTGACCATGCGGGCGGCGGAGGTGATAAGGTTGGCGACCACGGGTTCGAACATGAGGATTCCTTATCCTGAAAATGCCAGCCAGGGGCTGGTGAGGATGAAGCCCAGCGTCAAGATAACTTGAGCGGCCAGCAGCAGCGATTGTCGACGCAGCAGCCGCAACGCACCGTTCTGGCGTTCGCTCCAAGGCCGACCGCCACGCCCGGCCTGTTGCAAGCCGAGGGCGACGAGGGCCTGGTCCAATGCCTGGGAACGCTCGACCAATGGCTGAGTGCCGTCGGCCACGCGCTGAAACAGATCGGCATCGAAGGCCACGCGCAACGCCCAGTATTTTTGCAGCACACCCAAGGTGAACAGTACGGCGCTGAACAACAGCAACCACGGATCGATGCGGCCCAGCAGCCACTGGCCCAATCCCAGCAGCGCCGCCAGCAAGGTCAGTCCGGTAGAGAACTGATCCAGCGACCGACCTCGGCGCAGCAGGCTCGCCACGCTGTGCAGCTCCATATCACTGCTCATGAGCTAACGGCTCCAGCGCCTGACGGTGCGCCTGCTGCAGCACGACTCGCGGCCGAACGCGTTGGATCTGTGCGATAGCCTCATCGACACTCGGTGCCCGGCCACTGTGCAGCAGCCACGCGGCCATTGCGGTAGCGCTGCGCGAATAGCCCAGCGCACAGCAGACCAGCACCGGCCCATGCTGACGCAGGCTTTCAATCGCTTGCGCAGCTTCCAGGCACTGCTCGGCGGTAGGTGTGGTGAGGTCGAGCACTGGCAGCGAGCGATAGGCAATCCCGGTGCTGTCCATGGATAACTCGGCGCACAGATCGAGCACGCCGGCAAAGGTGCCATCCTTCAATTCCGACGAGGTAGGAATCCGCCCCAGCCAGACGTTATCCACCATGTGATCCGGCTGCGGATGCTTGCGCGTCCACCACCGAGAATTCACCCATGCCGCCGCCAGATACGGCGCCAGCATCCAGCGCACGGCTGGGTTCAATCGGCCATCGGCACGCTTCTGGAAGCCGCTGGCATCGAACAACAGGTAATTCAGCGCCACCCACAGCACCGCCACCGCCGGCCAGATCAACCACAACCACGCGCCGCCGAAGGCAAATGCCGGAATAAACAACACCGCAGCGCCCAAGGCATAACGCAGGGCCAGTTGCAGGCGTTTCGGATCGGTCGTAAGGCGAGCGCTATGCAATGGGCTAGGGCGGTCCAGCGGCCACAGCCAGACACACAACCAACCGGCCAGCGCACCGGTGGGCAGGTCAATGAAGTGATGCTGATAAGTCGTCAGCACCGACACGCCAATCAGTGCGAACCAGCCGTGCATCACCCAGCGCCAGACACCTTGCAGGTGTCGCTGGTAACAGACCCAGAGGATCACCAGCAACGCAATATGCAGCGACGGCGCCTGGTTGAACGGCTTATCGAACCCCGCCAGCACGTCGAACAACCAACCGAACACGCCATCCATTTCCGGGCGGGGGAAGGTAAAGCGCAACGGCCAGAGCAGAAAACAACTGACGGCAATCGCCTGGGCCGTGAGCAAACGCAAGGCGTGGCGATTGAGTTCGTCGCGGCTGGTGGGCAACAGCAGGGACAGGCCGTACAGCAGATCGATCGACCAATAGGGCACGATGGTCCAGGCCATGAACGGCATGTGACTTTCCCAACCGAACACCAGCGTGCCGACATCGTCACGCTGGGAGGTGACCCAGGTGGCGAAGCCGTAGGTGCTGAAGAACAGCGGCGCCAGCAACAGCAGCCACAGCACCGCCGGTTTCAGCAGGGCGGGCTCGCGGGTCGGTGCGATGACGGCACTCATCACTGCACGCGCTGAGCCAGCGAAACGCTGAAGATGCCCCACTCATCGACCCGCAAGGTGATCTTGCGGAAACCGGCCGCCTCGACCAACTGATCCATCTCTGCCTGGCTGCGCCGACGCATCACCCAGGCCTGACCGGCGCGGTGGCTGGTCAGGGCGCGAGCGATCAGCTCCAGCTGCGGGTGCCACGGCTGGCCTGTGTAGACCAGGAAACCGCCGGGCTCCACCGCTTCCGCCAGCCCGGCGAGCGAGCCGCCGACCATCTGGTTATCGGCAAACAGCTCGTACAGACCGGATACCACCGCGAGGGTCGGTTTTGGTTCCAGGGCCGCCAGGTCCTGACGGTCGAAGGCATCGCCTTTGACGAAACGCGCAATCTCGCCCAAGCCTTTTTCCACGATCAGCGCACTACCGTCCCGCACGTTGATGTCGCTGTAGTCCCGCAACAGGATCGATTCCGGCAACGGGCTGACGCCTTGCAACGCTTCGAGAATGTAGCGGCCATGACCGGCGGCGATGTCGACGATGCGCACCTCGCGGTTCTCTTCGCGCAACTTGCCCATCGCCAGGCGCAGCAGTTCTTCGACGTGCAATTTGCGCTGGCGAATGCCGCGCCAGCCGATGGAGTTCAGGTAGTTCTTGTCGATCATCCGCCCCACCGCCGAAGTACCGGTGGGGCGGTTGCGGTAGACGTAATCCAGCGTGCTGCCGGAGTCGAACCCGGTGTCGAAGCCCAGCTTGACCCCGTCCGACATCGTGCTGCCAAAGCGCATGCTGGCGCGGGTCATGCGCCAGTACAGGTCGCGCAACGAGTTGTGCGGCAGCGGGGTTGCCAGGGACTCGGCTTCGGCGCAGGTCGCGCCGATACGATCGGCGTCCAGCAAGGAAGGGCGCTCCAGCGGACGCTCGAAATTCTGCAGGATGAACCGCCGCGCACTGGCAATCGCCGGCCCACGGTTCTTCTCGCCCAGGGTGTCGTGGAAGAACCCCGGCAGGATGTGCTTTTCTTTGCGCAGGCTGCCCAGACGCTCGAAGAACTGCTCCTGGGGTTTGCGATGCACCACGAAGTCCGAGCCGGAAATCAACAACTGCGTCGGCACCTGGATCGCCTGCGCGTCGGCCACCACCCGGTCGGCGGCTTCGTACAGGCCCAGCAGCACGTTCACCGAAATCGCCTTGGTGATCAGCGGATCGCTGTCGTAGGACGCCACCCGCTCTGGATCATGGCTGAGGAATTTCGCCTTGACGTAGCTGTTGACGAAAAAGTTGCCGCGAAACTTGCGCATCAGCGCCAGCCCCGGACGGGCAAACGGCACATAGAGCTTGACCTTGAACGCCGGCGACGCCAGTACCAGGGCGCGAATGCGCGGTGCGTAGTCGTGGACCCAGGTGGACGCGATCACCGCGCCAACGCTTTGCGCCACCACGGCGATGTTCTGTTCGTCGATCTGATGCGCCGCACCGATATGATCGCAGAAGGTCTGCACGTCCCGCGCACTGGTGGCGAAACTCGGGCTGTCGCCCCGCTCGCCGGGGGATTGGCCGTGGCCGCGGGCGTCCCAGGCAAAGAACTCGAAGCCGGGCAGGTCCAGCTCATCCACCAGATGCGCGATGCGCCCGGAGTGTTCGTGACCCCGGTGAAACAACAGCACGGCCTGGCGCGGTTCGCCTGGGTTTTCGGCCACGGCAGGCCAGTGCCGGTAGAACAACTCCACGCCATCATGGGTGGTGAACGTCCGGTTTTGAGCTTCGCGCATTGCAAGTTCCTTTATGCTGAGGGAGCGTTATCCGTCACCTGGCCCAGGCCCTGACGCACCCGGTTGACCAAGGTATAAACCAGCAGGGCGGCCACCACCGCCATCACACCATCGACCCACAGCGCCCCGAGCCAGCCCAGGGCAATACCGGCCGCCAACACGCCAAACACAAAGGCCCGGTCACTCTTGCCCATCGGCCCGTCATAACGCCGCGAAGCCCCTACCATCGCCCCCAGCACACCGGCGTATTCGCTGAACAACGCCAACAGCGTGACCAACAACACCAGCAACAGGCTGGCATCGGGAATCAGGGCAAAAGGAAGGATCAGGGCCGCGTCGGCGATGATATCGCACAGCTCATTCAGGTACGCGCCCAGGTGAGATTGCTGGCCGAACTCCCGGGCGAGCATGCCATCCACGGCGTTCAGGGCCATGCGCAGGAACATCCATACGGGCACCAGAACGAACACCCACGGATGACTGGCGAACCCGGCAACCACCGCCCCGACCAATACTGAAACCACACCGGCCAGCAAGGTGATCTGGTTGGCGGTGGTGCCGTTGTCGTAAAGCCGCTGGACCGTTGGCCGCAACAGGTTCTGAAAGGCGGGTTTGAGCTGGTAGATAGAGGGCATCGGAACGGAATCTCGGGCCGGTTTTTCGGATAAGCGGTGTGCAGATGCGAGATTACGACAGGTTGGGGAGTTGCTGGAGGGAATTTCTCGAGAATGAGCGCGGGTAGGCATCTGGCGGCGGTTTTACCCGGGCGACACGGACCCTGTGGGAGCGAGCCTGCTCGCGATGGCGGAGTGTCAGTCGATACTTGTGCCGCTGAGCTACCGCTGTCGCGAGCAGGCTCGCTCCCGCAAGGAATCTGTGGTGAAAACTCTTTCAGCGACCAATCTGGATGGAGGGAAGCCTGAGGCACAGCCTCTCAGAGTTGAGTAAGTCCATACCGAGAATCATTGATCCGTTTAATTTACCGAATCGCCTTACACCCAACGCCTCCTTATCTGGCTTATTTCCCCAGCCATCCCCGGCAAAGTCTCGCGTCCGTTCCCGCATCGCGAGACTTCTGCAATGTTTGCCCCAGACAAACTCCTGGCCCTGAACAACGCCATCGGCTCGTTGGTAGTTGCCGCCATGGACCCCGAACGACCAGATGTCGAGGCGGTGCTATCCGATTTCCGGGCATGCCTGAACGACTATGACAGTTGGGCTGAAAGGTTCTGGACCGGATGGGCATTGGATCTCGAACAGGTCTTCAAGGTGGGCAACGAGGTCGCGCTCGCGGCGCCGAAGAACCTTGACGAGCCCGTCAGCGCCACGGTGATGTCGTGTCCCGCGAGCGGTCCACTGACCCTGGTGCACATGTTCCAGGCGGCGCGCTTCGTGCCGATCGGGGATACGCCGGTCATGCTCGAGCCGGTCATCGAAGGCGAGCCGGGGCAGGAAACCTTCGGCGAACCGGTCCATCACGTGATCGGTCCCAGCGGCATCCTGGAAATTCCCGAGTGCTGGCGGGGCCGTCGATATCGCATCACTTTTTTTCCTCATGTGACGGCAGATCACGTCAAAGCCCTGTACGCGTCCTACCAGAGCGTGATCGACGAGCTGGAAGGCTGGCTGAAAACGGAGTGGGAAAACGAATTTCAACCGCTGTGGGCGGAATTTTCCGGCGCCGGGTTTCGCGAACGCTACTACCTGTTGCAACAAGCCGACTGGCGTGGCTTTGAAAGTGCCCTGCAAGCACTTTGGGATGACGTCAAACAGGTTTTCGAGTTGCTGGCGGACCTCCAGGCCAATAGCGAAAAGCTGCTGGAATACCTGACCCAAACCGAGCTCGAGCAACTACTGCAAGCCTCATCCGAGGCAGTAGCCAAAGGCCTGATGATATTGAGCGACGAGCCGTTGATCTTCATCCACATGGCAGCCTTCACCAGTTGGCTGCGGATGTTGCCACCCCAGTACCTGGCCGAAGTCGTGGGAGAAATACGCGCTTCGGTGCTGGTCAATTTCCTGCTGATTCGTTTGACCGGCGCCCTCGGCCTGGGCGTGCGCATGAGTGGCAAAGTGCTGGATCAGATCCGGTCCGGGCGTGCGCGGGACTGGTTACACGCGTCGAGCCAAAGGTTAGGCCAGCTCGCCAGCGACCGGCTCGAACAACATGCCGATGTGTTGAAGCCAGTGGTGGTCAGTGCCCAGCGGGCGCCCTTAAGGCCTACGCCTGTCAGACCTTTGGAAATCACCCCTGAGCACTTGCCGCCGCTGTCGGTCAGTAATCCCGCCGCGGTGGCGCGGGAAAAGTCCCAAACCTCCACGCGGCTCAGCAAGCACGAACCCCACGACGACGCCCCAGCCCAATCGAAGAACCCCAACGGCGACAGTGCCGACAGCGCGGCCCTGACCCGCACCGACGGCTGCCCGGTGTCCATGGTCACCGGCGAGGAGCTGCTGACCCTGGAGGACGGCACCCTCGATGGTCGGCTGCCGTTTGTCTTCACCCGCTTGTACCGCACCAGCGCAGTGGAGCTGGACGTGGGCCTGGGACGCGGTTGGAGCCATGCCCTGGCCCATCGCCTGGAGCTTGAGGACGGGCAGGTCATCTGGATCGACCAGGAAAACCGGCGCACACCCTTTCCGCTGCCCGGCGTCCAGCGCCCGGCGATCCACAACAGCCTGGCCCGCGCCGCGATCTACCTGGGCGGCGAGCCGGACGAACTGATCATCGCCCAGCCCGGCGAGAACGCACCTTTCCTGCACTTTCGCGACGGCCGTCTGACCGCCCTCAGCGACCGCCACGACAACCGCCTCAGCATTCAGCGCAACATCTACGGCGACATCAGCCGCCTGGACAACGGTGCCGGCCGCTGCCTGCGCCTGCGTTACGAACATCGTCATCTCATTGCCATCGATTATCAGAGTTTCCGCCCGGCCCTGACCCTGGACGAGGCCTGGCGCACCGAACAGACATTGGTGTCCTACCGCTACGACGCCCGTTGGCGGCTGATCGAAGCGACCAATGCTGCCGGCGAAAGCGAGCGCTACGACTACGACGACGCCCACGTCATCCTCCAGCGGCAACTGGCCGGCGGCGCGAGTTTTTTCTGGGAGTGGCAAGGGACCGGCAGGGCGGCCCGCTGCATCCGCCACTGGGCCTCGTTCGCGCAGATGGACAGCCGTTACAGCTGGGGGGAGAACGGCAGCGTCACGGTGCGGCACCTCGACGGCAGCGAAGAGGTCTACGTGCACGACGACCGGGCGCGGCTGGTGCGCAAGGTCGAGCCCGACGGTGGCGAACACCTCAAGGCCTACGACGAACAGGGCCGGTTGGTCGCCGAACAGGACCCGCTGGGGGGCGTTACCGAATACCGCTACGACGAAGCCGGGCGGCTGGTGGCGCTGATTCCACCTGAAGACACGCCGACGTCCTACGAATACCGCAACGGTTTCCTGCACGCGCGTTCGCGTGGCAACGCCGTCTGGACCTACCGGCGCAACGACCGCGGCGACGTGATCGAGCTCATCGACCCGGATCAGCAAAGCACCGCGTACGCCTACGACGACCACGGCCAACTGCGCTCGATCCGCTACCCGGACCACAGCGAACACCGCTTCACCCGCAGTCGCCTAGGCCAGCTGACGGAAGAAACCCTGCCGGACGGCAGCCAACGGCTGTTTGCCTACGACGCCCTCGGGCGGTTGCTGACTCGCCAGGACGAGCACGGCGGGGTGACCCATTACCAATGGGATGCCGTCGGTCGCTTGCTCCAGACCACCTTACCCAACGGCGCCACCCGCGCCTGGCGCTACAACGCCTACGGCAAGGTCACCGAAGCACGCGACGAACAGGGCCGCGTCACCCGCTACGAGTACGCCGACGACCTGCACCTGATCACCCGTCGTCTCAATCCCGATGGCAGCGAGCTGAAGTACCGCTACGACTCGGCGCGGCTGCTGCTGACGGAAATCGAGAACGAATCCGGCGAAAAATATCGGCTGGACTACACGCCCAACGGCCTGATCCGACAGCAAATCGGCTTCGACGGCCAACGCACGGCCTATGCCTACGACCTCAACGGGCACTTGCTGGAGAAAACCGAGTTCGGCGATGACGGCAGTCAAAGGGTCACGCGTTACCAGCGCGACGCGACCGGGCGGCTGCAGCTCAAGACCCTGCCTGACGGCCAGACGATCACGTACCGCTACGACGGATTGGGGCGGTTGGTGGACGTCAACGACGGCACCGACCATCCCCTGGCCTTCGAATACGACGCCCAGGACCGGCTCATCACCGAACACCAGGGCTGGGGCACCTTGCGCTATGGCTACGACGCCTGCGGACGCCTCAACCACCTGCGCCTGCCGGACAACAGTCAGCTCGACTACCACCACGCCGAGGGTGGCGCGCTCACCGCCATCGACCTGAACGGCGCACGCCTCACCGAACACCGCTACCAGGCCGGCCGCGAACGGCAACGCCAACAAGGCCTGTTGCTCAGCCAGTACGACCACGATGAACAGGGCCGCCTCAAGGCCCACACCGTGCTGCAAAACCAGCAGTCACAGTTCTGGCGCGATTATGCCTACAGCGCCAAGGGCAATCTCGAAGCGATTACCGACAGCCAGCGGGGACGGCGCGGTTACCAGTACGACGAACTGGATCGCCTGATCCGCATCGACCCTTCCCACACCGAACCCCCGGAACACTTCGCCCACGACCCGGCCGGCAACCTGCTGATGCAGGACCGCCCCGGCCCGACCACCCTCAAGGGCAATCGTCTGCTGATGGAGGGCGACCGCCATTATAACTACGACGCCTTCGGCAACCTGATCCGCGAACGCCGGGGCACGGTCCAGGCCCTGATCACCGAATACCGCTACGACAGCCAACACCGCCTGATCGGCGTCACCTCAGCGGACGGTCGCGAAACGTCCTACCGCTACGATGCCTTCGGGCGACGCATCAGCAAGACCGTGGATGGCTTGACCACGGAATTTTTCTGGCAGGGCGACCAACTCGTCGCCGAAAGCAGCAAACGCCACCACCGCAGCTACCTCTACGAACCGGGCACCTTCCGCCCCTTGGTAATGCTCGACGGCAAAGGCCTGAACACCTGCCCGTTCTACTACCACCTCGACCACCTGGGCACGCCCCAGGAACTGACCAACTACGGCGGCCAGATCGTCTGGTCGGCGCGCTACCACGGCTACGGCAAAGTCCGCGAGATCCAACACGGCGGCGGCGAACGCCTGGAACAACCGCTGCGTTTCCAGGGCCAATACCATGACCTGGAAAGCGGCCTGCACTACAACCGCCACCGCTACTACAATCCGGAAACGGGCCGCTATCTGACGCCTGATCCGAGCAAACTGGCGGGTGGGCTCAATGGGTACCGGTACACCCTGAACCCGACGGGGTGGGTGGATCCGTTGGGGTTGGTGTGCAACTGTCCAGGTGATATCGAGGCTGATGGGCCGTTTAGCGAGATCGTGCCGGGAGGCGGCTTAGCGGCACATGAGGCTCGTGGAGGGCATTTGATAAACAAGCACATAGGTCGTTCTGAGGTTCAGTTGAGAAGGCGACTTGAGTTAGAACCTCACGTACCTACCGCGTCGACATTTCCTGATAGAGCATCGGCAGAGTCAACGGTTTCCAAAGTGTTGAGTACAAAAGAAACGGAGATTGACGGGTTTTTAAATAATAAATTAGAAAAGAAAATGGTTTTACAGCAGTCCTTCCCTTCTCCTGTTGGAGTCGGGGTTATACGAAAAAATGGAAAGTTAGAGTCATTGTCCGTCGTGACTTTAGTATTGAAAAAATCCAAGCAGTCACCTGTTGGATATAATTTGCTTACAGGGTATGTCGAAAAATATGAAAAATAGATATCCAGAACTTTTCCATTTTTTTGGTTGCTATTTTCACCAAGACTGGATGTGTGAGTCATCAGAGCCGGACGGGGTGATAAGACTTTTCGCGTCAGATTCGGTACCGCAGGCTATTGACGCGTTAAGAAAAGAAATTTCGGTGCTGTTGGACGAACGTCTTGGTGAGGAGGATCTTCGAGATTTTATTATGGAAAAAATGCCCTGTAATTATTGTTATTGGATGGAGTGGGAGAGTGGCGCTATGTGGCTGAAACATATTCTTGAGGTTCTCGATAGGGATGATGCCGCTCTTGACTAACTCTAGTCACTCTAACTGATCCACCGTCATCGCGAGCAGGGGATCGAGGGTGAACACTCAGTTTGCATCAGCCCCGGATCACTGTGGGAGCGGGCTTGCTTGTGTGCAGTAAATCGCAGCCATTCCAAGCCCCGGTTTCCAATCCCAGCCATTAAAAAAACCACCCCTTTGGCACCAATAACATCGTTTCTAGCCCCCGATTCTTTTCCCTATATTGGCTACCAAATCTAGTGAATGACTCACCAGTCATCCCCTCAGTGCGAGTAGTCTCAAATGAACAATAAACCTGACAGCGCAGGGCTTGATAACGCAGGCGCGGGGACCCGGGCGGTTTGGGGTGGGGAGCAGGGCGGGCATCCCTATAACGCCACGCAGACGCCTATCGTGGTCAGTGCCGCTTACGGCTACAACGACATCGACGCCTGGTATGACGTGGCCTTGGGCAAGGCCCCCGGCTTTATCTACAGCCGTATGAGCAACCCGACGGTCGAGACCCTAGAAGCCAAGATCTGCGAGTTGGAGAAAGGCGAATCGGCCGTGGCCTTCAGCAGCGGCATGGCGGCGATCAGCAGCGTGCTCTACACCTTTCTTGCCCATGGTGATCGGGTGGTTTCCACCAAGGACAGCTACGGCGGCACCAACAAGATTTTCGAAGAGTTCCTGCCGCGCATGGGCGTGAACGTGAGCTTGTGCGAGACCTTCGACCACGAAGAAATCGAACGGGAAATCGCCAAGGGCTGCCAGGTGCTGTACCTGGAAACTCCGACCAACCCGACCCTGAAAATCCTCGACATCCAACGCCTGGTGGCAGCGGCCAAACGGGTCGGCGCGGTGGTGGTGGCGGACAACACCTTCGCCACGCCGCTGAACCAGAACCCACTGGCACTGGGCGTGGACGTGGTGATCCACAGCGCGACCAAATTCCTCAGCGGCCATGGCGATGTGCTCGGCGGGCTGGTGTGCGGCCGTGAAGCCTTGATGAGCAAGGTGCGGCATTACCGGGAAATCAACGGTGCGGCGCTCGACCCGTTCTCGGCCTACATGATTATCCGCGGCATGAAGACCCTGGTGCTGCGCATGCGTCAGCAGCAGTCCAGCGCCCGGGCCCTGGCGGAGTTCCTGCTCACCGAGCCGTTGGTTGAGTCAGTGAATTATCCCGGCCTGCCCTGCCACCCGAACCACGCCGTGGCCTGTGCGCAAATGGCCGGGTTCGGCGCCATCGTCAGCTTTGTCCTGGTCGGTGGCATGGGCACCGTGAAAGTGCTGCTGCCGCGTCTGCGCTTCGCCCATTGCGCCGGCAACCTCGGTGCGGTGGAAACCATCTATGGCCCGGCGCGGACCACCAGCCACGTCGAAAACACCCTGGAAGAACGTCTGGCCCTGGGCATCTCCGAAGGCCTGGTACGGGTCTCGGTGGGCATCGAAGACACCGATGATCTGCTCGACGATCTGAAACAGGCCTTCGCCTTTGCCCGACGTTCGCGAGAGGCACTGGCCCAGGCAAACACCCCATCCACAACCCCTGAGATGTGCTCCGAAACAGCCAGCTGAAGTATCAGTCCCCACGACAAGGCGGTCATCGGGGCGTTCATGAACAGGAAAATAATAAAGCTTGGTGGCGACCCGAGTTGACCCTGCGGCGCAACTCACCGCAGGCGTCGACACGCGCCCTGACAACCTTCATGAGAACAAAACCATGTCCCTACAAGAACAACAACTCACGACACGTGCCGGCTTCAAACAGGAAATGCAGACGCGCCACATTGTCATGTTGGCATTGGGTGGCGTCATCGGTACCGGGCTCTTTCTCACCTCCGGCTACACGGTTAACCAGGCTGGACCCTTGGGTGCGGTGATCGCCTACATCATCGGCGCGCTCATGGTCTACATGGTGATGATGTGCCTGGGTGAACTGGCGGTGCAGATGCCGGAAACCGGCTCGTTCAGCACCTACGCCACACGCTTCCTCGGCCCGGGCACCGGCTACACCGTGGCCTGGCTGTACTGGCTGACCTGGACCGTGGCCATCGGTTCGGAATTTACCGCCGCCGGGATCCTGATGACGCGCTGGTTTCCGGACACGCCGGTGTGGATCTGGAGCGCCCTGTTCGCCGGGGTGGTGTTCCTGAGCAACGTGGTCTCGGTGCGGTTGTTCGCCGAGACTGAGTTCTGGTTGTCGTTGGTCAAAGTCGCGACCGTGGTGGCGTTCCTGCTGATTGGCGGCGGGGCGATTCTCGGCCTGCTGCACATCGATCAGGCCCACAGCATCGGGTTGAGTAACTTCACCCGCGAAGGGCTGTTTCCTACCGGGTTCATGCCGATTGCCATGACGCTGCTGGCGGTTTCCTTCGCCTTCTCCGGCACCGAACTGATCGGCATCGCCGCCGGTGAAACCAAGGATCCGCAACGCAACGTGCCGCGAGCCATCCGCACCACCGTGCTGCGCCTGGCGATCTTTTTTGTCGGCACCATCTTCGTCCTCTCCACTCTGTTGCCTCGCGAGCAGGCCGGCATCGTCGAAAGCCCGTTCGTCACCGTGTTCACCTACATCGGCATTCCATACTCCGCCGACATCATGAACTTCGTGATCATCAGCGCCTTGCTGTCGGCGGCCAACTCCGGCCTATATGCCGCCTCGCGGATGCTCTGGACCCTGAGCGACCAAGGGCACCTGCCCAAGCAGTTCTCGGCCCTGACGCGGATGGGCACGCCGCTTAACGCCATCATCGTCAGCATGGCCGGAGGCGCTGCGTCGTTGCTCAGCAGCGTATTTGCCGCCGACACCATCTACCTGGCGCTGGTGTCGATCTCAGGCCTGGCGGTGGTCGTGGTGTGGATGAGCATTGCCGCGAGCCAGATCGCGTTCCGCCGCCACTACGTTGCCAACGGCGGTGATGTCAGCCAGCTCAAGTTCCGCGTGCGCGGCTATCCGTGGATCCCGCTGGGGGCGTTGTCGTCCTGTGGGCTGGCGTGTGTCGGGATCGCATTCGACCCGGAACAGCGAGTGGCGTTGTACTTTGGCTTGCCATTCATCGCCTGTTGCTATCTCGTGTACTTCATTACCCGCAAAGGCCGCGAGCAACGCTTGCTGCTGAACCCGTTGGCACAGCCGTCCGACGCTATCTAGTTGGCGTGCTCGGGGGAAAGGGGCGTAGACGAGAACCGGATCATGAAGCAGAAACCATTACCCCCTTTGAACTGGCTGCGGGCATTCGAAGTGTCCGCCCGCTGCCTGAACTTCACCCACGCCGCCGAAGAGTTGTGCCTGACCCAGGGCGCGGTGAGCCAGCAGATCCGCCAACTGGAAAGTCACCTGGGGGTGGCGCTGTTCAAGCGCCTGCCCCGAGGCCTGGGGCTGACCGAGGAAGGCCAGTCCTACCTGCCGGTGGTGCAGGACGCGATCACCCGGCTGGCGGTGGGCACCAACGAAATTTTCGGCCAGCGCAAGCGGCGGCCGATCAAAGTGCGTGGCAGTCTCGCGTTCTTCGTGCACTGGCTGGCGCCGAAGCTGGCGGAGTTTCGTCAGGCCCATCCACAGCTGGACATTCGCTACATCAGCAACATCTGGGTCAAGGAACTGGATGGCGAGGACGACCTGGAGATTCGCTGGGGCCGCGGCCAATGGCCCGGCCTGGTGTCGCAGCGCCTGACCTGGGACAGCCTGTTCCCGGTCTGCTCGCCGGAGCTGATGGCGCGCTCGCCGCTCAAGGTGCCGGCGGACGTAGCGAAGCACTCGCTGCTGCATGTGCTGGGTTACGAAGAAGGTTGGGGTTATTGGCTGAACATGGTCGGTGCCGACAACGTCGACTCGTCGGCAGGCCTCCAGTTTGACACGCTGGTCTGCACTTTGCGCATGGCCGAGCTGGGGCAGGGGATCGCCCTGGCGCGCTCGTCCATGGTTGCGGACCTGCTGGCCGACGGGCGCCTGATCGAACCCTTCAGCCAACGCATCGAAGCCAGCGAATCGTTTTACCTCGTGCGCGGTTCCGGGACCGAGCAGCATCCCGACGCAGTCACGTTTGCCACCTGGCTGGTCGAGCAGGCACACCGTTTCAAATGAATGACCGGAGCCAACCATGCGCTATGTGAGTACCCGAAATTCGGCCGTGCAGGTCGGTTTTGAAAAGGTCGTGTTATCGGGCGTGGCCGAGGACGGCGGGCTGTTCGTGCCCGTCGGACTGCCGCTGTTCGAACCCCAGGAAATCGCCAACTGGTCGACCCTGTCCTATGACGAACTGGCCTATCGAGTGATGAGCCCGTTCGTGGGCGAGGCGATTCCCGAGACGGACCTCAAGCGCCTGCTCAAGGAAGCCGGCAGTCAGTTCAGCCACCGCTCCCTGGCGCCGCTGCATCAGGTGGATCGCAACGAATGGGTGCTGGAACTGTTCCATGGCCCGACCCGTTCCTCGAAGGATTTCGCCGCCCAGCTCCAGGCTCGACTGGTGCAGTATTTCCTGCGTAAAAACGGCCAACGCGCCGTGGTGATCGGCGCCACCAACGGCGACACCGGGCTGGCGGCCATCGAAGCGTTCAAACACTGCGATGAAGTGGCGGTGGTGGTGATTTATCCGGAGGCCGGCGTACCGCAACACCAGCTTCAACAGCTGCAAGCAGAGGCGCATCCGCGGGTTCATCAATTCGCCGTCAATGGCAGTTTCGACGACTGCCAGACCCTCGTCAGCAGCCTGTTCCGCCAGTGGCCCTGGGCGCAGCACGAGGCGATCAGCTTCAACTCCAGCAACTGGATCGGTGTGTTGGCGCAACTGGTGTTCTACTTCCACGCCGTGCTGCAACTGGGCGGTGGTCAGCGGCCGATTGGCTTCAGCGTGCCGGCGGCGAGTTTTGCCGAAGTCTATGCCGGCTACATCGCGCAGAAGATGGGCTTGCCGATCACTCAGATGATCGTCGCGACCAACCAGAACGACGCGCTGCATCAGTTGTTCTTGAAGAACCACTACTCCCGATTGCGCGCCAACAAGACCCTGTCGCCGGCCATGGACCTGTCGATCTTCTCCAACCTGGAGCGCTTTCTCTGGGAACTCTACGGGCATGACGACCAGGCGGTGAGCGCGCTGATGGACCGCTTCGAAACCAGCGGCGAAATGACCATCGCCAACGAGTTCTGGTTGCAGGCGCGGATGATCATCGACTCCTATGCGGTCACGGATCAGCAGACGTTGGAGGAGATCACTTCGCTGTATCGCGACACCGGTTATGTCATCGATCCGCACACCGCCACCGGTGTGCTCGCGGCGCGTTTGTACCGGCGCAGTCTGGTGGCGCCGATGGTGACGTTGGGGGAGATCTCGCCGGTCAAATCGGCGGCGCTGCTCGGTGAATTGGGAATCAATGTAGCGGTCCAACCCCTTCCGGTTTCGGCCCATGGCCCGGCGCAGATCCATCGCATCCAGCCGCACGAACTCGACACGATCCATCAGTTGCTCGACGCACTGTAAGGAGCCCCCGTGAAGCGCATCCTCGATCCCCTCGACGAACGCATCATCGCCGAACTGCGACTCAACGCCCGCGCCGCCCACGCCGAGCTGGCGGCCAAGGTCAACCTCTCACGCAACGCCGTGCGCCAACGCATCGAACGGCTCGAACGCGACGGCGCGATCCAGGGCTACACCATCCGCACCGGCGAGGGCGCCCACGCCTCGTCGAACATCAACGCGGTGATCTTCGTCTACCGCTACGACCGCATGCGCGGCGCCGACGTCTTGCAAGCCCTGCAAGCCATGCCGGAAGTGCAGCAGTGCGACGTGATGAGCGGCGAGTTCGACCTGATGCTGCGCGTAGGCGCCGCGAGCCCGGAGCGGGTGCATAAGGTCTGGAAAGAGATCTCGGCGTTGCCGGGGGTGGAGAACACTGTCACCTCATTCGTGTTGTCTTCAGTGGTCTAAAACCCCACACATAACCCCTGTGGGAGCGAGCCTGCTCGCGATAGCGGTGGACCAGCCGACTTCGATGTTGACTGACCTGACGCCATCGCGAGCAGGCTCGCTCCCACAGGTTTTTTGTGTTGATCGGGGGCGCGTCACCCTGCCCAACCCCTGGTCAAAACGCCCATAAAATAGAGCAAATTGGCCTATTTCACTGCCCTGGCCCCGGCCCTAACCTTGATTCCAACAACCCATCACCCGGATCAAGGGCATAACAAAAATGACTGAATACAAACTGGTGCTGGTCGGCTTCGGCGGTGTGAACCGGGCATTGGCGCAACTGATTGCCGAGCGTAACGAACAATGGAAAGCCGAGCTGGGCTTCACCCTGAAAATCGTCGGTGTGACCGATCTGTTCCTCGGTTCGGTCATGGGCCGCGAAGGCCTCGAGGCTGCGTTGCTCGCCCAACTGCCGGCCACCAAAGGTGCCTTCGCACAATGGCCGGGCGGCTCCGCCGAAGCCCTCAATGAGACTGTGATCAAGGACAGCGGCGCGGACATCATCGCCGAGGCCACCTTCACCAATCCGGTGGACGGCGAACCCGCCACCTCGTTCTGCCGCTGGGCGCTGGAGCGCGGCAAACACGTGGTCACCACCAACAAAGGCCCGATCGCTTTACATGGCGCCGAGCTCAAGGCCCTGGCCCACCGCAATAACGTCGCCTTTGAATACGAAGGCTCGGTGATGAGCGGTACGCCGGTGATTCGCGTCGCCAAACAGGCAATGGCCGGCAGCGAGATCATCGGTTTCGAAGGCATCCTCAACGGCACCTCCAACTTCGTCCTCACCTGCATGGAAGGCGGCCTGGGCTTTGCCGAAGCCGTCAGCAAAGCCCAAGCGCTGGGCTACGCCGAAGCCGATCCGACGGCGGATGTCGAAGGCCACGACGTGCGCCTGAAAGTGGTAATCCTCGCCAACGAACTGCTGGACGCCAAGCTCACCATCGCCGACGTTTCGTGCAACGGCATCTCCTCACTGAGCCTGGCCGACATCGAAAAAGCCCGCCAGGACGGCGCTCGCTGGAAACTCATCGGAGCCGCCAGCCGCCACGCCAACGGCTCCATCAGCGCCAGCGTCGAACCGCGCCTGCTGAGCCACGAGCATCCACTCGCCGGCATCAGTGGCGCCATCAACGCCGTGTCGTTCACCAGCGAGCTGCTCGGCGCCGTGACAGTGTCCGGCCCTGGGGCTGGGCGCACGGAAACCGCGTTCGCCCTGCTGTCGGACATCATCGCCATTCACCAGTCTGCCGTGCGCAACTAGGAGACCACCATGAACGTATCTCGTCTGGCCCTGGCAATGGCAGAGCCGCAAATCGACGTCCTTAACCCGTTCGACGGCAGCCTTGTCGGTACTGTGGCGGACATCTGCGCCGCGCAAGTGCCGCAACTGCTGGTGACCGCTCGCAGCGGCGCCCAAGCCTGCGCCGCGCTGCCCCGGCATCGCCGCGCAAGCATCCTCGAACACGCCGCCGCGAACATCCAACGCGACGCCCGGATCTTCGCCCGGCTGATCGTCGACGAAGCCGGCAAGACCCTCAAGCAGGCGGAAAAAGAAGTCAAACGGTGCATCAACACCCTCAAACTCTCCGCCGAAGAAGCCCGGCGCAACGCCGGCGAAGTGGTGCCGTTCGACGCCTACGACGGCGCCGAATCGCGCCAGGGCTGGTTCACCCGGGAGCCCCTGGGCCTGATCGTCGCCATCACCCCCTACAACGACCCGCTGAACCTGGTGGCCCACAAACTCGGCCCGGCCATTGCCGGTGGCAACGCGGTGATCCTAAAACCGTCCGAGCTGACGCCGCTGTCGGCGCTCAAACTGGTCTCCTACCTGGTCAGGGCCGGCCTGCCCGAAACCGTGGTCACCGTCGCCACTGGCGGTGCCGAACTGGGCAAAGCCCTGGTCGCCGCCCGCGAAGTGCGAATGATCTCCTTCACCGGCGGCTTCATCACCGGTGAACAAATCGCCCGCACCGCCGGCCTGAAAAAACTCGCCATGGACCTGGGCGGCAACGCGCCCGTCATCGTCATGTCCGACTGCGACCTCGACGCCGCCGTCGAAAGTTGCCTCTCCGGCGCCTTCTGGGCCGCCGGCCAAAACTGCATCGGCGCCCAACGCCTGCTGATCCAGGCGCCGATCTACGCAGCCTTCCGCGAATGCTTCGTCAACCAGGCCCAGGCCCTCGTCGTCGGCAACCCCCTGCTGGCCGACACCGACATCGGCCCGATGATCACCCCTCAAGCTGCGCAAAACGCCGAACAAGTCGTCAACGAAGCCCTACAAGAAGGCGCCACCTTACTCTGCGGCCACCACCGCCAAGGCGCCTGCTACGCCGCCACCGTCCTGGAAAACGTCAACCACACCAGCCGCCTGTGGCGCAACGAAGTCTTCGCCCCGGTGGTGGTGTTGCAACCGTTCGAGACGTTTGATGAGGCGGTGGAGTTGGCCAACGAGCCTGAGTACAGCTTGCATGCCGGGATCTTCACCAACGACCTGACCACTGCCATGAGCGCCGCACGGCGAATCGAAGCCGGCGGGGTGATGATCAACGACTCGTCTGATTTTCGTTTCGATGCCATGCCATTTGGCGGCTCCAAATACGGCAGCCTCGGGCGGGAAGGGGTGCGGTTTGCGTATGAGGAAATGACCCAGCCGAAGGTGGTTTGTTTGAATACGCTGGGGTGATGGGTTCAGGTCGTTGGCATCGGGCAGGTTTGGTCACCTGTCCGATGTTTCTTTTTCTGAAAGCATCCGAAAGGGCCTCGAATCCGGCGTGCCACAAGATTTTTCAGGGGCTGTCAGCCAAATCGCCCTGACTCATCTAAGCTGAGTTTTCCTGGAAAATGAGCCAGTGCCTTCCCACCCAATGCGGCCAACCCGGCCTGCGGCACCGATCAGCAGCCAGGGCGGGAGGAAGGATGCCGAACGTACTGGTGGTGATATGGGACTTCGATACACGCAAATTACGAATCCCTACTGATAACAGCCTTGTCGCCATCCACCAAAGAATTGGGGCCTTGGAAGACATGGCGAAAACGGCCTTCGCCAAAAATGCCGATCAACATCGACTGGATTATTGTCTGGTCGTCGCGCCCGAGTATTTTTTCTCCAAGGACATGCCTGACACGCTTCTTTCAGAGGAGGAAAAAGAAACCATCCGGGCAACGTTGGTGGACGTTTCAAAGAGAAACCCAAGGTTGATACTGGTTCCAGGCACGACGCTGTGGTTCAAGTCAATGATGCGCCCGGATTCCAGGATGCTGAAAAGGGAGACCGGGAAGTTAAAATCGTGGGGACAAACCAGAAATATTAATAAGCCAAAATACAGTCAGGAAATGGATGCGATCGTGGGCGAAATTCCACAGCGTGATCGCCTGAGTAAAGGCATTTATGGCCACTATGCAAAGACTACGAAGGCGGAGATTGCGACAATCGAAACAAGAGGGCCGGAAGCCAGGGACGGAATCGTCAGAAATACCGGCTTCATTATTTGGGATGGAAACGTCTTTTATCAGCATAAACGCTACCCCAACATCGGAAATGATGGGCTGGAAGAACTGGCTGGGGCGCAGTTCTGGGCCGATAAAATATTCATGCCGGGCAGCTATCGAGAAACCCCTGCTGTCCGTGACCTGCAAATCGCTCTGGAAATATGCGCAGAGCATTTTATTGGCGCGACGGTTTTGCATAAGAACAATGTGCTGGACTTTCATATTCTGGTCTCGGCCAGCATTGCCCTCGCTAAGGCTCGCGTGGGCGTAAAGCACGGAGGATATGTGGTTCACGCTGATTCAGGCGGCAGCTCGGTTTACCGACGAGAATGCATGAGCCTGGTTCGACTCGACCCCATCGATGAACCAGCCATAACCTTAATGGGGGCGGAAGCCGGTCACGCCAGGAGTTTCGTTTGCGCAATTGCATAAGCGTGAGCCTGAACCGCTCCCCCTTGTGGGAGCGAGCCTGCTCGCGATAGCAATACATCTATCCCCACCGCTCTCAGGTCTCATGTCGCCACCAACGACATACCCCAATAACGTGTCGTCAAAATCGACTTTTGACGACATGACATCCACACCCCGGCCCGGTGTTTATTGTGACGCCCTAGGATCAGCCCCGACCCACACCGCCTTGCGCCATTACCTACAACTACGCCAGAATCCGCCGGCTTGTGCGTCCTTGGCCGCGTCGGTAACTTGAATCCCGTCACTGCCCATCAGTGATCGGGTTTAACAGCCCGTCGAGTTGAGTCGTATCAAGCTTCATCAGTCAGGGATCCCCATCCCTGTACTTGATGGTGGCTGTGCGTGGGGCGCCCTCGGGCGCGCCGATTCCTTAGCTCATCGGTCTGCTAACCCGCGTACAGCTGCCTCCCACTCGTTTAGCAGCGAGCGGGGCGTGGCCTCAACCAAGAGTGAGCTAAGGCTATGGTTAAAATTACACCGCCCCCCCCCAGCAACAGACGAAACCGTTTCCCGCGTCCAATCGGCCCGCAACAAAAAGTTTGATGATGCCGCGACTCGGACCTTGGATTACTACCTGAATCCCAAGCCGAAGAAAGAAACGTCCGACAACCCCAACACCATCTACCGCATCGCTTCTGATGTGGATTCCGAATGCTTACTTGCCACCCTCAGTGAAAACCTCGTTTCGGCGAACGCAATGATCGGAGACCTGGCATCCGACCTTGAAGGCTCGCGACGGCATGTGGCGTTGGGGATTCAGCAGGTGGTTGAGTTGAATGAGCTGTTGACGAATCGGGCTTTGGATATTGTTGAGGTAAGGTAGGGAAGCGTCGTTACCCCAGGCATGAAGAAAGCCTTGCACAAGCAGGGCTTTCTTCATGCCACAGGAAAAAAGCACAAGGAGCGTTTCAAATGCCGCAGATGGATTGGCTCGAAAACCAAATGGATCAGTGCAACCTGATGGCCGAATGGCTTTATCGGGAATTCAGCCACGAATATGCACAACAATCCCTCGATAGCTGGCAGCAGGAATTCGCCGAAGGACAGCGCGACGGCCGCTGGAAATGCCTGATCGCTACAGAAAACGGCCAACTATTGGGCGGCGCCTCACTTGCCAGCGACGACCTGCCTGAGCGGCCGGAACTGGGACCGTGGCTGGCGTGCGTACTCGTCGCCCCTAATGCACGGCGCAGAGGGATCGCTGCGCAGTTGATCGAAGGTGTTTGTCGTCATGCGAGGGAGGCTGGGGTCACTACCTTGTACTTGCATACCCATAACCAGAGTCATTACTACGCCAAGTTTGGCTGGGAAATGTTGGAGCGGTTTGAGGCTTGGGGGAGGGAGCAATGCCTGATGGCTCGGCGTTTATAGCAGCAGCCCAAAGACAGGACCGAACGAACGATGACATGCATTCGCTGGCTGCTTCCCCGTCTTCTGGCCACCTCCAATCCCCTGTGGGAGCGAGCCATCAGCCAACACCAATCCAACTGACCCACCACCGTAGCAGGCATTTCACCCCCCCACTGTGGGAGCGAGCCTGCTCGCGAAAACGATACGACATCAACCGTGCTGATCCCCCGCTTCATGCTGGGCTTCAAACAGGACAGGCCGGCTCAGCTCACTGATCCTCCATGCACTACTTCCGCCCAAATCCCAGTCAACCCGCTTCCACCGATTAGTGGTCTGGCGCATTGAGTGTGCTGCCAACATCGTCGATCTTTCCACGATAAAACTTCTTTGAACGCTCATGGCTGAAACGTATCAGCTCCAAGAAAAAACTAAAATATGCACAAATGCATTTTTTTCTTGACCCGCACGGGTGCGCCTCTATAAGGTGGTTTCACTGTATGCGCATCCAGTATTTCTCAAGCGTCATTTATTTGAATCCATTCATGGACGAGGTATTACCTTATGAAAACCAACACTGAAAAATTCGGTGCAACCCCCCATCAACCCAGCCTGTGGACCCGCGCTGATGCGTTGAAAGTCCGGGCGGACGATCCCACCACCACTCAGCCGCTGGTCAGCGCGGATTTCCCGGTATTGAGCGACGACGTGTTCATCTGGGACACCATGCCCCTACGCGACCTGGACGGTAACGTGACCTCCGTCGATGGCTGGTCGGTGATCTTCACGCTGACAGCCGATCGTCATCCAAACGACCCGGCGTACCTCGACGAGGACGGTAACTACGACATTCTCCGCGATTGGAACGATCGTCACGGTCGGGCAAAGATGTATTACTGGTTTTCTCGTACCGGCAAGAACTGGGAATTCGGTGGCCGTGTGATGGCCGAAGGGGTTTCGCCGACCGCTCGCGAATGGGCCGGCACGCCGATCCTGTTGAACGACCGAGGTGAAGTGGATCTGTATTACACCGCCGTCACCCCAGGCGCGACCATCGTCAAGGTGCGTGGTCGGGTAGTGACCACTGAGCATGGTGTCAGCATGGTCGGCTTCGAGAAGGTCAAGCCGCTGTTCGAGGCCGACGGCAAGATGTATCAGACCGAAGCCCAAAACGCCTTCTGGGGTTTCCGCGACCCATGGCCATTCCGCGACCCGAACGATGGCAAGCTGTACATGCTGTTCGAAGGCAACGTGGCCGGTGAACGCGGCTCGCACAAAGTGGGCGAGGCCGAAATCGGCGACGTGCCACCGGGTTATGAAGATGTCGGCAACTCGCGCTTTCAGACCGCCTGTGTTGGCATCGCCGTAGCCCGCGACGCGGACGGTGACGACTGGGAAATGTTGCCGCCACTGTTGACGGCCGTGGGCGTCAACGACCAGACCGAGCGTCCGCACTTCGTGTTCCAGGACGGCAAGTACTACCTGTTCACGATCAGCCACACCTTCACCTATGCCGACGGTGTAACCGGACCGGACGGCGTGTACGGTTTCGTCGCGGACTCGTTGTTCGGCCCCTACGTGCCGCTCAACGGTTCCGGCCTGGTGCTGGGCAACCCGTCCTCCCAGCCATTCCAGACCTACTCGCACTATGTAATGCCAAACGGCCTGGTGACCTCCTTTATCGACAGCGTACCGACCGACGAAACCGGCACGCAGGTTCGTGTGGGTGGCACCGAGGCGCCAACGGTGGGCATGAAAATAAAAGGGCAGCAGACATTCGTGGTGGCCGAGTATGACTACGGATACATCCCGCCGATGCTCGACGTTACGCTTAAGTAATAGCAACACAGGGGGGGCAGGCAGCGGGTTTGAGGTCGATGACAAAACCGTTGTGGATATGGTCGAGATATCCCGCCTGATTCATTGTGATGCTGGTCGCAAGCCCCGTTGAACAACGAGTCGTAACCCGCTCGCGACTGGCTGCATGGATGCAGTCAGTCGTGCTTGTGCCAGTCCTATTTTGAAATGCCTGACGTGTCGCTATTTTTCGATTTCGGCGATACGTTCTACCGTCATGTCGCCAGCAGCGACATATGCACACATGTTCCTCTGTGGGAGCGAGCCTGCTCGCGATAGCGGCTCATCAGTCAAATAGATCAGCAACCTACAGACCAATCAACAGTCCGCTACTCTCCCAATATCCAGCCGACATCGCCTTGCGCCATTGCCTACAACTACGCCAGAATCCGCCGGCTTGTGCGCCTTGGGCCGCGTCGGTAGTTTGAGTCCTGTCACTGCTCATCAGTGATCGGGTTTCGCAGCCCGGACTCTATAGGCGCACAACGTCACCTTCGAAAGCAGATAGCCTATGTCTGTGATTTCGTCAGAGGTGGCTGTGCGTGGGAGACCTTTGGTCTGCCGGTCCCTAGAGTCCCGGTCTGCGAACCCGCGTACAGCTGCCGCCCTAACTTCGTTTCGCAGCGGATGGTGGTAGCTCCAACAGACTCTAGGAGCTTTACCGTGGTCAAAATTACACCGAACCCCCCAGCTACAGACGAAGCCGTGTCTCGTGTTCAGTCTGCTCATAACAAGAAGCTTGATGATGCCGCCTCCCGGGCTTTGGATTTCTATCTGAACCCTACGTCTGAGAAGAAGGCGTCTGACAAGCCCCACACTGTTTTCCGTATTGCACCAGATGTTGATTCCGAATGTCTGCTTGCGAATCTCAGTGAGAGCCTGGCTTCGGCAAATGCCATGATCAGTGATCTGGCGTTTGATCTCGAAGGATCACGGCGACATGTGGCGTTGGGGATTTTGCAGGTGATTGAGTTGAGTGAGCTGTTGGCGAATCGGGCTTTGGATATTGTTGAGGTGAGGTAGGGCGGGGCGTTCGCGGCCCTCTTGACGTAAAAAAGGTCTTGCTGGGCAAAACCTTTTTTACGTATCCGAAAGCCCGAAATGATACCGGGCGCATTCGTGTCTGAGCTGGGCTTTGAGGGACTGGAATAGGATGGATGTTGTGGCTTTGTGTTTAGCCGTTGAAAAGCGCATTGCACCGGGTACTCCACCCTTCAGCTGCGCTCCGGTTCATTGGGAAACGGAAGGGAGGATGATCTGTATCGGCAGCCGTCAAAACCAGTGAGAATCTTATGAATCTACGCCGAATCTCGTCGGCTGGAATGCTCATGCCTGCCCCATCGACTATTCGAAGAACCCCGCCCGACACCCTGTGGTCAATCTGTTGCCACTCAAAGTGCCAGCCTGTGATCCACGTGAAGTCTCGAATTTGATAATCGCCGGTGGCGCTTTGGCATTGAGCGAGTTTCTTGCTGGAGGGGTCAAAGACAAAAAAGATGGGGCTTGGATAGCCGAGCAGATGAGTATCGTCAAGGCTCAAGCCTTCTTTTAGGTTGATGGACGCTACAAGTGCTTTTGCTCGTCTCTTGCGCCGTATCAAGTGCCATATGGAGAGGCAAAAAATAGAAACAGAAGCCAGGAAGAGCTGACGTCCTTCGGTTGTAAGCTTATCGGGCCAATACACTATCATGCCCCACAAGAGTCCTATCGTCGCAAGCCCCGATAACCAAGCGGCGGAGATCACTATACTGTTAGGGAGGCTAGCTCCGAGCGTCCTCACACAGCTTTTCATAACTGATCCAATGGTCATTTATAGAAGAACTTGCAGGTTATCACTGGAAGCGTCTAGACATTAAAAAGCCGGCTTATGGCCGGCTTCTCGTTGACTGACTCAGTTCGTTTTTGACAAACCTCACCAGCCTTCAAAACGTACATCCGGCTCTTGCGGCCGGCTGTGGGACTTGGTCAGAAAGTGATCTGCCTTGTCGGTGCGAGGCGTGGTCTCGCAAATGTGGGGCGGAGGATACGTGGGTTTTTGGCAAAATCCCAGTGGAAGTTGTGTTGAATCATTGGGTTATGGGGTGGTGGGAAAGGGCGGGGGCTGCTTTGCAGCCCAGCGGGGATGAACCCCTCGCCACAAAAGCCCCCCGCCACATTTGGGGGTTAGTCGAACACCGGTGGGCGTTGTTTGGTCAGGGTGGACCACCAGAAGACCCAGCCGATGACGCGCAGATTCTGCGCTTCGATCTGCTCGACGCTGAAGACTTCATCCGGATAAGCGGTGTTGTTGTGGCTGCGCAGTCGCAGTCGGTTGCCGGGGATGCGGTGCAGGTATTTGATACGGAGCATGCCGTCGTGTTCGAGGGCGTAGATCTGGCCGTCGATGATTTGGGTCAGGCCGCGGTCGATGGCGAGGGTGGAGCCGTCTTCGATGCGGTCGGCCATGCTGTCGCCGACCATGGTGGTGCAGATGGCATCGCCAGGGTTTATTTCCAGGGAGTCGAGGTGGCTGCGGGGCAGGCGGATGGATTGGTCGGGGATTTCGATGACGTGTGTCCTGGTTTCGCCGGGGGCGATGGGGGCTTCCTTGTAGTAGGGCAGTTCGATGTCCGTGGTTTCCGGCACGCTGTAGACGCCCTGGACTTCGGCGGCGTCGTAGGTGATGCCGGGGCCGAGGCCCAGCGGGGTTTGCGGGCCTTCGCCGTGGGCCAGCCACTGGGGGCTGACAGTCAGCAGGCCGGCAATGCCGTGGATGCGGCCGGGCGGGATGCCACGGTTGAACCAGTTGTTCACGTGCTGCGACTTCACGCCGTATAACTTCGCGAAGTCGGCGGAGCGGATGTTGGCTTCTTTAAGAAGGGCTCTGAAGCGGTCGCCACTGGAGGTCATTTTCATAAACGGAAAGTTTAGAGGCGACTTTGTTTTCGGCAATAAACATGTCGTTCAAATTTATAAGATGATCTTTCCGTTTGCGGGAATGGAATTAAGCGAGCTAAACGCTGATAAACGCTGGGTTGCACTATTAATACATGTAAGTATTAATTAAGTGCCCAAGCATAAAAAACCCCGGTATAAACCGGGGTTCTTCTGCAAGTTCAGGTTCAGCCTTTGTAGGCGGCAACCGACTTGGTGATCGCTTCGCGGGCGGCGTCTGCACCGGCCCAGCCTTCGATTTTCACCCACTTGCCTTTTTCGAGATCCTTGTAGTTCTCGAAAAAGTGCTCGATCTGCTGGATCAGCAGCGGTGGCAGGTCGGTGTATTCCTTCACATCCACATACAGTTGCGACAGTTTGTCGTGTGGCACTGCGATGACTTTGGCATCGCCGCCGCCGTCGTCGGTCATGTTCAGGATGCCGACCGGACGGGCGCGGATGACCGAGCCTGGGGCAACCGGGTAAGGGGTCACGACCAGCACGTCGAGGGGGTCACCGTCGTCGGCCAGGGTGTTGGGGATGTAACCGTAGTTGGCCGGGTAGAACATGGGGGTGGCCATGAAACGGTCAACGAACAGGCAATCGCTGTCCTTGTCGATTTCGTATTTGATCGGGGCGTGGTTGGCCGGGATTTCGATCGCAACGTAGATGTCGTTCGGCAGGTCTTTGCCAGCCGGAATCTTGCTGTAGCTCATTGGGCGGTGCCCCCGTTAGTTGACCAAAAGGCTGGTCGGATTGACCAAAAAGTGGCGGCGATTATAGGCATATTCGGCCGCTGATGCCACGTTACCAGGGTCGTAGAGACCTTAGTATGACGCCTGATAGACCGGATCTTCGGCTTGAAGTTGCCGCAGCCGGGCCAACGGATCCTGACGATAGAACGCCTGAAGCTGCGAGTAGACCTGCGGATAGGCCTGGTGCAGCAGGTCCGGGGCGCTGAAGAAGTATTCGCTGGTGACGGCGAAGAATTCGGCAGGGTTTTCCGCGGCGTAGGGGTCAATGAGGGTTTCGGCGTCCGGGTCGTGGTCCAGTTGGCGGTTAAGGTCGTCGTAGGCCTGTTGCATGGCGTCGGCCCAGTCTTTGATGCGCATGTCGGCGTGCAGTGGCGGCAGGCCGTTGGCGTCGCCGTTGAGCATGTCGAGTTTGTGCGCCAGTTCGTGGATCACCAGGTTGTAGCCGTCCCAGCCGCCGCTGGCCATCACGCCGTCCCAGGCCAGGATGATCGGGCCCTGGGGCCAGGCTTCGCCGCTGTGTTCGCCGTCCCATTCGTGTTCGATGCCGCTGGCGTCGCGGTAGCGTTGGGGGCTGAGGAAGTCGTCGGGGTAGAGGACGATTTCGTGGAAGCCCTGGTACCAGTTCAGTTCGCCCAGGTGCATCAGTGGCAATTGGGCCTGGGCGGCGAGCAGCAGGCGTTGTTCCTGGTGCAGTTCGACGCCGGGCAGGGCGGTCAGGTGCTTATCGTGGAGGAACAGCACACAGGCCTCGCGCAGCCACTGGTCCTCGGCGGCGCTGATGCCGTCGAGGAAGCTCAGTTGCTGACGCACCCGTTGCCAGGTCTCTTCGGCAACAGGGTGTTTGGCGAGGGTGCGCTGGCGGCGCCAGTTGCTCAGGGACCACATGGGCGATCAGGCTTTCGAAGCGCGCTGGCTCATTTTGCTGCGCACCAGGCTGATGATCATCGGCAGCAGCGACACCAGGATGATGCCCACCACCAGCAGCGACAGGTTCTGCTTGATAAAGGGCACGTTGCCGAAGAAATAGCCGAGGGTGACCAGGCCGCCGACCCAGAGGACGGTGCCGAGGACGCTGAAGCCGAAGAAACGCAGGTAATTCATTTTGCCGACGCCGGCGACGAAGGGGGCGAAGGTGCGGATGATTGGCAGGAAGCGCGCCAGGGTCACGGTTTTGCCACCGTGTTTGTCATAGAAGTCGTGGGTTTGTTGCAGGTAGTCGCGGCGGAAGATTTTCGAGTTCGGGTTGCTGAACAGTTTTTCGCCGGCGGTGCGGCCGATCAGGTAGTTGGTGCTGTCGCCGAGGATGGCCGCGAGCATCAGCAGGCCGGCCAGCAGCACGGGGTCCATGGCACCACCGGCGGCGACGGCGCCGGCGATGAACAGCAGCGAGTCGCCGGGCAGGAAGGGCGTTACCACCAGGCCGGTTTCACAGAAGATCACCAGGAACAGGATAGCGTAGACCCATGTTCCATAATTGGTCACCAGCATGTCGAGGTACACGTCGAGATGCAGGATAAGGTCGAGGGGGTTGAAATCCATGTAATGCACCTTGGTGGTGGCCCGACTCGGCAGGCGGGTGGGTCGAGCTCTGGAGTTGGGCTACGGGGTTTGTAGCTTTTTCTTACAGGCCGGGAAGAGGGGGGATTATACGGGGTGGATTGTGATGGGCGTGTTGAGTTTGTAGCGGGGGATTTCGATGGATGGCGGTGGGCATGGATTTTCGTGAATGTCTCGAACCGGTGTGGGAGCGGGCTTGCTCGCGAAGACGGCAGCACATCCAACGTTGATGCAAGCTGACCCGGCGCTTTCGCGAGCAAGCCCGCTCCCACAGATGATCTGGGGCTGGCTTGCTTCCCGGTGTGTCAGAGCGAGTCGCTGATCGGCAGGATGTAGTTCTTGAACTCGGTGTCTTCCTTGAAGCCAATCGACTCGTAGGTTTTCTGCGCCACTTTGTTGGTGCTGCTGGTGGAGACGCGCATACGGACGGCGTTGGTTTCCTTGGCCATTTTCTTTGCGGTGCGTATCAGGTGGTCGGCCACCAATTGGCGGCGGGCGTCTTCGGCGACGTAGATGTCGTTGAGGATCCACACGCGCTTGAGCGACAGCGACGAAAAGCTCGGGTAGAGCTGGCAGAAGCCCAGCAGCTTGCTGTCGTCGTCATCGGGTAGGGCGAGGTAGATCACCGATTCTTTGCGGCGCAGGCGCTTTTCCAAAAAGGCCCGGGACGAATCCGGGTAGGGCAGGGAGCCATAGAATTCCCGGTATTTGACGAACAATGGGGTCAGCAGGTCCAGGTGTTCCAGGGTCGCTTGAATAATCCGCATGGCAGGTCTCGTTTACAAAGTTCGACACAGAGTCTGACAACAACGGCGCTCTGCCGTGCTTTTGATGCTGCCTGAAAGCGGATCAAAAACGCAATCGGACATACGGATCAGCCTTGGGGCGGCATCAGTAGGAAATTACCTTTCATATCGGCTCCATTTTCCGACTCTAGAGTATGAACCTGGGCTTCGTCTTTCAGATTGACCCCCGAAAGCTGCCGGCGACAGGCCTCGCGCATCAGGTAGACCAGGCGATGGGCCGCCATGCCGTAGCTCAGGCCTTCGAGCCGGACGTTGGAGATACAGTTGCGGTAGGCGTCGGTCAGGCCGACCTTGGGGTTGTAGGTGAAATACAGGCCCAGGCTGTCGGGCGAGCTGAGGCCGGGGCGTTCGCCGATCAGGATCACCGACATTTTTGCGCCGAGCCGCTGCGCCACTTCATCAGCCACCGCGACCCGGCCCTGTTCCACCAGGACCACCGGGGAAACCGACCAGCCGTCAGCGGCGATCTGTTCTTCCAGGCGCGCCAGAAACGGCAGGGTGTGACGGTGCACCGCCAGTGCCGACAGGCCGTCGGCTACCACGATAGCCAGGTCGACGCCGCCGGGATGGGCCATTGCGTAATCGTCCAGCACCTTCACCGAAGCCTCATCCAGTCGCCGGCCCAGGTCCGGGCGTTGCAGGTAGCTGTGGCGGTCGCTGGCGGCACTGTGGAGCAGCAGGCTCTCGCGGCCACGTTCGCTCAGTTGCGCACGAATACCCTGGTGATCGAACGCCAGGTGCACGGCATCGCGGGCCTGGGCATGGGCGTACTGAAAGTCCAGTTGCGCCTGGGTCGGCAGGCTGGTGCCGGAGCGGCCCAGGGCGATGCGCGCAGGGGTGAGGCGGCGCAGTTCCAGCCAGGGGTTTTGCGAGTCGACGGGTTGTTTATCCATTAATCACTCATCCAAATACGGCTTATCCCAAATGAGCCAAGGCATGACGAAACGCCGGCGGCAGGTTGTCGCCGAACCGCACCCGGCCATCGGCCTGGGTGAAGATGCCCATGTTCGCCAGCCACTGCTCGAACTCGGGTGCCGGTTTCAGGCCCAGGGTCTGGCGCGCGTAGAGCGCGTCGTGGAACGAAGTGGTCTGGTAGTTGAGCATGATGTCGTCGGAGCCGGGGATGCCCATGATGAAGTTGATCCCGGCCACGCCCAGCAGGGTCAGCAGGGTGTCCATGTCGTCCTGGTCGGCTTCGGCGTGGTTGGTGTAGCAGATGTCACAGCCCATCGGCACGCCCAGCAGCTTGCCGCAGAAGTGGTCTTCGAGGCCGGCGCGGATGATCTGTTTGCCGTTGTACAGGTATTCCGGGCCGATGAATCCTACAACGGTGTTGACCAGGAACGGGTTGAAATGTCGCGCCACGGCGTAGGCCCGGGTTTCGCAGGTCTGTTGATCGACGCCGTGGTGGGCGTTGGCCGATAGCGCACTGCCCTGGCCAGTCTCGAAATACATCAGGTTGTTGCCGAGGGTGCCGCGATTCAGGCTCAGCCCGGCGTCGTAGCCTTCTTTCAGAATGTTGAGGTTGATGCCGAAACTGGCGTTGGCCGCTTCGGTGCCGGCGATGGACTGGAACACCAAGTCCAGCGGCACGCCACGGTTGGCCGCTTCGATGGAGGTGGTGACGTGGGTCAGCACGCAACCTTGGGTCGGGATGTCGTAGCGCTGAATGATGGCGTCGAGCATTTCCAGCATGGCGCAGATCGAGGCCGTGCTGTCGGTGGCCGGGTTGATGCCGATCATGGCGTCGCCGTTGCCGTAGAGCAGGCCGTCGAGGATGCTCGCGGCGATCCCGGCCGGTTCGTCGGTGGGGTGGTTGGGCTGCAGGCGGGTGGACAGCCGTCCGCGCAGGCCGAGGGTGCCGCGGAATTTCGTCACCACGCGGATTTTCTGCGCCACCAGCACCAGGTCCTGCACGCGCATGATCTTCGACACGGCAGCGACCATTTCCGGCGTCAGGCCCGGTGCGAGGGCGCGCAGACTCTGTTCGTCGGCGGCGTCGCTGAGCAGCCAGTCGCGAAAACCGCCGACCGTGAGGTGGCTGACGGCGGCGAAGGCTTGTTTATCGTGAGTGTCGACGATCAACCGGGTGACTTCGTCGGCCTCGTAAGGAATCAGCATTTCTTGCAGAAAATGGCTGAGGGGCAGGTCGGCCAGCGCCATCTGCGCGGCCACGCGTTCGCCGTCGTTGAGGGCGGCGACACCGGCCAGGAAATCCCCGGAGCGGGCCGGGCTGGCCTTGGCCATCAGGTCTTTGAGGCAGTCGAAGCGATAGGTCTGGGCGCCGACGGAATGGACGAATGCGGCCATGGGGCGATGTCCTCCTGGTTCTTATAATGAATTCAAATACAACACTGAACCCTGTGGGAGCGGGCTTGCTCGCGAATGCGGTATGTCAGTCGATGCATCTGCTGAATGACACACCGCATTCGCGAGCAAGCCCGCTCCCACAGGGGGACTGGGTTCCCATACAGAGAACTCAGCCCTGCTCACTTCAAATCCCCGTAAGCATAGCGTCCGTCGGGGCGCTGGAGCGTTGTTTGGCGGTCAGTTGGAAGTACAGGTAGCCAACGATCATGAACACCAGGAAGACCAGGCCGATCAACATGTTGAACCATGCCATGGCGATCAGGCACACCACCGCCAGGAACAGGGCGATGCCCGGCACGATGGGGTAGCCCGGGGCGCGGAAGGTGCGTTCCAGGTTCGGTTCGACCTTACGCAGGCGGAACAGGCTGAGCATGCTGATGATGTACATCACGATGGCGCCGAACACCGACATGGTGATCATCGCCGCCGTCAGGCTCATGCCCTGCAGGTTAACCAGGCCGTCGCTGTAGATCGCCGCGATGCCGATCACGCCGCCGGCCAGGATCGCCCGGTGCGGGGTCTGGAAGCGCGACAGTTTCGCCAGGCCCCGTGGCAGGTAACCGGCCCGGGCCAGGGCGAAGAACTGCCGCGAGTAGCCGAGGATGATGCCGTGGAAACTTGCCACCAGGCCGAACAGGCCGATCCAGACCAGCATGTGCATCCAGGTCGAATCGTTGCCGACCACTGCTTTCATGGCCTGGGGCAGTGGGTCGTTGATGTTCGACAGTTGCCGCCAGTCGCCGACACCGCCGGCCATGATCATCACGCCGATGGCCAGGAACACCAGGGTCAGGATGCCGCTGACATAGGCGCGGGGGATGGTGCGTTTCGGGTCCTTGGCTTCTTCGGCGGCCATGGCTGCGCCTTCAATGGCGAGGAAGAACCAGATCGCGAAGGGAATCGCCGCGAAAATGCCCGGAATTGAGGCGAGGCTGAATTCATTTGCACCAGACCAGCCGTTCAACACGAAGTTGCTGAAGCTGAAGCCCGGCGCGACCACGCCCATGAACACCAGCAATTCGGCGACCGCCAGCACGGTGACCACCAGTTCGAACGCTGCGGCGATGCTGACACCCAGGATGTTCAAGGTCATGAACACGATGTAAGCGCCAACCGCCGCCACTTTCGGGTCCAGGTCCGGAAACTGCACGTTGAGGTAGGCGCCGATGGCCATGGCGATGGCCGGGGGCGCAAAGACGAACTCGATCAACGTGGCGATCCCGGCGATCAACCCGCCTTTCTCGCCAAAGGCCCGTCGGCTATAGGCGAACGGCCCGCCGGCGTGGGGAATCGCGGTGGTCAGCTCGGTGAAGCTGAAGATGAAACAGGTGTACATCAGCGCCACCATGAGCGCGGTGATGAGAAAGCCCAGCGTGCCTGCGGTGCCCCAGCCGTAACTCCAGCCGAAGTACTCGCCGGAAATCACCAGGCCGACGGCGATACCCCATAAATGCAGGGTGCCGAGTGTAGGTTTGAGTTGGTTGGTAGTTGTCATAAGTCCTCTCTTGGTTTTTGATCTTTGGTGGACTTTCGGTGGTTGGGGTGTGGAGCGGGCACGCAAGGGTTATGCCAGGGCTGTGGGGCATTGGTTTTGTGGTGTTAAGTGAGGACGCCATCGCGAGCAGGCTCGCTCCCACAGGGGATTCGTGTAGCCCACACAATCCCTGTGGGAGCGAGCCTGCTCGCGATGGCGGTCTTAAGGGCGACCCAGGAACATCTGAATCGCCCCAGAGCTTAGAAGAACCCCAATGGATTAATGTCGTAACTCACCAGCAAATTCTTGGTTTGCTGATAATGATCGAGCATCATCTTGTGGGTTTCGCGACCCACGCCGGACTTCTTGTAGCCACCGAACGCGGCGTGGGCCGGGTAGAGGTGGTAGCAGTTGGTCCACACACGACCGGCTTTGATCGCCCGGCCCATGCGGTAGGCACGGTTGATGTCGCGGGTCCAGAGGCCGGCGCCGAGGCCGAACTCGGTGTCGTTGGCGATCGCCAGGGCTTCGGCTTCGTCCTTGAAGGTGGTGATGCTCACCACCGGGCCGAAGATTTCCTCCTGGAACACGCGCATTTTGTTGGTGCCCTTGAGCAGGGTCGGCTGGATGTAATAACCGCTGGCCAGGTTGCCCTCGAGTTTTTCCACCGCACCGCCGGTCAGCAACTGCGCGCCCTCTCCCTTGGCGATTTCCAGGTACGAGAGGATCTTGTCGAACTGCTGCTCGGACGCCTGGGCGCCGACCATGGTGTCGGTGTCCAGCGGATCGCCGCGTTTGATCTGCTCGATTTTCTTCATCACCACTTGCATGAATTCGTCGTAGATCGACTCCTGCACCAGGGCGCGGGATGGGCAGGTGCAGACTTCGCCCTGGTTGAAGAATGCCAGCACCAGGCCTTCGGCGGCTTTTTCGATAAAGCTTGGCTCGGCCTGCATGATGTCTTCGAAGAAGATGTTCGGCGACTTGCCGCCCAGTTCCACCGTGGATGGAATGATGTTTTCCGCAGCGCATTTCATGATGTGCGAGCCCACCGGCGTCGAGCCGGTGAAGGCGATCTTGGCGATGCGTTTGCTGGTGGCAAGGGCTTCGCCGGCTTCTTTGCCGAAACCTTGCACCACGTTGAGCACGCCGGGTGGCAGCAGGTCGCCGATCAGTTCCATCAGCACGCTGATGCCCAGCGGGGTTTGCTCGGCAGGCTTGAGCACCACGCAGTTACCGGCGGCCAGGGCCGGGGCGAGTTTCCAGGCGGCCATCAGCAGCGGGAAGTTCCACGGGATGATCTGCCCGACCACGCCCAGCGGTTCATGGATGTGATAGGCCACGGTGTTGCCGTCGATCTCGGCCGCCGCGCCTTCCTGGGCCCGCAGGCAGCCGGCGAAGTAGCGGAAATGATCCGCCGCCAGAGGGATGTCGGCGTTGAGGGTTTCGCGCACGGCCTTGCCGTTGTCCCAGGACTCGGTGATCGCCAGTGTCTCCAGGTTTTGCTCGATGCGGTCGGCGATTTTCAACAGAATCAGCGAACGGGCCTGGGCCGAGGTGGCGCCCCAGGCATCAGCGGCGGCGTGGGCGGCGTCCAGGGCTTTTTCGATGTCTTCGGCTGTGGAGCGCGGGAATTCGGCAATGGGCTGGCCATTGACCGGGGAAGTGTTGGTGAAGTACTGACCTTTGACAGGCGCGACGAACTCGCCGCCGATGTAGTTACCGTATTTGCTCTTGAACGAAACGATAGCGCCTTCAGTACCGGGGTGAGCGTAACGCATGGTGAGTTCTCCTTGGCTTTTGTGCTTATTAGGGAGCTGCGCAATCAAGCGCTGGTACAAGCCTAGAGCAAAGGTTGGGCCATTGCCTTGCAAGGCCCGGAAATCAAGGACTTGAGGGGAGTTCATCGGACGGACGGGCGCCACCCCGTGACGATAGCGATACAGAGAGTGTGACACTTTGTGCCATTGCTGATACAGCGGGTGACTGGCGGGTCGCGCCAGCATTGCATTGCGGGTTGGGCTGGAGGATGCTGGGCATTCCACGGAGGATGCAGGACATCTTTGTGAAGGATGCCGGGCGCTTGTGGGAGCAAGGCTTGCCCGCGATGAACGATGACACGGATTTCCTTTTGGATCGTGTCGAGGCCATCGCGGGCAAGCCTTGCTCCCACAGATAACAGCGGGAGAATAATAAAAAATGCACAGCAACCATTTGAGCCGCCACGCCCAGCAAGTCCTGACGGTCACCCAGGGCAAGGCGCATCTGCAGGGCCCTGGCAGCGATCCATCGATAGCCCGTTCCTGGCTGCGTTGCCTGGAGGATTATCACCTCGATCCGGCGCAGAATCTGGCGCCGACGGTGTTGGAGCATGGTCGGGTGCTGGAAAGCCGCGAGCGCCTGCAGCAGGTGTTGCACATCGCCGGCACGGAAATGACCAGCCTGCATCAACAATTGTCCGGCGCCGGCCACGCGGTGTTGCTTACCGATGCCCGGGGCGTGATTCTTAACTGCGTCACCGCGCCCAGCGAACGCAAGATTTTCGAACGGGCCGGCCTTTGGCTCGGCGCCGACTGGAGCGAAGCCTGCGAAGGCACCAACGGTATCGGCACCTGCCTGGTGGAGCGCCAGGCCCTGACCATTCACCAGGAAGAACACTTTCGCGGTCGCCACACCGGCCTGACCTGTTCGGCAAGCCCGGTGTTCGATCCCCATGGCGAGCTGCTGGCAGTGCTCGACGTCTCCTCGGCCCGGCCCGAGGTGTCCCGCCAGAGCCAGTTCCATACCATGGCTTTGGTCAATCTCTCGGCAAAAATGATCGAGAGCTGCTATTTCCTGCGCTGCTTCGACAATCAATGGCTGTTGCGCTTTCACCTGCAAGCCGAATCCGTGGGGTTGTTTAGTGAGGGACTGCTGGCATTCGACGGCGAAGGACGGATCTGCGCGGTCAACCAAAGTGCCCTCAATCTGCTGGGACACCGGCGTGCTGGCTTGCTGGGCCAACCGGTGGAGGCGTTTTTTGACTGCTCCCTGGACGAGCTGCTGGGCCGCGCCAGTGCCCAGGCCAGCGCCAGTTGGCCATTGCACACTCGCGACGGGCGCCACTTGTTCGCGGTGCTCCGCGGCCAGCCACGCAGCATGCCGATGCCGGTCGTTCCCGCGATCAAAGTCATCGAACCACCCAAGTCGCCAGGTATCTGCCTGGCGGATGCGACGCTGCAGGCGCATTTTCGCAAGGCCCTCCGGGTGTTCGAGCGCGATGTTCCGTTGCTGATCCACGGTGAAACCGGCTCCGGCAAAGAAGCATTCGCCAAGGCTGTGCATCAGGCCAGCCAGCGCGCCGGCAAGCACTTTGTGGCCCTGAACTGTGCGGCCATCCCGGAAAGCCTGATCGAGAGCGAGTTGTTCGGCTATCGCGGCGGCAGTTTTACTGGCGCCCGCAAGGAAGGCATGCGCGGCAAGCTGCAACAGGCCGATGGTGGCACGCTGTTCCTTGATGAAATCGGCGACATGCCTCTGGCCTTGCAGACCCGTTTGCTGCGAGTGCTGGAGGACCGCCAGGTGGTGCCCATTGGCGGCGAACCCGAGGCGGTCGACGTGCGCATCATCAGCGCTACCCACCGGCAATTGCTTGAACGGGTGCAGGACGGCAGTTTCCGTGAGGACTTGTACTATCGGCTCAACGGCCTGGAAATCCCCTTGCCGGCGTTGCGCGAGCGCAGCGACAAGGCGCAGTTGCTGGACTTTTTGCTGGCCGAAGAAAGCGGCGACGAGACGGTGATCCTTGACGAACCGGCGCGTCAGGCCTTGCTGGCCTTCGACTGGCCGGGCAACGTACGGCAACTGCGCAGTGTGCTGCGTACCCTCGCCGCGTTGTGCGAGGGCGGGCGGATTGGGGTGGAGGATCTGCCGGCAATGATTCGCCAGGCACGGCCACCGGCGCAGGACACCGCGCCACCCGAGCATCCATTGGAAAGCGCCGAGCGGCTGGCGTTGCTCAATGCGCTGGAGCAGACGCGCTGGCATATGACCAACACGGCACAGCAGTTGGGCATCAGCCGTAACACGCTGTACAGGAAGTTGCGCAAGCATGCGATTGCTCGCTGAGCACCGATTCCACAGCCACTGAAAATCCCCTGTGGGAGCGGGCTTGCCCGCGAAGGCGGTAGGCCAGCCGATGCATCTGTTGAATGACCACCGCATTCGCGAGCAAGCCCGCTCCCACAGTGATCGGCGGTGCTTTGCGGCCTGTGAGTATCAGTCGAGACCAAACACAAGGTGCGATTTCCCCCTCCCTACGCTAACCTGCGGCCATGTTTTACGAGGTCGACTATGCACATCCATATTCTCGGTATTTGCGGCACTTTCATGGGTTCGATGGCGGTCCTGGCCAAGGAGCTGGGCCATCATGTGACGGGTTCCGACGCCAACGTCTACCCGCCGATGAGCACGCAGCTGGAAGCCCAGGGCATCGAGCTGACCCAGGGCTATGACCCGGCGCAGCTGGATCCGGCGCCGGACCTGGTGGTCATCGGCAATGCCATGTCTCGAGGCAACCCGGCGGTGGAGTATGTGCTGAACAAAGGCCTGCCGTATGTGTCCGGGCCGCAGTGGCTGGCCGATCACGTGTTGCAGGGCCGTTGGGTCCTGGCCGTGGCCGGTACGCACGGCAAGACCACCACCAGCAGTATGTTGGCCTGGGTCCTGGAGCACGCCGGCATGAGCCCGGGCTTCTTGATCGGCGGCGTGCCGCAGAATTTCTCGGTGTCGGCGCGCCTGGGGGGCACGCCGTTTTTTGTGATCGAGGCCGATGAGTACGACAGCGCGTTCTTCGACAAGCGCTCGAAATTCGTCCATTACCGCCCGCGCACCGCGATTTTGAATAATCTTGAATACGATCACGCCGACATCTTCCCCGATCTGCCGGCCATCGAACGGCAATTCCACCATCTCGTCCGTACGATCCCGAGCGAAGGCCTGGTGATTCATCCGACCACCGAGCCGGCTTTGCAGCGGGTGATCGAGATGGGCTGCTGGACTCCGGTGCAGACCACCGGCGCGGGCGGGCAGTGGCAGGTAAAATTGCTCAGCGACGACGGTTCGCAATTCGAAGTGATGCTCGAGGGCGTGTCCCAAGGCGTGGTCGAGTGGGAACTGACCGGCCAGCACAACGTCGCCAACGCCCTGGCCACATTGGCCGCGGCTCGTCATGTTGGCGTGGTGCCGTCCATGGGCATCGCGGCGTTGAGCGCGTTCAAGAGCGTCAAGCGCCGCATGGAGAAAGTCGCGGAAGTGCGCGGCATCACCATTTACGACGACTTCGCCCACCACCCGACCGCCATCGCCACCACCCTCGACGGCTTGCGCAAGCGCATCGGCGATGCGCCGCTGATCGCCATCATCGAGCCGCGCTCCAACTCCATGAAGCTCGGTGCTCACCGTGATGGCCTGCCGGAAAGCGTGGTGGATGCCGATCAGGTGATCTGGTATTCGCCGGCCAACCTGGGCTGGGACCTGGGCGCCACCGCCGCACTGTGCACGGTGCCGTCGATTGTCAGCGATTCGCTGGAAGGCATCATCGAGCGGGTGAAGAGCCAGGCCCAACCCGGCACCCACGTGGTGATCATGAGCAACGGCGGCTTCGGCGGCCTGCACGGCAAACTGGCCGAGGCGCTGCGATGAGCAACGGTCCGGAACGCATCACCCTGGCGATGACCGGTGCATCCGGCGCCCAATACGGTCTGCGGCTGCTTGATTGCCTGGTGCGGGAAGATCGCGAGGTGCACTTTTTGATCTCCAAGGCGGCGCAATTGGTGATGGCGACGGAAACCGATGTCACCCTGCCTCCCAAGCCCCAGATGATGCAGGCGTTCCTCACCGAGTACACGGGGGCGGCGGCGGGGCAGATCCGGGTGTATGGCAAGGAGGACTGGATGTCGCCGGTGGCTTCAGGCTCCGGTGCTCCGGCGGCGATGGTGGTGGTGCCGTGTTCCACCGGCACGTTGTCGGCGATTGCCACCGGCGCCTGCAACAACCTGATCGAACGGGCGGCGGACGTGACACTCAAGGAGCGCCGGCAGTTGATCCTAGTGCCTCGGGAAGCGCCGTATTCGAGCATTCATCTGGAGCACATGCTCAAGTTGTCGAACATGGGCGTGACCATTTTGCCGGCTTCGCCGGGTTTCTATCACCAGCCACAGACCATCGATGACCTGATCGATTTCGTGGTGGCGCGGATTCTCAACCTGCTGAATATTCCTCAGGACATGCTGCCGCGCTGGGGTGAACATCATTTGAGCAGCGATGAATAAACTGCTGGTGGTGCTGCTGGCGCTGCAATTGACCGGCTGCGCCACCGCCCGGACCCTCGACGCCGCCAAGCCCGGCGCGCCCGTGGTGTATGCCGGGACGCGCTTGGATCTCTATGCCCTCAACGGCGGCTGCTGCGCCAAGGACCGTTTTGGCGCCGAGGCACCGAGCTACCCTGGTGTCGATCTGCCGGGCAGTGCGTTGCTCGATACGTTGTTATTGCCGTTGTCGTTGTTTACGGCGATGGGGGTGGGGTTTCAGGCGACTGGCGGTATGTGACGCCGCTGAACTTGGCGATGGGATTTTCCTCGTGGGAGCAAAGCTTGCTCGCGATACAGCCGCCTCGATTCCAAGGCAGAACCGCGTAAATTTCATCGCGGGCAAGCCTTGCTCCCACAGCTTGCCCCACGGATAAATCCAAAACTGTTCCGGCAGCGACTGAATTATTTACCCAACTTACGCAACTCATCCGATTCGACCACCCGTACCCCGTCCTGCTCTTCCAGCGCCAGGCGCCACATGGCGCGGGCCAGTTGGCAGGCTTCGATGCCGTGGTATTTGCCCGGAATCAGCTTCGACAAGGGGCCGGCCAGTTGCTCGGCCAGACGCGGTTCGACCCGTTCGCCCAGCAGCAGGGATGGGCGGCAGATGGTCAGTTGCGGCCAGCCTTGGGCCTTGAGTGCCGCTTCCATCTCACCTTTGACCCGGTTGTAGAAGATCGATGATTTCGCATCCGCCCCGAGGGCGCTGATGACGATCAGGTGTCGCGCCCCCAGTTCCCGGGCGCGCTTGGCAAACGCCACCACCAGATCCAGATCTACCGCGCGAAAGGCCTGCTCTGAACCGGCTTTCTTGATGGTCGTACCCAGGCAGCAAAAGGCGATGTCGACCTGGCCGCTGAGTTGCGGCAGGACCTGGGCCGGCTCCCCAACCGGATTTTCCAGGTGTGGATGCTCGGCCAATGGCCGACGCGAAGGTGCCAGCACGCGCGTGATAGTCGGTTCGTTGAGCAGCCGGTCCAACAGGTGTTCCCCGGTCAACCCGGTCGCTCCGGCGAGCAAAACATGCTGAGGCGTCAAGTACATAGTGTTTCCCCCTTGATACGATTCAGCTTAGTTGCTCTTTTTGCCCTCGTCGTTCAGTCCGGCACTTTGCAATGCTTTTCGTGCCTGCTGTTTGCGCAACAGTTGCCAGTGGGAAAGAACCGTCCGTGGCGCCCAGATCTGCGGTTCGGAGGCTTCGAAGTTGTCCGCCTGCTCCCGTTCGGCGACGGTGGCCTTGGCCAGCTTGAAGGCTTGTTCCAAGTCGTCGGTCTGGTTCAGGGCCTGGGCGAACAGGGCATCACCGAAGTAGGTGAAGTTGGCTTCTTCGGAGCAACCGAAGGACACCCGGTCCGCCCGCGAAGCGGTCATGACCAATGTGCGGTCATCCTTGAGTGCCGGGATGAAGCCGCCGGAATAGCAGGCCGAGATCACCACGATCTTGTCGCGGTTCTTCAGCGGCGCCAGGGCTGCAGCCAACTCATCGGCGGGCAGGTCGGCCAGTTCCATGCGCGGCTGGTCGAGGACCAGTTCATGTTCACTGGTGCCGTGGCTGGTCAGGTAGATGAAGACCAGGTCTTCGGGGCCACTGCGCTCGGCCAGGGCGTTGACGGCACGGCGCAGGCTTTCGCGCGTGGCCATGGGGCGGTCGCCCAAGTGATCGCGGTGGTTGACCAGGCGAATCTGGCCGAATGCGCCAAAACGGCTGGCGAGCATGTTGGAGACATAGTCCGATTCGCGCAGGAACACGCTCTGCTTGCCATCGCCGCCCAAGGTCAGGCTGTACAGCTCGACCGCGGGTGTCGAGGCCGGGATCTCGGCCAGCGCGTCGTCCAGCAGACGGCCTTGGGCCAGCAGGCCGAGTTCAAGCACATCCGGTAGCAACCGGCCGTTTGCGTCGCGTACCCGCTGGCCGTTGGCCCAAGTGCCGTCCTGCACAGTGCCGTCGGTCAGCACCAGGGTGCCGCGTCCGTGATAAGCGTCGTTGTCGAACTGGCCGATATAAAAACTGCCGTCAGGCAGGTTCAGGCGGCCTTGGCCGGTAAAGCGCCACTCTTTGAATTGGCCGAGGTAATGGCTGCCATCGGCACCGATCAACTCGCCTTTGCCTGTGAGCGCGCCTTCCTTGAACAGGCCGATCCAGACATCGCCATCGGCATTTTCGTAGCGCCCGCGCCCGTCGAGCTGGTTGTTCTTGAAGCCGCCGACATAGACATCGCCATCGGCGCTGTTGAAGGTGCCTTTACCCTGGAGCTGACCGTCGACGAAATGCCCGGTGAACTGGTTACCGGCGGCGTCGAAGCGCTGGCCCTCGCCGTTGGGCTTGCCGTTGACGAATGGGCCCTGGTACTGGCTGCCGTCGGCAAGTTCCAGGCGTCCAAGGCCCGCATAGCGGTCGGCCTTGAACTCGCCGCGGTAGGTCACGCCGTTTTCCTTGAGGGTGCCTTCGCCGTCGCGCCGGCCCTGCTTGAAACCGCCGGTGTAGCTGCTGCTTGGCGTGGTCAGGCTGCCCTGGCCATGGAACAGGCCCTGCTGGAACTGGCCGCGATAAACCTCGCCATTGCTACCATGCCATTCCCCGGTGCCATGCCACTGGCCTTTGTCGAACTGCCCGGCGTACCAACTGCCGTTGGGGTAGTCGACGCGCCCCTGGCCTTGCAACAAGCCGTTCACCAGGTCGCCGCGATAGCGTCCGCCGTCAGGCAGGCGCGCATCGGCTGGCAGCAACGATTCGCTGTCGCCACAGGCGGTCAGCAACAGAGTCAGGGTCAGAGGAACGAGTAAGCGCATAACGGGATCCAGGTAATCAGGCCACGAGTATGCCGCAGCCGAGCCTTCTGGATATAGAGAAGCGGTGCGAAACTGCCTGGGCGGTTTCGCTTCCGCCCGGGTTTACACGAAGCAGAGCGACAGGGGTTCGGCGATGTAGGCAGGTTTTTCCGAGCCTTCGATTTCCAGCGTGGCGGTGGCCTTGAGCAGCCATTGGCCGGGTTTTTTCTCGGTGGCGTCCACCAGGTCGACCTTGAGGCGGACCTTGGAATCGACTTTCACCGGTTGGATGAAACGCACGCTGTCCAGCCCATAGTTGACCACCATCTTCACGCCCTCGGGCAGGATCAGGATGTCTTCCATCAGCTTTGGCATCAGCGACAACGACAGGAACCCGTGGGCGATGGTGCTGCCGAATGGAGTCTGCGCGGCCTTGACCGGATCGACGTGGATGAACTGAAAGTCGCCAGTGGCTTCCGCGAACAGGTTGATGCGGTCCTGGTCGATGGTGAGCCATTCGGAACGTCCAAGTTCCTTGCCGACATAATCTTTGAGCGCTGCAACAGGCACATAGGGCATTGAGACTCTCCTTGGTTCATCGGTTTATCTTTTTTGAAACGGCGGCTTCGGCCCCCGGAGAACCACTGTAGATCAACATGACGGACCGGGCAGGTCATCGACCATGCTTTTTACGAATGCCGGGTCATAGCGCGGGCATGCTTATAATGCGGGCGCTTTCATTTGAGTAAGTGTTGGGGAGAGAGCGGATGTTGCTACGGGGCCTGACCTGGCTGGTGCTGTTCCAATTGCTGGGCACCGCCATCAATCATTTGTTCTTGCCGATACTGCCGGGGCCGATCATTGGCCTGCTGCTGTTGCTGGTTTATCTGGTCATGCGTGGCGAAGTCAGCGAGCCGTTGAGCCTGGCCGCCAGCAGCCTGTTGCGTTACCTGCCCTTGCTGCTGGTGCCGCCAGCGGTGGGGGTGATGGTCTATGCCCGGGCCATAGCCGCCGACTTCTGGGCCATCGTCGGTGCACTGACGCTGTCACTGATTCTGTCCGTGGCCCTGACGGGGATATTGATGCAGCGCCTGGCCAGACGCCACGCCCCTGCGCCGGAGGAAACGCAATGATGCTCGACTGGCAGGGCGCCTGGGTCTCGGTGATCCACCATCCGCTGTTCGGCATCGGCATTACCCTGGGTGCCTATCAATTGGTGCTGGCGGCTTTTGAAAGGACCCGCTGGATATTCCTGCAACCGGTGCTGATGTCCATGCTGTTGTTGATCGGCGTGCTGGTCGGTTGTGGCATTACCTATGCCGAATACCGCAAGAGCACCGAGATCCTCAGCATTTTGCTGGGCCCGGCCACGGTCGCCCTGGCGGTGCCGTTGTATTTGAACCTGCGACGCATCCGACAATTGTTCTGGCCGATTTTTACTACGCTGGTGATAGGCGGGGTGTTCGCCACCGGCTCCGCGGTACTGCTGGGGTGGGCGTTTGGCGCCGACCACATGATCCTGATGACCATGGCGCCCAAGTCGGTGACGTCACCGATTGCCATGCTGGTGGCCGAGCAGATCGGCGGGGTGGCGGCCATGGCGGCGGTGTTTGTGCTGATCACCGGGGTGCTTGGGGCCATCCTGGGGCCAGGCATCTTGAATCGACTGGGGGTGCGCAGCCCCGAAGCTCGCGGTATGGCATTGGGCCTGACGGCCCATGCGGTGGGCACTTCGGTGGCGTTGCAGGAAAGCGAGGAGTCCGGCGCCTTTGCGGCGCTGGCGATGAGCCTGATGGGCGTGGCCACGGCGGTGTTGCTGCCGCTGGTCGTATCGATGACCGTCTAAGGAATTGGGTTATGACGTTGCCGCTGTTTCCGTTGAACACCGTACTGTTCCCCGGTTGCATCCTCGATCTGCAGATTTTCGAGGCGCGCTACCTCGACATGATCGGGCGTTGCATGAAGCAAGGTGAGGGCTTTGGCGTGGTGTGCATCCTCAATGGCGAGGAAGTCGGCATCGCGCCCGAGGGTTATGCGCGGGTTGGCTGCGAGGCACTGATTACCGATTTCTCTCAGCAGGACAACGGCCTGCTGGGCATCCGCGTGCAGGGTGGACGGCGTTTTATCGTGCACAGCAGCCATGTACAGCCGGACCAATTGACGGTCGCTGAGGTGGAGTGGCTGGAAGATGAACCGGAACAACCGCTGCAGGACGAAGACGCCGACCTGGTCGCACTGCTCAAGGCCCTGGCCGAGCATCCGATGGTCGAGGCCCTGAACATGGGCACCGAAGCGACCGGTCAGCAATCGCTGGCCAATCAACTGGCGTATCTGTTGCCGTTCAATGAACTGGACAAGATCGACCTGTTGCAACTGGATGACCCGCAGCAGCGGTTGGATGCGATCCAGGCGCTGCTCGATGAGTTGCAGGGCGAGCTGTTCGCCTGAAACCACTGAACTCTGTGTTTATGGGACTGTGCTCAATAGGCATACCTCAACATCCCATGAGGCAAATGCCGCAACGCAAAGAAACTGAACGCCGCCACCAGCGCCGGCAGGATCAGCCACCAGATCTTCGGTGACATCGCCGGCAGCGGCGCCTGACGCTGGCTCAGCCACAGCATGGCAGCGCAGACGCAGGCAGCGAGCATGGCGCCGGCCAGCACGTCGCTCGGCCAGTGGACGCCCAGGTAAACCCGCGACAGGGCAATCGCCAGTGCCGGCAAGCAGCCCAGCAGCAGCCAGGTCAGCCGCAGGCGGGGCGGCTGTCCGCGGCCGGCCAGCACGGCGAGCGCCAGGAACATCGCGAACGAACCGGAGGCATGGCCGCTGGGCATGCTATAGCTGGTCAGCGGCTCGGTGAGGATTTCCGGGCGCACCCGGGCGAAGAACTGCTTGAAACCGGTGTTCGCCAGGGCGGTGATCAACATCGTGGCGCCCGCAAAGATTGCCTGGCGCCATTGGCGCGCCAGCAACAGCAAAGCCGTCAGCAGGGCGCTGAAAATCAACATGTAGCGGAATTCGCCGATCAGCGTGAAGGTCACGGCGATTTCGTCCAGGGTCGGGCTGCGGTGCTCCTGGACCAGGGCCATCAGCCCCTGATCGAAGGCGGCCAGGTAGCGGAAACCGATGAACAGCCCGATCAGGATTACCAGGCCGAGGCCGGCGATCAGCGCCGCGGCGTGCCGATGACGGCGCAGGCTGCTATTGACGCTCAGCCCGATCATCACGGCGATGCTGCCGATGACGATGCCGGCCTGGGGCCAGAATCCTTCGGGCAATGGCAGGCGAAACGCCGCGCCAGTGGCCCAGCCCGGTAGCAGGTATGCCACACTCCAGCCGGATGCGGCCAGAAGGCTGACGGCGGCAAAGCGCGGGAACGGCATGTCACACATCCCGGCCACCATCGGCAGCATCGGCCTGAGCGGGCCGATGAAACGTCCCACCAACAGGCTGGCGATGCCGTAGCGCTGGAAATAGGTTTCCGCCGCGCCCATCCATTCCGGATGATGCCGCAGCCCCGGCAGCCGCCGGATGTTCTGGTGAAAATGCCGCCCGAGGTAGTAAGACACCAGATCCCCGAGCAAGCCCCCCAGCAAGCCGAGCAACAGCGTCTCGCCCAGCGACAGAGCGCCGCTGCCAGCCAGCACCGCCACCGCAAACAGCAACACGGTTCCCGGCACGATCAACCCGGCGATGGCCAGGCACTCCACGCACGCAACGATGAATACCGCCACCGCCAGCCATTGTGGATTGGCAGCCAGCCAGCCAGTGACGCTATCGAGCCATGGGCCCATAAGAACAACTCCATTGAATAGTGAACGGCGTATGGACTTTCTGCACTACATCACCCTGTGGGAGCGGGCTTGCTCGCGAAGGCGGTGTATCAACCACCATCAATTCTGCTGACCCGACGCTTTCGCGAGCAAGCCCGCTCCCACAACGGATTTGTGTGGTCTCATTCAGGACAGCAAAAAATAATCACGCCCCTCGACCTGCCCCCGTCGCAGCGGGTTGCGGGTGCACCATGGCGCGTACGCAGCGTCGACGAAGCGGTAGGGCAGATGCTCATCGCGTCCCAATGGGATGCCCAGGCGGGTGGTCTGGATCACATTGACGGTCGGCACGCCGACGTCTTCCACCAGCAGGCGTTCCGGGTCGAAACGCTTGGCGTCCCACTCCGGTACTTTGAGGCCCAGGGCCTTGCACAGCAGGGTCTGGCCGGCGCAGAGCTTCTGTGGCGTACGCGGGCGGCCCTGAGCGTCGGGGTTGTTCAACAGCATCTGCGCCAGGCTTTCCGGGCCGGAAACTCCGTCGATCCACGGGTACGCCGATTTGATCAACACGGCGTTGCCCGGGCCCTGGGCGCTGAAATTCAACGAGTCGCCGCCCCGGGCGTAGTACATGTAGATATGCCCGCCATCCAGAAACAAAGCCTTACGTTTTTCCGTGTAGCCCAGGGAGGCGTGGCTGCCTTTTTCGGCGAAGTAATAGGCTTCGGTTTCGATGATCCGTGCGCTGAGCCAAAGACCCCCGACCTTGTGACGAATCACTTTGCCCAGAAGCTCCTGGGCCAGCATCTGGGCGTCGCGGTCAAAAAAGGCGTGGGGCAGGGCGTTTGGCGAAGGTGGCGAGTCGGTCATGGCGATGGACGAAGTGAGGCCAAAGGAAGCGCGATCATAGCAACGCAAATCTTAATCACCGCTGAATGGGTGAAATTTGTGCCGGTTTTGCTCTTCCGCCGGTCACCGCTGCGAGTCCACGCTGTTAGTCGAGGGTTACGACAGTTATAATCTGCCGCTTTCTCCCTCGCCAAGACCACACAGACCATGACTGAGTCCGTTCTTGACTACATGACCCGCCTGGGTCGCGCCGCCCGCGAAGCGTCGCGCATCATCGGCCGTGCCAGCACCGCGCAGAAAAACCGCGCCCTGCAAGCCGCCGCCAATGCGCTGGACGCCGCTCGCGTCGAGTTGTCCGCCGCCAACGAACTGGACCTGGCCGCCGGTCGGGCCAATGGCCTCGAGCCGGCCATGCTCGAACGCCTGGCGCTGACTCCGGCCCGCATCGACGGCATGATCGTCGGCCTGCGGCAGGTCGCGGCGTTGCCGGACCCGGTCGGGGCGATCCGCGACATGAACTATCGCCCGTCGGGTATCCAGGTCGGCAAGATGCGCGTGCCCCTGGGCGTGGTCGGGATCATCTATGAGTCGCGGCCGAACGTGACCATCGATGCGGCGAGCCTGTGCCTGAAGTCCGGTAACGCGACCATCCTGCGGGGCGGTTCCGAGGCGATTCATTCCAACCGTGCCATTGCCACCTGCATTCAGCAGGGCCTGGCCGAGGCCGGTCTGCCGGCCGCCGTGGTGCAAGTGGTGGAAACCACCGACCGCGCTGCCGTCGGCGCGTTGATCAGCATGCCCGAGTTCGTCGATGTCATCGTGCCTCGCGGTGGCAAGGGCCTGATCGAGCGGATCAGCCGTGACGCCCGCGTGCCGGTGATCAAGCATCTGGACGGCATCTGCCACGTCTACGTCAGCGCGCACGCCGACCTGCCGAAAGCCCAACGCATCGCCTTCAACGCCAAGACCTACCGCTATGGCATCTGCGGCGCGATGGAAACCCTGCTCGTAGACCAGGCCGTGGCCGAACAATTCCTGCCGTCGATGGCCGCCCAGTTCCGCGAAAAAGGCGTCGAACTGCGCGGTTGCGAGCGCACCCGGGCGATCATCGAGGCGCAAGTGGCCACGGACGAAGACTGGGACACCGAATACCTGGCGCCGATCCTGTCGATCCGCGTGGTGGACGGGTTGGATGAAGCCATCGAGCACATCAATCGTCATGGTTCGCACCACACCGACTCGATTGTCAGCGAGCACCAGGGCGAAACCCGGCGCTTCGTGGCGGAAGTGGATTCGGCGTCGGTGATGATCAATACCCCGACCTGCTTCGCCGACGGTTTCGAATACGGATTGGGCGCCGAGATCGGCATTTCTACTGATAAGCTGCATGCCCGCGGCCCGGTGGGCCTCGAAGGGCTGACCTGCGAGAAGTACATCGTAGTCGGCGACGGCCAGTTGCGCGGACAGGAGCCAGCCTGACTTGGGCGACCTCGACCCACTGGCCTCTATGATGACGCCCGCTGTGACGGTGACCACCGCGTCAAAGCGCATCGGCATCCTGGGCGGCACGTTCGACCCGGTGCACATTGGCCATTTGCGCGGTGCACTGGAAGTGGCCGACGCCCTGGGGCTCGATGAGCTGCGTCTGGTGCCCAGCGCCAGACCGCCTCATCGGGATGTGCCGCAGGTGTCGGCCCAGGACCGCCTGGCGATGGTCGAGCGAGCGGTGGACGGCGTAACGCCGTTGGTGGTGGACGCCCGCGAATTGCAGCGGGACAAACCGTCCTATTCCATCGACACCCTGGAGCTGATGCGCGCCGAACTGGCCGCGCAAGACCAGGTTTTTCTGCTTCTGGGCTGGGACGCATTTTGCGGCCTGCCCACTTGGCATCGCTGGGAAGAGTTGCTCCAGCACTGCCACATCCTGGTGTTGCAACGCCCGGATGCCGACAGCGAGCCGCCGGATGCCTTGCGCAACCTGCTGGCGGCGCGCTCGGTGAGCGACCCGCTGGCCCTGAAGGGGCCGAGCGGACAGATTGCATTCGTCTGGCAGACGCCGCTCGCGGTATCCGCCACCCAGATCCGTCAACTGCTGGCCAGCGGTAAGTCGGTACGTTTCCTGGTGCCCGACGCGGTCCTGGCCTACATCGATGCGCACGGGCTGTACCGTGCGTCGAACTGAACAAGGCGTGCTTCACTGACACGAACCACCGTGCACGAAGTGCCCCGAACACATGAGCAAAACGAGTTTTATATGACGAACAAAGACGCAGTAATCGAGAACCCGATGGTCAAAGTGATCGTCGATGCCCTGGAAGACGTGAAGGCCCAGGACATCCAGGTTCTGGATGTTCGCGAAAAGCAAAGCATCACCGACTACATGATCATCGCCACCGGTACCTCCAATCGCCAGATCAACGCGATGCTGGAAAAGGTCCGTGAAGAGGTGAAGAAAAAAGGCCTCAAGCCCCTGGGTGAAGAAGGCAAGGGCGACAGCGACTGGGTGCTGCTGGACCTGGACATCGCCATCGTGCACATGATGACCGCCTCGGCACGCCAGTTCTACGACCTGGAGCGCCTGTGGGCCGGTGCCGAGCAGAGCCGTGCGGCCGATGCCCGTCACCACAGCCCGGAAAACACCCATGAGCACTTCACCAAGCTCAACAAAGACCAGCAATAAGGGATCGCTGTGCGACTGCGCCTGATCGCCGTCGGTTCCCGCATGCCCAAGTGGGTGGAAGAAGGCTGGCACGAGTATGCCAAGCGTCTTCCGTCCGAGCTGGCCCTGGAACTGGTGGAAATTCCGCTCAATACCCGTGGCAAGAATGCCGACGTGGCGCGCTTCATCCGCCAGGAAGGCGAAGCCATGCTGGCCAAGGTCGGGCCGAACGAGCGCATCGTCACCCTGGAAGTCCACGGCAAGCCCTGGAGCACCGAGCAACTGGCGGTGGAACTGGACCGTTGGCGGCTGGATTCGCGCACGGTGAATTTCATGGTCGGCGGCCCGGAAGGGCTGGCGCCGGAAGTCTGTGCCCGGGCTGACCAGCGCTGGTCGTTGTCGCCGCTGACGTTGCCGCACCCGCTGGTGCGGATCCTGATCGGTGAACAGTTGTACCGTGCCTGGACAGTCCTGTCCGGGCACCCTTACCACAAGTAATCCTGCCTCATGCCCCAGCCGATCCGCATCAAGGACCACGAAAAAGACGCCCGCCTGGTGCGCAGTCGCGTCGTGTTCGGTGCTATCACTGTGGTGGCGCTGATTGGCGTGCTGATCGCACGGCTCTATTTCCTGCAGGTCATCCAGTACGACTATCACTCCACACTGTCGGAAAACAACCGGGTGCATGTCCAGCCGATTCCGCCGACTCGCGGGTTGATCTTCGACCGCAATGGCGTGGTGGTGGCCGATAACCGGCCCAGCTTCAGCCTGAGCATGACCCGCGAGCGTTCCGGCGACTGGCAGAAGGTGCTCGACGTGATCGTCGAAGTGCTGCAGCTCACGCCCGAGGATCGGGCCATCTTCGAGAAGCGCATGCGCCAGGGACGGCGACCGTTCGAGCCGGTGCCGATCCTGTTCGAGCTGACCGAAGAACAGATCGCCCTGATCGCGGTGAACCAGTTCCGCCTGCCCGGCGTCGAGGTGGTGGCGCAGTTGGTCCGGCATTATCCCCAGGGGCCGCACTTTGCCCACTCGGTCGGCTACATGGGGCGGATCAACGAGAAAGAGCTCAAGACCCTCGATCCGGTCAACTACAGCGGTACTCACCATATCGGCAAGACCGGTATCGAGCGCTTCTACGAGGCCGAGCTGCACGGCCAGGTGGGCTACGAAGAGGTCGAAACCAACGCCCGTGGCCGCGTGCTGCGGGTGCTCAAACGCACCGACCCGATTCCCGGCAAGGACATCGTGCTGAGCCTGGACATCAAGTTGCAGGAAGCCGCCGAAGCGGCGCTGGGCGGGCGCCGGGGCGCCGTGGTGGCGCTGGACCCGAACACCGGCGAGGTGCTGGCGATGGTCAGCCAGCCGAGTTTCGACCCGAACCTGTTCGTCACCGGTATCAGCTTCAAGGCTTACGCCGAACTGCGCGACTCCATCGACCGGCCGCTGTTCAACCGCGTGCTGCGCGGCCTGTACCCGCCGGGCTCGACCATCAAACCGGCCGTGGCGATCGCCGGGCTGGATGCCGGCGTGGTGACCGCGTCGAGCCGGGTCTACGACCCTGGCTACTACATGCTGCCCAACTACGACCACAAGTACCGCAACTGGAACCGCACCGGCGACGGTTATGTGGATCTGGAAACGGCGATCATGCGTTCCAACGACACCTATTTCTATGACCTGGCCCACAAGCTGGGGATCGATCGACTGTCGTCCTACATGAATAAGTTCGGTATCGGTCAGAAGGTGTCCCTGGACATGTTCGAAGAATCCCCCGGCCTGATGCCATCGCGGGAATGGAAACGGGCGACCCGTCGCCAGGCGTGGTTCCCCGGCGAGACCCTGATCCTTGGTATCGGCCAGGGTTATATGCAGGCCACGCCATTGCAATTGGCCCAGGCCACCGCGCTGGTGGCAAGCAAGGGCAAGTGGCACCGGCCGCACCTGGCCAAGACCATCGAGGGCCAGCCCCCCGTCGACCCGGATCCGATGCCGGACATCGTGCTGCGTAATGCTTCGGACTGGCAGAAGGTCAACAACGGCATGCAACAAGTCATGCACGGCGCCCGGGGTACGGCCCGCAAGGCCGCAATCGGCTCGCCCTACCGGATTGCCGGCAAGAGCGGTACGGCCCAGGTGGTCGCCATCAAGCAGGGCGAAAAGTACGACCGGTCCAAGGTCCAGGAACGCCATCGCGACCATGCCCTGTTCGTCGGTTTTGCCCCGGCCGAGAATCCCAAGATCGTCGTGTCGGTGATGGTGGAGAACGGTGAGTCCGGTTCCGGCGTCGCCGCGCCGGTGGTGCGTCAGGTCATGGACGCCTGGCTGCTGGATGAGCACGGTCAGCTCAAGCCTGAATTCGCAAGCCCTATCAGCGCGGAGGCTACGGCCCGTGAAGAGTAATTTCGACCGGATCCTCTCCAGCGAAGACGTGATGCGCCGTCGCGCCACCCTGCTGCAACGCATGCACATCGACGGACCATTGCTGATCCTGCTGTTGATCCTGGCCGCCGGCAGCCTGTTCGTCCTGTATTCGGCCAGCGGCAAGAGCTGGGACCTGCTGGCCAAGCAGGCCACTTCGTTCGGTATCGGCCTGGTGTCGATGATCGTCATTGCGCAGTTGGAGCCACGTTTCATGGCGCGCTGGGTGCCCCTGGCCTATGTCATCGGCGTGAGCCTGCTGGTGGTCGTGGATGTGATGGGCCACAACGCCATGGGCGCCACACGCTGGATCAACATTCCCGGGGTGATTCGCTTCCAGCCTTCGGAGTTCCTCAAGATCATCATGCCGGCGACCATTGCCTGGTACCTGTCCAAGCGCTCCCTGCCGCCGCAGCTCAAACATGTGTGCATCAGTCTGTTGCTGATCGGCATCCCGTTCATCCTGATCGTGCGCCAGCCGGACCTGGGCACCTCGCTGCTGATCCTGGCCGGTGGCGCCTTCGTGCTGTTCATGGGCGGACTGCGCTGGCGCTGGATCCTGAGCGTGATCGCGGCCGCCGTGCCGGTGTCGGTGGCCATGTGGTACTTCGTGATGCACGACTATCAGAAACAACGGGTCCTGACGTTCCTCGACCCGGAAAGCGATCCGCTGGGCACCGGCTGGAACATCATCCAGTCGAAGGCGGCCATCGGCTCGGGCGGTGTGTTCGGCAAGGGCTGGTTGATGGGCACCCAGTCGCACCTGGACTTCCTGCCGGAAAGCCATACCGACTTCATCATCGCGGTGATGGGCGAGGAGTTCGGCCTGGTGGGCATCTGCCTGCTGCTGCTGATCTACCTGTTGTTGATCGGCCGCGGCCTGGTCATCACTGCACAGGCCCAGACCCTGTTCGGCAAATTGCTGGCGGGCAGCCTGACCATGACGTTTTTCGTTTATGTTTTCGTCAACATCGGTATGGTCAGTGGCTTGTTGCCCGTGGTGGGGGTGCCGTTGCCCTTCATTAGCTACGGAGGAACTTCGCTGGTGACGCTACTGTCAGCGTTTGGGGTTTTGATGTCGATTCATACCCACCGCAAGTGGATCGCGCAGGTTTGAATAAGGTGAAGAGTTCAATGCAAGCAATGCGTGGCTGGTCGACGCGACATGTTCCGTGGATCGGCCTGGTCTGCTTCCTGGGCGGTGCGCCGCACGCCTTGGCCGGCGAATACGAAGGCTCGCCGCAGGTGGCCGAATTCGTCGGTGAAATGACCCGTGACTATGGCTTTGCCGGCGAGCAGCTGATGGGGGTGTTCCGCGAGGCCGAGCGCAAGCAGTCGATCCTCGATGCGATATCCCGGCCCGCCGAGCGGGTCAAGCAGTGGAGCGAATACCGGCCGATGTTCATCACCGAGGCGCGTGTCGCCCGTGGCGTGGACTTCTGGCGTCAGCATGAGGCCGCCCTGGCCCGTGCCGAGCAGGAATACGGTGTGCCCGCCCAGGTCATCGTGTCCATTATTGGTGTCGAGACCTTCTTTGGCCGCAACACCGGCAATTTCCGGGTGATCGATGCGCTGTCGACCCTGGGCTTCGATTATCCGCCCCGTGCCGAGTTCTTCCGCAAAGAGCTGCGTGAGTTCCTGCTGCTGGCCCGCGAAGAACAGGTCGACCCGCTGACCCTCAAGGGCTCGTATGCCGGGGCGATGGGCCTGCCGCAATTCATGCCCAGCAGTTTCCGCGCCTATGCGGTGGACTTCGACGGTGACGGCCACATTAATATATGGACCAACCCGACCGATGCCATCGGCAGCGTTGCCAGCTATTTCAAGCGCCATGGCTGGGAAGCCGGCCAGCCGGTGGTCAGCCGCGCCGATGTGCGTGGCGATCAGGTGGACCAGGGGTTGAGCGAGGGCATCGAGCCAACGAAAACCGTCGGGGAGTTGCGAGCGTTGGGCTGGTCGAGTCATGATGCGCTGCGTGATGACATGCCGGTCACCGCCATGCGCCTGGAAGGCGAACAAGGCCCCGAGTACTGGATGGGTCTGAAGAATTTCTACGCGATTACGCGTTATAACCGCAGTGTGATGTACGCCATGGCTGTGCATCAACTGTCTGAAGAGCTGGTAAAAGCACGGGGCGTCAAATAATGCGGGCATTGCCTACCTATCAACCCCTGAAGCTCGTGGCATTGGCCGCTTTGTCGTTGCTGGTCGTCAGTTGCTCGACCAGCCGTGCGCCGGCCCAGAAAAACAGCACGGCTGTGCGGGCCACGCCGGGCCTGGACATCAACCGTGCCCACAAGGACGGTGCGCCGTGGTGGGACGTGGATGTATCACGCATTCCCGACGCCACGCCGACCCTGCACACCGGGCCCTACAAGGCCAACCCCTATACGGTGCTGGGCAAGACCTATTTTCCGATGGCCGACTCCAAGCGCTATGTCGCCTCAGGCACGGCTTCCTGGTACGGCACCAAGTTCCATGGCCAGAACACCGCCAACGGCGAGGTGTATGACCTGTATGGCATGAGCGCGGCACACAAGACCCTGCCGCTGCCCAGTTACGTGCGGGTGACCAACCTGGACAACAACAAGAGCGTGATCCTGCGAGTCAACGACCGTGGACCGTTCTACTCCGACCGCATCATCGACTTGTCGTATGCGGCAGCCAAAAAACTCGGTTACGCTGAAGTCGGTACCGCCCGGGTCAAGGTCGAGGGCATCGACCCGCAGGAATGGTGGGCCCAACGTGGCCGTCCGGCGCCTTTGATGCTCAACGAGCCGAAAGTGGCGCAAAATGCCGCGCCGGTCGTCACGGCGTCCACCGGGACGGTCGAGCAATGGACCCCGCCGCCGCAGCAGCACGCCGCGGCCGTGCTGCCGGTACAGATCGATACAAAAAAAAACGCTTCTGCACCAGCGTCTGGCCAGTATCTGCAAGTGGGCGCGTTCGCCAACCCGGACGCTGCAGAGCTGCTCCGGTCGAAGCTGAGCTCGATGGTGAGCGCTCCGGTGTTCATCAGCTCGATCGTGCGCAACCAGCAGACACTGCATCGGGTGCGCCTGGGGCCGATCGGTTCTCCGGGTGAAGTCCAGCAGGTGCAGAACAGTGTGCGCCTGGCCAATCTCGGCTCGCCGAGCCTGGTCACCGCCGAATGAATTGATTCAAGGCCCGCTTGCGGTTCGAGCGGGTCTGGTTGTTGGCTCCATGAATAACAAAAGCCCGGCAAGGGATGTGAGTGAGCAACTAAAATAACGCGGCAGCTCGACAGCTGCCTGTTTAGCTTTGCCCTTGGGCAGTCCCATTAGCGATTTCGAGAGACGGATGAACATCACCACCTTTGCCAAGCGCCTTTGCCTGCTAGTCCCGCTGCTTCTTTCTCCCGCCGCGTTCGCGGTCGAGATGATGCCGTCGCCTCCACAACTGGCGGCCAAATCCTTTGTGCTCATGGATGCCAGCAGCGGCAACGTGCTGGTCGAGAGCAACGGTGACCAGCGCCTGCCTCCAGCCAGCCTGACCAAGCTGATGACCGCGTACATCGCAACCCTTGAGATCCGTCGCGGCCAGATCGGTGAAAACGATCCGGTCACCGTCAGTGAAAACGCCTGGCGCACCGGCGGTTCGCGGATGTTCATCAAGGTCGGTTCGCAAGTGACCGTCAGCGACCTGTTGCACGGCATCATCATCCAGTCCGGCAACGATGCCAGCGTCGCCCTGGCCGAGCACATCGCCGGCAGCGAAGATGCGTTCGCCGACATGATGAACAAGACGGTCGCCGACCTGGGCATGACCAACAGCCACTTCATGAACCCCACCGGCCTGCCGAACCCCGAGCATTACTCCTCGGCTCACGACATGGCGATCCTGGCGCGGGCGATCATCCACGAAGACCCGGCGCACTACGCCATCTACTCCCAGAAGGAGTTCTTCTGGAATGGCATCAAGCAGCCCAACCGCAACCTGCTGCTGTGGCGCGACAAGACCGTCGATGGCCTGAAGACCGGCCACACCGAAGAAGCCGGTTACTGCATGGTTTCGTCGGCGGTTCGTGACGGCATGCGCTTGATCGCCGTGGTCTTCGGCACCAATAGTGAAGTGGCCCGCGCCGCCGAGACCCAGAAGCTGTTGACCTACGGTTTCCGCTTCTTCGAAACCCAGACCTTCTACCAGAAGGGCACCGAACTGGCCCAGGCTCAGGTCTGGAAAGGTACCAGCAGCCAGGTCAAGGCCGGACTGGCCCAGGACCTGACCATGACCCTGCCTAAAGGCCAGCTCAAGAAGCTTGCCGCCAGCATGACCATGAACCCGCAACTGACCGCGCCCATCGCCAAGGGTGACGTGATCGGTAAAGTCGAAGTCAAACTGGACGACAAAGTGGTGCACAGCGCCGACCTGATTGCGCTGGACGCGGTCGAGGAAGGTGGTATCTTCCGCCGCATGTGGGATAGCATCCGTCTATTCTTCTACGGCTTGTTCAACTGATTTCAATGTTGACCTCCATGGCCCCGTTCCTGTCCGGTACGGGGCCATGTTCGTTACCACGGCTTGCGAGGCCGTTACGCCATGACAGACTCTGAAGTAAAGGCGCCAAAAATCGAATTTCCGTGCGCGGATTACCCGATCAAGGTAATTGGCGACACCGGCGTAGGTTTCAAGGACAAGATCGTCGCCATCCTTGAAAAACATGCCACCGTTGACCTCAAGACCCTGGCCGAGCGCCAGAGCACCAACGGCAAGTACACCACCATCCAGTTGCACATCATCGCCACCGGCCAGGAACAGCTGTACGACATCAACAGCGAACTGCGGGCGACCGGCTTCGTGCACATGGTGTTGTGATGCCGGGCACGCTGGGCTTTCGCGAGCTGGGCCGGATGGCTTACGAGCCGGTCTGGCATGCCATGCAGCGCTTTACCAACGAACGTGGCGACACCGCCGCGGACGAGGTTTGGCTGGTGCAGCACCCACCCGTGTTTACCCAGGGCCAGGCCGGTAAGGCCGAGCACCTGTTGCTGCCGGGGGATATTCCGGTGGTGAAGGTCGACCGGGGCGGGCAGGTGACTTACCATGGCCCCGGGCAGCTGGTTGCCTATCTGTTGCTGGACGTGCGCAAGCTAGGTTTCGGTGTGCGTGAGCTGGTGACGCGCATGGAAACCTGCCTGATCGAGTTGCTGGCCAGCTATGGCGTAAGCGCCGCAGCCAAGCCGGATGCACCGGGCGTCTATGTCGATGGGGCGAAAATCGCTTCCCTGGGGCTGCGGATCCGCCACGGCTGTTCGTTTCACGGCATGGCGTTGAACGTGGACATGGACCTGGAACCGTTTCGACGGATTAATCCCTGTGGTTACGCGGGGCTGGCGATGACCCAGCTGCGCGATCACACAGGATCGATTGAATTTGCCGAGGTAAGTGCCCGGCTGCGTGCGCAGCTCGTCAAACACCTCGACTACGCTGAGCAGACGACCCTTACGGGCGGAATCGACTGATATGACTACCGATGCAGTGCAAACCATCATCCCGACGCAGGACGTTACCGAACGTCCGGCCCCGCGTGCCAAGGTCGAGGCCGGCGTAAAGCTGCGCGGCGCCGAAAAGGTTGCACGCATCCCGGTCAAGATCATCCCGACCACCGAGTTGCCAAAGAAACCGGACTGGATCCGCGTGCGCATTCCGGTTTCGCCGGAAGTCGACCGGATCAAGGCGCTGCTGCGCAAACACAAGCTGCACAGCGTCTGCGAAGAAGCGTCCTGCCCGAACCTGGGCGAGTGCTTCTCCGGCGGCACCGCGACGTTCATGATCATGGGCGATATCTGCACCCGGCGTTGCCCGTTCTGTGACGTTGGCCACGGCCGGCCGAAACCACTGGACACCAGCGAGCCGGAAAACCTGGCCGTCGCCATCGCCGACCTGAAACTGCGCTACGTGGTCATCACCTCGGTAGACCGCGACGACCTGCGCGACGGTGGTGCCCAGCACTTTGCCGATTGCATCCGCGAAATCCGCAAGCTGTCGCCGAATGTGCAGCTCGAGACCCTGGTGCCGGACTACCGTGGCCGCATGGACATCGCCCTGGAAATCACCGCGGCCGAGCCGCCTGATGTGTTCAACCACAACCTGGAAACCGTGCCGCGCTTGTACAAGGCTGCGCGTCCCGGTTCGGATTACCAGTGGTCGCTGACCCTGCTGCAGCGCTTCAAGCAGATGATGCCGCACATTCCGACCAAGTCCGGCTTGATGCTGGGCCTGGGAGAGACTGACGATGAAGTTATCGAGGTCATGAAGCGCATGCGCGAGCATGACATCGATATGCTGACGCTGGGGCAGTACTTGCAGCCGTCGCGCAATCACCTGCCGGTGCAGCGTTTTGTGCATCCGGATACCTTTGCGTGGTTTGCGGAGGAGGGGTACAGGATGGGCTTCAAGAATGTGGCTTCGGGACCGTTGGTGCGGTCTTCGTATCATGCGGATGAGCAGGCTAAGTTGGTCAAGGCTGAGTTGTTGGGAAGCTGATTTATTGGCTTTTAGGGGCAGATCCGTTGCTGCGGTAACGGCGGCTGACGGTTTCGCCCTTACGGCGACTTACTTTTTTTCAAACGCCAAAAAAAGTAAGCAAAAAAGGCTCGCGGTATGACTCACCCACATAGGTTACAAATCAGTTCACTCACATAGGTAACAGTTTTTAACTGGCAGGGTCGGTTTTCGAGGATCTGCCCATGCCATGGCGAGAGCTGAAACCTATGGACCTGAAACTGCTATTCATCGCGGACTACATCAAAGGCCCGCCCAGCTTCAGTGCGCTTTGCCAGGCTTACGAGATCAGTCGCAAGACTGGCTATAAATGGGTCGAGCGGTATGAGAAGGAAGGGCCTGCCGGACTGGAAGAACATAGCCGTCGCCGGCTTAACCAGGAATGGGTAGTGCCGCTGGCTGTCCGTGAGGCGATCATTGATATACGCGGTCGGGGTGAGACAGAGCCTGGCCCCAAGAAAATTCAGGCGGCTTTGCTTGAGCGTTTCCCTGACCAGGCGCCGCCATCAAAGACGTCGATCTACAACATCCTAAAGAAAGCTGAGCTGGTCAAACCACGCCGATTACGTCAACGGGTGGCGGTTTATCCCAAACCACTGCAGAAAGCAGAGGCTCCCAACCAGCTATTCAGCGCCGATTACAAAGGCCAATTCCTGACAGGTGCGGGTGTCTGGTGCTATCCATTGACGATCATGGACCATGCCAGTCGTTTCTTGCTCGCTTGCCACAGCATGGCTAACACCAACTTCCAGGAAACCCAGGCGGTGTTTACTCAGGTGTTTCGTGAGTATGGTCTGCCGGAGCGCATTCGTACCGACAATGGTGTTCCGTTTGCGAGCAAAGGGCGTGCGGGCCTTTCCCGATTATCCATCTGGTGGTTGCGTCTAGGGATCATTCCTGAGCGGATCGCACCCGGCAGACCGGAGCAAAATGGCCGACATGAACGTATGCATCGAACGTTGAAAAGCACTCTTCCGTCACCACCAGCGATAGCGTGGGAGGCCCAACAACGGCACTTTGATCGTTTCAGGCAACATTACAACTATGAGCGTTTCCACGAGGCTCTGAAGCAGAAGACACCCGCGTCCTGCTATGAGCCTTCGTCCCGCCAATACCCTGAGAAGCTACCTGAGATGACCTACCCGAGCCATATCGATAGCCTCCAAGCGGACTGCTCGGGCATCGTCAATCGTCGTGGTCTAAGAATCTACGTCGGCTATGTACTCAAGCACCAGACCATTGGACTGGAGCAAATAGAGGACGGGGTCTGGGATGTTATCTTCGGTCCAATCATCCTTGGACGGATTGACGTAAGAGACGCCATTGATGGCTACGTGACACTTCGGGTGTTACCGATGTGAGTGCACTTTTTTGTAACCCATGTGGGGGATCCGTATACTCGCCCCACCACCAGGCACCTCGCCAAGGCTCGGCGTTCCCTCACTCCGGCATTGCTCCGTGGGCCCGCCGCGAAGGGCCATCCATGGCCCAGCGCGGCTATCCCAGCATCCATGCCGGGATGCCCACTACACAATGCCTGCGTTCGGCCTTCGTGGTTAACGGGGCGTCTAAGATCAAAAGCAAAGCAAAGCAAAGCAAAGCAAAGCAAAAGCGAGGCGGCTTTGAAGCTGATCTGTTTCTTGCAGTTGTACCTGATCCATTGTGGGAGCGGGCTTGCTCGCGAAGAGGCCGGCTCAGTCGATATTGATGCAAGCCTATCCATCGCTGTTGCGAGCAGGCTCGCTCCCACACGTCAGTCGACACCCCCAAGCAATTCCAAACCGGGAGCCCATGGATGACCGTTCAACCCACCCACACCCTGAGTCCGCATCACCCCGTCCCGGCCCTGCCGCAGGAAGGGCTGATCGGTCTGATCGCCCCAGCCGGTCCCGCCCCACTGGACGCGGAAAAGGCCACGCAGTGGATGCGCGCCCGCGGGCATGGGTTGAAGATCTTCCCCGGTGTTTATGAGAAGGACGGTTATCTGGCCGGCAGCGACGAGACTCGCCTCAACGACTTGCACAGCGCCTTCGCTGATCCTCAGATCACTGCAATCATCTGCCTGCGAGGCGGCTATGGCACGCCGCGCCTGCTGGATCGTCTCGATTTCGATCTACTGCGGCGCAATCCCAAGCCGTTCGTCGGGTATAGCGACATCACCGCCTTGCACTTGGCTATCAGCCGTTATGCAGGGTTCGTCACGTTTCATGGACCGCTGCTCAATGCCGATCTGCTGGGCGACAAGGAACCACCCACCGTCACATCTTTTTTCGGCCTGTTGCGGGGGCAATTGAAGGCGGGCGACGAGCTCAGTCATCCCGCCGCCTACCCCTTGACCACCGTCGAGCCCGGCATCGCCCATGGGCGCTTGCTGGGGGGCAACCTGTCGATTATCGCAGCGACCATGGGCACGCCGTATCAGATCGATGCCGAGGGCGTGATTCTGTTCATCGAGGACGTCAACGAGCCGTTGTATCGTATCGACCGCTTGCTGACACAGTTGCGGTTGGCGGGGACCTTATCCCGGTTGCGAGGCGTGTTGGTAGGGGATGTGGCCGGGGTGGACGTCGAGGCACTGAACCGGTTGCTCAAGCAGACTTTCGAACCATTGCGGATCCCGGTGCTGTCCGGTTGGCGCAGCGGGCACTGCGACCCGAACCTGACGTTGCCCATGGGGGCGTTGGTGAGGCTGGATGCGGGGGAGAAGAAGTTGGTGTTGGGGCAGGATGTGGTGATTACGCGCTAAATAGTGTCGTCTGCGACTCAGTCATCGCGAGCAAGCTCGCTCCCACAGGGATCGCATTCCGTCATGGGAACACGATCATCTGTGGGAGCGGGCTTGCTCGCGAAAGCGGCAATTGCCATTAAGACAATCTCAGCGACTACGCAACGCTTCCAGCAACTTACGCGTCGGATACCCATCCGCCGGCCAGCCGAAGGATTGCTGGGCGCTGCGGATGGCTTTGCGGGTGTTGGCACCGATGATGCCATCGGGGTTGCCCGCATCGTAGTTGTGCTGGCTCAGCAGGGTCTGCAATTCAATGCGTTCGGTGCGGCTCAGGGGCAGGTCATCCCGCGGCCATTGACCATAGACCAGGCCTTCGCCCGTGAAACGCGCTGACAACAGTCCCACTGCCAAAGCGTAGGACGATGAATTGTTGTACTTGAGGATGGCGCGGAAGTTGTCGAACACCAGGAACGCCGGACCGCGGTGGCCGGCCGGCAGCAGCACGGACGCGGACAGCTGCCGGTTTCCGGGAGGAATCGGCATGCCGGCATAGGCGGACACGCCCAACCCTATCCATTCGGAGACGGGCTTGCGGATCGTGCCGTCGGCCAGGGAATAGTCGAACCCTTCGTCAAGTTCTACCTCGAACCCCCACGGCTGGCCGCGTTGCCAGCCGGAGCTTTGCAGGTAGTGGGCGGTGGAGGCCAGGGCGTCGGTGGCGCTGCCCCAGATGTCGCGGCGGCCGTCACCGTCGAAATCCACGGCGTGGGTATTGTACGTCGTGGGAATGAACTGGGTCTGACCCATGGCACCAGCCCACGAGCCGAGCATTTTTTCCGGTGCGATGTCGCCCTGCTGCAGGATCTGTAGTGCTGCGATCAGTTGCGCGTGGGCGAAGCCCGGACGCCGCCCTTCGTAGGCCAACGTCGCCAGGGAGTTGATCACCGACTTGTTGCCCTGGAACTGGCCAAAGTTGCTTTCCATGCCCCACACCGCAACCAATGCGGCGCGATCCACGCCATAGCGCTGTTCAATGCTCTGCAGGACCTGGGCATTCTGCTGCATAAGGCTCTTGCCTTTACTGACCCGCAGGGGCGACAGGGCGCCATCGAGGTATTCCCACACGGGGCGGGTGAATTCCGGCTGGCTGCGATCGGCCTTGATCACGCTCATGTCCGGGCTGACACCGATAAAGGCACGGTCGAACAGGTCGGCACGGATGCCGGCGGCCAGTGCTTCCTTGCGAAAGCCCGCCTGCCATTGCGCGAAGGTCTGTGTGGGAACGATATCCAGGCTCTCACCGTTGGGTACCACGGGCGGTACGATGGCCGGAGCGGTGACGGCCGGGACGGTCTGGAGCGGTTGGGCGTCGGCGGCGGTGGGTTTTTCTGCGCAGGCGACGAGCAGCGCGAAGCTTGTGATGGCTGCCAGTTGGCGCACGGGCCAACGGCGGGAAGGGCAAAAGGGCATGCAGGGGTCCAGAAATACAGATCAGGTGCTGACCTTATCATGGGCGGGGAAGAATTGGGCTGGTCCCGATGTTTCAAGCCGCCATAAAGCAAGAAGCCTCCCAGTTGTCAGACTGGAAGGCTTCGCGGCGGTAGCTGCCCTTGCCCTTTGCGGGGCGTTCCTGGCGGCTTCGGAACAGGGGTTGGGCAATGATGGATTTGGCCTTGTTGGGGCCGTGCCTGGATGGCTTTTTGCTCATGGTTGGAACTCTCGCAGATGGGTTTGCGGGGCGCAATCATGGGCCAGAGTCGGGGAGCTGTCCAGCCCGACAGTGTGCTTCAAATGTGAGCAAATCGGACAAAGTTGTGGCGGGCTTTCGATAGGGAGTTAGTCAGCCGGCAACGTCAGTCGCTGACCGGCCATCAACAGCGACAGGCGACTGAGACTCATCCATGGCGAGCCGGCGGCCTGGCCCTTGATCTGTGCGTCGATGCGCTGGGCTTCGAGCAGCAGTTGTGCCCAGCGCTGCGCCGAGTAGCGTTGCAGGGCCTTGCTCATCAGTGGTTTGCGTTTGTCCCACACCGGCGGACGGGCCTGGCTGAAGGCTTTGTCCAGCGGTACGCCCTGGCTGTATTGCAGAGACAGGTTGGCCAGTAGCCGCAGCTCCCGAGCCAGGGCCCAGAGGATCACCGGTGGCTCGACGCCTTCGCCCCGCAGGCCTTCAAGCATGCGCAGGGCGTGGGCGGCTTCGCCGTTGAGGATCGCATCGGTCAGGCCGAAGACGTCGAAGCGTGCGCTGTCGGCCACCGCGGCCTGTACCGTATCCACGGTGATCTGCCCGTCTTCGGCCATCAGCTTGAGTTTTTCGATTTCCTGGGCGGCAGCCAACAGGTTGCCTTCGACCCGGGCGGCGATCAGCTCCACCGCATCCTGGCTCGCTGACAGGCCAGCCTGTGACAGGCGTTGGCGGATCCAGCTCGGCAGTTGGCTGATGTCCACCGGCCAGATTTGCACGAACTGGGTCTGTGGGCCTTCGACCAGGGCCTTGCCCCATTTGGTCTTTTGGGCACTGCCGTCGAGTTTCGGCAGACTGATGAGCAGCACCGTGTCTTCGGCGGGACGTGAGCAGTATTCGATCAGCGCGGCAGCGCCCTTGTCACCGGGTTTGCCGGAAGGCAGGCGCAATTCCAGCAGGCGTTTTTCGGCGAACAGCGACATGCTCGCCCCGGCCTGCAGTAACGTACCCCAATCGAAATTGGCGTCGGCGGCGAACACCTGGCGTTCGTCAAAGCCTTGCTGGCGTGCGGCAGAGCGGATGGCGTCGGCGGCTTCCTGGCACAGCAACGGATCATCGCCGCTGATGATATAGACCGGCGCGAGGGCGCCTTGCAGGTGCTTACCGAGTTGGGCGGGGGCCAGCTTCATAGAACAGGGTTCACAAGAGAAAGCGAGCGGGGCGCCGGAGCGCCCCGCATGGCTTATTCGGCCGGGATTTGCATCGGTGACTGTTGCGGTGTTTCCGCCTCCGCCTTGCGTGCCGCTTCCAGTGCCTCGGCCTCTGCCTTGGCCTGGGCATCAGCGGTCTGTTGCAACTGCTCCAATTGGGTCGGGGTCAGTTGTTGCAGGCGCAGCATCATGCGTTGCACCAGGTCACGACGCATTTCGTCACGTACTTCACTCGACTCCTGGACGGAACCGGTGATGTTGTTACCGTCGTGCAGGTAGACCTTCTGGACCTGGAGCTTGTCATTCAGCAGCAACAGGTTGTTCTGGCCGCGAATCTCATAGCTCAGGACATTGGTCAGCTCATACTCGGCCGAACGGCCGGCGCCGGAATAACTCAGGCTGCGCTGGTTTTCCTGTTCCCGCGCCAACACCAACTTGTACGGCGCCCCGCTGTAGATTTTCACCCCGCTGTTTTCCAGGGTCTGACGCAGCAGCTTCACGGTATCGCCATAAGCGTCCCGTGCACTGAGATCCAGCTCGGTAATGGCCAGTTCGGTAGTGCCGGTGCCCCGCAGCTGGAAGCCGCAGGCGCTCAGCAGGACCGTCAGGCCGATGACCAGCAGATTACGTTTCATCATCTTGTTGCTCCCCTTGAAGCCCTAGGGGCCGGCGATGCGGCCCTGCAGGTCATATTCGGCGCCTGGCCCTGGCCCGGCGCCCGATCCAATTAGCTTGCGACGATGTTGACCAGTTTGCCGGGCACGACGATCACCTTGCGGATCGTCAGCCCGTCGACGAAGCGCAACACGTTTTCATTGACCCGTGCGGCGGCTTCGATTTCTTCGCGAGTGGCGGTGGCCGGCATTTCGATCTGTCCGCGCAGCTTACCGTTGACCTGGATGACCAGGGTCAGGCTGTCCTGCACCAGTGCGCTCTCGTCCACCACTGGCCAGCCGGCATCGATCACGGGGGCGGTGTGGCCCAAGTGACGCCACAGTTCGTGGCTGATGTGCGGCGTGATCGGTGCCAGCAGCAGCGTCACAGCTTCGAGGCCTTCATGGACCAGTGCACGATCCTGTTCGGTGTCCTGGGCGGCTTTTTCCAGGACGTTCATCAGGGTCATCACCTGGGCGATGGCGGTGTTGAACTTGTGGTTCTGGCCGACGTCATGGCTGGCCTGCTTGATGGCCAGGTGAATCGAGCGGCGGATGGCCTTCTGTTCGTCATTCAGGCTGGCGATGTCCAGCTTGCCCGGCAGGCCCTGGCTGACGTGAGCCTGAGCCAGGCGCCAGACGCGCTTGAGGAAGCGGTGCGAGCCTTCGACGCCCGAGTCGGACCATTCGGCGCTCATGTCCGGTGGCGAAGCGAACATCATGAACAGGCGGCAGGTGTCGGCGCCGAACTGATCGATCATCGACTGGGGGTCGACGCCGTTGTTCTTCGACTTGGCCATCTTCTCGGTGCCGCCGATTTCCACCGGCAGGCCGTCGGCGATGAGCTTGGCGCTGATGACCTTGGCCTTGCTGTCGCGTTCCAGTACCACGTCCGCCGGGTTGTACCAGGTGTAGGCGCCGTTGGCCTCGCGGCGATAGTAGGTCTCGGCAACCACCATGCCCTGGGTCAGCAGGTTCTTGAACGGCTCGTTGGAGGTGACCAGGCCTTCGTCGCGCATCAGCTTGTGAAAGAAGCGTGCGTAGAGCAGGTGCAGGATCGCGTGTTCGATGCCGCCGATGTACTGGTCCACCGGCAACCAGTGGTTGGCGGCGACCGGGTCCACCAGGCCACCTTCGTAGCGCGGCGAGGCGTAGCGGGCGTAGTACCAGGAGGACTCGACGAACGTGTCCATGGTGTCGGTTTCACGCTTGGCCGGTGCGCCGCATTTCGGGCAGTTGCATTCATAGAATTCAGGCATGCGCGCCAGGGGCGAGCCGGCACCGTCGGGTACGACGTCTTCCGGCAGGACCACGGGCAACTGGTCTTCCGGCACCGGTACGTCGCCGCAGGTGTCGCAGTGTACGATCGGAATCGGGCAGCCCCAGTAACGCTGGCGGCTGATGCCCCAGTCGCGCAGGCGGAACTGGGTGCGGGAGGCACCCAGGTTCTTCTTGATCAGCGCCACTTCGATGGCGTCGAACGCACCGGCGAAGTCCAGGCCGTCGAACTCGCCGGAGTTGATCAACTCGCCGTGTTCGCCATAGGCGTCCTGCCAGGGTGCCGGGGTCTGGTCACCGGCGCTGGTGCGGACCACAGGCTTGACCGGCAGGTTGTACTTGTGGGCGAATTCGAAGTCGCGCTCGTCGTGGGCCGGGACGGCCATCACAGCGCCGTCGCCATAGTGCATCAGCACATAGTTGGCCACCCATACCGGGAGTTTTTCACCGGTCAGCGGGTGCTCAACGAACAGTGAGGTCGGTACGCCTTTCTTTTCCTGGGTGGCGACGTCGGCTTCGGCGACGCTGCCGCCCTTGCATTCGGCGATGAACGCCTGCAACGCGGGGTCGTTCTGTGCCGCCAGGGTCGCCAGCGGGTGCTCGGCGGCGACGGCGACGTAGGTGGCGCCCATCAGCGTATCCGGGCGGGTAGTGAAAACTTTCAGGGTACCGGCTTCGCCAATGGAGGCGACATCGTACGGGAACTGCACTTCCATGCCCCGGGACTTGCCGATCCAGTTGCGTTGCATGGTCTTGACCTGCTCGGGCCAGCCGGTCAGCTCGTCGAGGCTCTCCAGGAGTTCATCCGCGTAGGCGGTGATCTTGAAGTAGTACATCGGGATTTCGCGTTTTTCGATCAGCGCGCCGGAACGCCAGCCGCGTCCGTCGATCACCTGCTCGTTGGCCAGTACGGTCTGGTCCACCGGGTCCCAGTTCACGGTGCCGTTCTTGCGGTAGATCACGCCTTTTTCGAACAGGCGGGTGAACAGCCATTGTTCCCAGCGGTAGTAGTCGGGCTTGCAGGTGGTCACTTCGCGGGACCAGTCCACCGCCAGGCCCAGGCTGCGCAGCTGGGACTTCATGTAGGCGATGTTCTCGTAGGTCCACTTGGCGGGCGCCACGTTGTTCTTCATCGCGGCGTTTTCCGCCGGCATGCCGAAGGCGTCCCAGCCCATGGGTTGCAGGACGTTCTTGCCCTGCATGCGCTGGTAACGGGAAATCACGTCGCCGATGGTGTAGTTGCGCACGTGCCCCATGTGCAGCTTGCCGCTGGGGTAAGGGAACATCGACAGGCAGTAGTAGGTTTCCTTGCCTGGCTGTTCACTGACTTCAAAGGACTTTTGCTCGTCCCAGAAAGACTGGGCGGCGGCTTCGATTTCACGGGGCTGGTAGTGTTCGTGCATGGCTACTTTTGTACTGAATGGGGTGGCCCAATCCTCTTCATTGCCATGCTGGACGCGAACGACGCCGGATGCGGCGCTTTCTATGCCCAGCCAAGCTGGAAGTGGAGTTACAGGAAGCGCCGTAGCATACATGAGCGCACTCCGCGGAGGGAAACCCTGATTGCGTGTCGGACCGTGCCGACAGCCGGCGCCGGCGAGCGTTCAGGGCCGTTGGTCGCGGCGTCCTGCCGGTTTGCACAGCGAAGCTAAGCTTCTCAATGGGGAGTGAGTCTTATCTTCAATGAGGTGAGGGATGGTTGAATCACAACGAGAAGTCGCTACACCGGAGTTGTATGAAAAACTGATCGATCGTCTCGGGGTGGCCCTGGACGCCGCAAGAACTGCCGGTCGCTTGCGCAATGAGCGTCCGGTAGAGCTGGAACTGCGGGGCTTGAGCCCTGCGGAGTTCGAACTGGTCAAGGCTTACCTTGAGCAGGTCGGGCATCAGGCCCGCACAAGCGGGGCCCAGGTCATCCAGCGTCTCGATGCGCCCCGTTCGGCCAAGGTTGTCTGGCTCAAGGATCGTACGCCTGACAAGGATGCTGTAAAAGTCCGGTCGTTGCAGTTCAAGTAAGGCCGGGTTCACGCGTTTTGCTTTTTTTGATTCAAGGTCCTTCGAATCTGTTGTCGCTCTGCGTCAACCCACCTAGGCTTCGGGCATCTATGGAGATGCCCGATGCCGTTTCGCTATTTCATCAAACAACTTTTATTACCTCCCGGCCTTCTTTTACTACTGCTGGTGCTTGCCTGGTGGTGGCGAAACACTCGGCCGCGCCTGGCTCGCCTGTGTTTTTTCGTCGGCCTGGGCGGTTTCTGGCTGATGAGCCTGCCCGTGGTCGTACAGTGGAGCGCCAAGGCGCTGGAGCGCGAGCCACCGTTGCCTCGCAGCGACTGGGCAACCCTGGCCCAGCGCGCCGATGCCATCGTGATATTGGGTGCTGGCCGCGAACGTGGTGACCTGGCCTGGGGAGCCGACCAACCCACCGGTGTCGGCCTGGAGCGCCAGCGTTATGCCGCGCGGCTGGCCAAGGCGTCGGGGTTGCCGGTGCTGGTGACGGGCGGCTTGCACTATGGCAGCCCGCCCAGTGAAGCCGAATTGATGGCCGATTCGATGCAGGGAGATTTCGGCGTCACGGTGCGCTGGCAGGAAAAACGCAGCCGCACGACTTGGGAAAATGCCCGGATGAGCGCAGAGGTCCTGTTACCGGAGGGCATCCAGCGTGTCGTGGTGGTGACCCAGGCATGGCATATGCCACGGGCGGTCTGGAGTTTCGAGCGGGCCGGGTTTGACGTACTGCCGGCGCCGGTTGGCTTTCTGGGGCAGGACAATGCCCGGCCGCTGGGCGGCTGGATGCCGGAGTTCAAGGCGATCTGGCAGTCCGGGCAGTTGATGAACGAGGCGGCGGGGCTGGTGGGGTATTGGTTGTTCTATCGCTGAACGGCTTCGTGATGAGTTGTTTATCTGTGGCGAGGGGATTTATCCCCTCACCACAGGGGGGAAAGGCCTTAGACCGTCTTGGCCATCCGGCCCGCCATCAGCGCCCAGCCCACCAGCAACACGCACAGGATGATCAATGGCCACGAGCGCCATTGCAGGTACGGTGTCAATCCATGCATCGGCACCACGTCGCCATAGAGGATGCCTCGCTCGAATTGAGGGATCTTTGCGGTGATTTGCCCAAAGGGGTCGATCAGGCCGGTCACGCCATTGTTGGTGGCGCGAATCATCCAGCGGCCAGCTTCCAGGGCCCGCATCTGCGCCATTTGCAGGTGTTGCAACGGGCCGATCGAGGTGCCGAACCAGGTGTCGTTGCTGATGGTCAGTAGCAGGTCGCTGCGTGCCGAGAGGTTGGCGGCAAATTCCGGATAGACCACTTCGTAGCAGATGAACGGCGCGATGTGGTAACCCTTGGCCTGTAATAGCGGCTGGTCGGCAGGGCCTCGAGCGAAGTCCGACATCGGCAGATCGAAGAACGCGATCAGGCCACGCAGGATGTCTTGCAAGGGCACGTATTCGCCGAAGGGCACCAACTTTTGCTTCAAGTAGGTGCCATCGCCTTCGCCGGTCACAGTGATGCCATTGAAGTAACGCTTCTCATGGCGCACCAGTTGGCGAATCGGCACGCCGGTAATCAACGCCGACTGCCGCTCGGCGGCGAAGCTGCCCATCATGTCCAGGTAGCCCTGGGCGGACTCCTTGAGCACCGGGACTGCCGTTTCCGGCCAGATCAACAGGTCGGCGCGCTTGGAGGTAAAACTCATGTCCCGGTACAGGGCCAACTGCGCGTTGAGCTGTTCCGGATCCCATTTCATGTTTTGTTCGATGTTGCCCTGGATCGCCGCGACGCTCAGCGGTGCGCCCGAAGGGCTGGTCCAGGCATGCTCTTTAAGCGCCATGCCGACAATCCAGGGGCCGACCAGCAGCATCAGGCCGGCGGCGATGAAGCCTTTGCGCCTGGCGCGGATCAGCCGGGGTGCGTTGTACAGCAGTGCGGCGGTCAGGGCCAGGGTGAAAGAAATCAGCCACATCCCGCCCAGCGGCGCGAGACCGGCCAAAGGGCCGTCGAGTTGGCTGTAGCCGGAGTAGAGCCATGGGAAGCCGGTGAGGAACCAGCCGCGGAAGGCTTCCTGGCCCAACCACAGCGCAGCGAACGCCAGGGCGTCGGCTAACGGCGCTTCGTTGCGCCGCAACCAGCGCGCCCACAGCCAGGCGGGCAGGGCAAAGAACCAGGCGATGGCGGCAATGAACAGCAGCATCAGCAACCCGGCCAGCAGCACCGAGGCGCCGCCGAAGTTATGGATGCTGACGTAGATCCAACTGGTGCCGGCGCCAAACAGGCCAAAGCCGAAGTACCAGCCACGGCCGAGGGCCTGGCGCGGCGAAAGCTCGCGCAACCCCGCGTAGAACAACCCTACCGCCAGCAACGCCAGCGGCCAGATGTCGAAGGGGGCCAGGGCCAGGGTGGTGATGGCGCCGGCCGCCACGGCCAGCAGGTTACCGGGCCAGCCGGGGCGGGTTATCCAGCGCATTTTCGTCCTTAGCGGGTCTCGCAGGGTTTATCGGGCAATGGGGGACAGGCGCAGCAGATGAATCCGACGACTGTCGGCGTTCAGGATGCGGAAACGCCAGGAACCGATTTCCGTGGTTTCGTTGCGCTTGGGCAGGTGTCCGAATGCGCTCATCACCAGGCCGCCGACAGTATCGAATTCGTCGTCGGAAAACTCGCTGTCGAAGAACTCGTTGAAATTCTCGATAGGCGTCAGCGCCTTGATCAGGAAGTCGCCACTGGGCAGAGGTTTGATGTAACTGTCCTCCTCGACGTCATGCTCATCCTCGATGTCGCCGACGATCTGTTCGAGCACGTCCTCGATGGTGACCAGTCCTGCCACGCCGCCATACTCGTCGATGACGATGGCCATGTGGTTGTGATTGGCGCGGAATTCGCGCAGCAGCACATTGAGGCGCTTGGATTCGGGCACGAACGTGGCCGGACGCAACAGATCCTTGATATTGAAGCTGTCGCCATTTTCCTGAAGGATCAACGGCAGCAGATCCTTGGCCAACAAAACGCCCATGACGTCGTCATGGCTCTCGCCGACCACCGGGTAACGGGAGTGGGCGGAATCAACCACGGCTGGCAGGAATTCGCGGGGCGTCTGGGTCGCCTTGATGCTGATCATCTGCGAGCGTGGGACCATGATGTCCCGGACCTGCAGGTCAGCGACCTGGATGGCGCCTTCGACGATGGCCAGCGCTTCGCTGTCCAACAATTTGTTCTGGTGTGCGTCGCGCAGCAGCTCCAGCAGCTCCTGGCGATTCTTCGGCTCATGGGCAAAAGCCTGGGTGAGCTTGCCCAGCCATGACTTCTGCCCGTTGCTCGATCGATCTTCGCTCATAGCGATTACTCTGAATCCTTTATCGTTACAGGTTGATGTATCAGTGTTCGTCGCCGGCGTAAGGGTCGGGATGCCCCAACTCTGCAAGCAACGTCCGTTCCAGTGCTTCCATTTCTTCGGCTTCGTCATCTTCGATATGGTCGTAGCCCAGAAGATGCAAGCAGCCGTGAATCACCAGATGGGCCCAGTGGGCCTCGAGTGCCTTGCCCTGTTCGGCAGCTTCACGCTCCACTACCGGGACGCAGATCACCAGGTCACCCAGCAGCGGGATGTCGAGCAGTTCATCGGGGACGTCGGCGGGGAACGACAACACGTTGGTGGCGTAGTCCTTCTGTCGCCAGGTGTGGTTCAGCTCACGCCCCTCGGGCTCGTCCACCAGGCGGATCGTCAGCTCCGAGTCGGCGCTGCGCTGGCGCAGGGCCAGCTCGCACCATTGTCGGAAACGTGCTTCGCTGGGAGCTTCATGTTCGCTGGCCAGTTGCAGGTCGAGTTCAAGCATCGTGGCGGCTGCCTTTGCTTTCATGCGAGTCCTCGGCGCGTTGCTCGAAGCGCTCGTAGGCCTCGACGATGCGTTGCACCAGCGGATGCCGCACGACGTCCTTGGGCAGGAAATGCGTGAAGCTGATGCCCGGGACCTCCTTGAGCACCTGGATCACATGGTTCAGCCCGGATTTGGTGCCGCGGGGCAAGTCGACCTGGGTGATATCCCCGGTGATGACCGCAGTGGAGCCGAAGCCGATCCGGGTCAGGAACATTTTCATCTGTTCGACGGTGGTGTTCTGGCTTTCGTCGAGGATGATGAAGCTGTTGTTCAGCGTACGACCACGCATGTAGGCCAGCGGCGCGACTTCGATGACCTGGCGTTCGATCAGCTTGGCGACATGTTCGAAGCCGAGCATTTCATACAGGGCGTCATAGAGCGGGCGCAGATACGGGTCGATCTTCTGGGTCAGGTCCCCGGGTAGGAAACCGAGTTTTTCCCCGGCTTCGACCGCCGGACGCACCAGCAGGATGCGCCGCACCTGTTCACGCTCCAGGGCGTCCACGGCGCAAGCCACGGCTAGGTAGGTCTTGCCGGTGCCGGCCGGGCCGATGCCGAAGTTGATGTCGTTGCCCAGGATTTCCTTCACGTAGCGCTGCTGATTCAAGCCGCGAGGGCGAATCATGCCTTTTTTCGTGCGCAGGGCCACGGCGGGTTCCGACGGGGCGTGATTGTCGAGTTCCTCGACCGCCGACTCCTGCAGGAACAGGTGGACGGTGTCCGGCGACAATTCGCTCCCCTTGGTTTCCCGGTAGAGGCGGCGCAGCAGGTTTTCCGCGGAGGTGGTGTGCTTGGGTTCGCCGATCAGCTCGAACTGGTTTCCGCGATTGCGGATTTCGATGGCCAGGCGCTGTTCGATCAAGCGCAGATGCTCGTCGAACTGCCCGCACAGATTGGCGAAGCGGCGAGCCTCAAAGGGCTCGAGAATGAAACGATGAGGTTCGATGGGTGCGTTCAAGGTCGTTTTTAGCCGCCCGGGGCAATTGAGATGAAATCAAGGATAACGCCAGTAGGCTGGGTGCGAAAGGTCTTAAACGATCACAGGGCCCGACACCATCCCTGTGGGAGCGAGCCTGCTCGCGATGGCTGAGTGTCAGTCGACATTTGCATCAACTGATCCACCGCTATCGCGAGCAAGCCCGCTCGCACAGGGAATGGTGTGGCTACTGGATCAGGGAACCCCGCAGGGAGTGCGGTTGCGCGGAATCGATGTGCACGTCGGCGAACTGGCCGATCAGGGCCGGGGTGTCGCAGCGGAAGTTGACGATGCGGTTGTTTTCAGTCCTTCCCTGCAATTCGCCCGGGTCTTTCTTCGAGTAATCGGTTACCAGGATCCGCTGGATGGTACCGACCATTTGTCGGCTGATTTCGAAACCTTGCTGATTCAAGCGGTGCTGCAGGGCGTTGAGCCGTTCCTTTTTCAGTTCTTCGGGGGTGTCATCCGCCAGGTCCGCCGCCGGAGTGCCCGGTCGTTGGCTGTAGACAAAGGAATAGGAAAAGTCGAAGCCCACGTCTTCGATCAGCTTCATGGTCTGCTGGAAGTCTTTCTCTGTTTCACCCGGGAAGCCGACGATGAAATCCGAGCTGATGCAGATGCCTGGCACCGCCGCCCGCAGTTTGCGCAGCTTGGATTTGTACTCCAGCGCCGTGTGGTTGCGCTTCATGGCTGCGAGGATCCGGTCCGAGCCCGATTGCACCGGCAAGTGCAGGTGTTTGACCAGTTCCGGCACCTCAGCATGGGCACGGATCAGGCTGTCGGAGAATTCCAGAGGATGGGAGGTGGTGTAGCGGATGCGGTCGATGCCATCTACCGCAGCCACCACGCGGATCAGCTCGGCGAGGTCCGCCAGGCGTCCATCATGGGTCAGGCCGCGATAGCCATTGACGTTCTGCCCCAGCAGCGTCACTTCGCGCACGCCGTTTTCCGCCAGGTGAATGATTTCGGCGATCACGTCGTCGAACGGCCGGCTGACTTCCTCGCCCCGGGTATAGGGCACCACGCAGAACGTGCAGTACTTGCTGCAACCTTCCATCACCGACACGTAGGCACTCGGGCCGTCGATACGGGGTTCGGGCAGGTGGTCGAATTTCTCGATTTCCGGGAACGTGACGTCCACTTGCGGCAATTTGGTGATGCGTGCCGCGTCGATCATCTCCGGCAGGCGATGCAGGGTCTGCGGGCCGAAAACCACGTCCACATAGGGCGCACGGTCACGAATGGCTGCACCTTCCTGGCTGGCGACGCAGCCACCCACGGCGATGACCATTTCCGGGTTGGCCTGCTTCAGTTCGCGCCAGCGGCCGAGCTGGGAATAAACCCGGTCCTGGGCACGTTCGCGGATCGAGCAGGTGTTGAGCAGGATCACGTCCGCATCTTCGGCGCGGGCGGTGACTTCCAGGGCCTGGTGTTCACCCAGCAGATCGACCATGCGCGAGCTGTCGTACTCGTTCATCTGGCAACCGTGGGTTTCGATGTAAAGCTTCTTGGCCATGGACCTGAGTCTCACGTGATTCAAAGAACCGCGCATTATAGGGAACAAGTCCCCAGGTTCCTACCGCAGCGCGAGCAGTGGCATGCTATAGTTTGCGCCCTCATTTTTACCCGCCGATGTGTTTCGCCCGCCATGACCAAACGTGAAGCTCCAATCTACAAGGTGATTTTCCTCAACCAGGGCCAGGTGTTCGAGATGTACGCCAAGCAGATCTACCAGAGCGATCTGTGGGGCTTCCTGGAAGTCGAGGAGTTCGTCTTTGGTGAGCGCACGCAGGTTGTGGTCGACCCGAGCGAAGAAAAGCTCAAGGCGCAATTCGAAGGCGTGGTGCGCAGTTTCGTGCCGATGCATTCGATCGTGCGTATCGACGAGGTCGAGCGCCTGGGCACGCCGAAGATCAGCGAGGCCCGTGGCGGGGTCGGCAATGTCATGCCGTTTCCGATGCCGATGCCTGAGAAGTAAGACTTAAAACCGAGTTGCCTTCATTCGCCAGCAAGCTCGCTCCCACATTAATGGACTGCACCCGAGATCCTGTGTGGGAGCGGGCTTGCTCGCGAAAGGGCCTGTAGAGCCAGAGCAATAATCAGGGCAATGGCGAGAACGGTGTACGCCCATCGGCGTTCTGCAGTTCCATCAGGTATTTGCGGAAGATCTGCCCCAGCACCTGGGTCGCCACTTCCAGCTCGTCCCGGGGCATCTGCTCGGCGACTTCGTCGGCGGTGTCCAGGGCTTCTTCAGCGCCGTTGACGGCTGCCATCTTCAGTACGATGTAGGCCTGGACATTATTGGCGGGTACGCCTTCACCATGGAAGAACATGCCGCCCAACTTGAACTGTGCCTGGGCATGGCCTTGCAGCGAGGCTTTTTCGAAATAGTCGAGGGCTTGTTTGAGGTCGCGGGGCGCCGCCTTGCCTTCGTAGTAGAACTCGCCCAACTCGTATTGCGCTTGCGCATCGCCTGCGTCCGCGGCTTTTCGACAGGCGTCGAGCGCCGGTGCGAGATCTTGTGGCTGGGTGTTGAGCGTGCAACGGCCCATTGCCGGGATCAACAACGAGTTGCCGCCTGCCTGTGCGTTCGCGAGCAGGGGCTGAAGGAGCAACAGGCAGCCCAGGGCAAGGGTGCGGCCGGTGCGGTTCATGGGAATCGACTTACCTCTGAGGGGCGCGCGGACCCTCCGGGGGGATCCAATAAGCGCGCATTATGAAATAAGCAGGGCCATCCTTACAAAGTCTTTACTCGTTTTTCTGCTGCCGAGGCATGCCAATGGCTGCTACAGGGGTAAAGACGTAGGAAAAAGGGCTGGGGGGTGTCGTCAATAGCTGACGCTGGTGTAAGCCAGCGTCAGTTATCCACAGGCTTACTTCAGTGCGGCAAAGGCGCGTTCGGCGGCATCAAGGGTGATTTTCAGCTCGGCCTCGCCATGGGCGATGGAGGTGAAGCCGGCCTCGAATGCGCTCGGCGCCAGGTAGACGCCACCCTCCAGCATCAGATGGAAGAAGCGCTTGAAGCGGTCTGCATCGCTGGCCATTACGTCTTCGAACGTCACGATGTCGTCGGCACCACTGAAATACAGCCCGAACATACCGCCGGCCTGGGTGGTCACGAACGGAATACCGGCCGCGTCGGCACGGATCTGCAAACCGTCGAGCAGGCGGGTGGTGTAGTCGGTCAGTTCGGCGTGGAAGCCGGGGCGACTGATCAGGCGCAAGGTGGTCAGGCCGGCGGCCATGGCCAGTGGGTTGCCCGACAAAGTGCCGGCCTGGTAGACCGGACCCAGCGGCGCGATGCATTCCATGATGGCACGCTTGCCTCCGAAGCAGCCCACCGGCATGCCGCCACCGATGATTTTGCCGAAGGTGCTCAGGTCCGGTGTCACGCCGTAGTGCGCCTGGGCGCCGCCGAGGGCTACGCGGAAACCGGTCATCACTTCGTCGAAGATCAGCACTACGCCATGCTGGTCGCACAGGCTGCGCAGGCCTTCCAGAAAGCCCGGTGCCGGTGGCACGCAGTTCATGTTGCCTGCCACTGGCTCAACGATGATGCAGGCCACTTCCTGGCCGACTTCGCCGAGCATCTTCTCGACTTCTTCCAGGTCGTTGAAGGGCAGGGTCAGGGTGTGCCTGGCAAACGCCGCTGGCACACCGGCGGAACTGGGCACGCCTTGGGTCAGCGCGCCGGAGCCGGCCTTGACCAGCAGGCTGTCGGAGTGGCCGTGGTAGCAACCTTCGAACTTGATGATGCTGTCGCGACCAGTGTAGCCGCGCGCCAGACGGATGGCGCTCATGGTGGCTTCAGTGCCGGAGCTGACCATGCGCACCATTTCCATCGACGGCACGATGGAGCAGACCAGGTCGGCCATCTCCGTTTCCATGGCGGTCGGGGCGCCGTAGGACAGGCCGTGTTCCAGCTGCCGGCGTACGGCGTCCAGCACGTCCGGATGGCTGTGGCCCAGGATCATCGGCCCCCAGGAACCGACGTAGTCCACGTAGCGCTTGTCGTCTTCGTCCGTTACGTACGCACCTTCGGCGTGTTTGAAGAACAGCGGGGTGCCGCCGACGCTCTTGAACGCACGGACGGGGGAGTTCACGCCGCCGGGGATGTGTTTCTGGGCGTTGGCAAACAGAGTTTCGGAACGGGACATGGTCGGTCTCTCGAAAGCGGAAATTAGTGGATCTGCAACAGATCGTTGAATGCGCGGGCGCGGCGCGTCACCTCGGTGGTGCTGTCGGCGCCGAACAAGCCATGGACCACTGCCAGCAGGTCGACACCATGGGCCACCAGCGGGGCGGCGTTATCCAGTGTGATACCGCCAATGGCGCAGACGGGTATATGCAATTTGATACGGGCCTGCTCCAGCAGTTCAAGGTTTGCGCTGGGGGCGCCGGGCTTGGTGTTGGAGTTGAAGAATCGCCCGAAGGCGACATAGCTGGCGCCTTCGCTCGCGGCCTGTTCGGCCAGCTCCAGGCTGGAATGACAGGTGGAACCGATGATTGCCTTGTGCCCGAGCAGTGCCCGCACCGGTGCCAGCGGACCATCGGTCTGTCCCAAATGCACGCCGACGCCCAGGCGCGCAGCCAACTCGGCGTCGTCGTTGATGATCAGTTGGGTCTTGTAGCGTTCGCACAGATTGCGCAGCGCTTCGGCTTCACGCAGGCGCCGGGCGTCATCGCTGCTCTTGTCACGGTATTGCAGCAGGGTGACACCACCTTCCAGCGCCGCTTCGACATAGGCCAGGAATTTGCCGGCCAGCAGTTGGCTATCCGTGATGGCGTAAAGGCCACGTAGTTTCATGCAGCAGCCCTCCGATATTAAGAGCAGAAATCCAGCGGCAGGCGGCGCGGCACGAACTGGCCTTTGCCCAGTTGTTCGGCATCGCGCAGGGTGCGCCAGGTGTAATCCAGGGCTGTCCGCACGGCGCTGACGAGCTGTTCGCCCTGTGCCAGCCGACCGGCCAGGGCACTGGCCAGGGTACAGCCGGAACCGTGGTAGCTGCCGGGCAGACGCTGGCAGGTAAACGTTTCGCGACGACCGTCACGGCTGTACAGGCGGTTGTGGATTTCATGTTCGTCGCCATGGCCACCGGTGATCAACAGGTGCTTGACGAAGGGCAACAGTTTTTCGGCGCATTCATCGGCGCTGCCTTCGGGCAGTTCAGCGAGGATGCGGGCTTCGGGCAGGTTGGGGGTCGCAATGATCGAAAGGGGCAGCAAGCGTTCGCGCATGGCGTAGCCGACTTCATCCTTGCCCAGCCGTCCGCCACCGCCAGCGCGCAGTACCGGATCGCAGACCATGGGCAGGTGCGGGTGGGCCAGGAGCAGTTCGACCACCGTGTCGACCATTTCCAGTGAACCGAGCATGCCCAGCTTGACCGCCGCCACCGGCGAATCGTTGAGCACGGCATTGGCTTGCGCCAGGACCCACTCCCGATCGAGGACGCGGAAATCGCTCACGTTCACTGTGTCTTGCACGGTCAACGCGGTAACGGCCGGGGCGGCATGGCAACCCTGGGCGAGCAGGGCTTCGATATCTGCCTGCAAGCCGGCGCCACCACTGGGATCGTGGCCGGAGAGACAGAGGACAACGGGGCGAGAGCTGTAGGTATTCATGGTGCGCGAGCTTACCACCAAACCTGCCGCTGGAGCGTAAGCGAAGTCAATTGTGGAGTGAGCTTCGCTCCCACAGAAAGATCGCTTGGTGCAGCCAGTTTTTTATCTGACCAAGGCAACAGCTCTATCTCAATGCTTGGCGCTGAAACGCCCGTTCTAGAGCGCTCCGCAAGAAAAAATTTCCGTGGTGCAAGTTGGCCATCAACGGCTATGCTAAATATGGATCCAACTCATAACAGGTAATGCCGGTTTTACGTCTACTCAGGGAATGGGGGGCTTCCTGACTCAACCGGACAGGCCACGCTGGGGCTTAAATGCGCTATTTGCTGATGTTTCTATTGTGCTTGTCCCCTTTGGCAAGCGCCCTCGAATTCGATGAATTCACCCAAAGCCTGCCCCTGGGCCAAGCCTTGCAAGTGTTCGAAGATGTGGACGGCACGGCCACCATTGACGATGTCGTGACCCAGGCCGTCGCCCGCCAATTCAAGCCCCATGGCAAGGACACGCTGAACGCCGGTTATTCACGTTCGGCGTTCTGGCTAAAAATCGACTTGCACTACCGCCCCGGCAATTCGGATGCCCAGCGTACCTGGCTGCTGGAACTGGCGTATCCGCCGCTGGACCACCTCGACCTGTATCTGCCGGACGCCACGGGCGCGTATCGTCTGGCTCGCCGGACGGGCGATGCGTTGCCGTTCGCCGCCCGTGAAATTCGCCAGAACAATTACCTGTTCAGCCTGGACTTCAAGCCCGATCAACGCCAGACCGTCTATTTGCGCTTGCAAAGCCAGGGCTCGATCCAGGCACCGCTGACGCTGTGGTCCAGCACCGCCTATCTCGAACAGCAGCCGTTGCGTTTGTACGTGCTGGGAATCATTTATGGCGTGCTGCTGGGCATGCTGGTTTACAACCTGTTCATTTATCTAAGCGTGCGCGATACCAGTTATCTCTATTACATCGTCTATATTGCCTCGTTCGGCTTGTATCAGCTGTCGGTCAACGGGGCCGCGGTGGAATATTTCTGGCCGGACAGCCCATGGTGGGCCAATGCCGCGACGCCGTTTTTCATCGGTTGCGCGGGCCTGTTCGGCAGCCAGTTTGCCCGCAGCTTCCTGCAAACCGCACAACACAGTCGCTGGCTGGACCGATTACTCCTGGTATTGATTGCCTACAGTGCAGTGGTGGTGGGCCTGTCGTTGATGACCAGCTACGCCCTGGCGCTGCGCCTGGCGACGGCGCTGGCGCTGATGTTTACCGTGGTGGTTTTCGCTGCCGGGTTGTTTGCCTGGTGGCGAGGGTTGCGGGTCGCGCGTTATTTCATCATTGCCTGGTCGGCGTTTTTGCTGGGAGGCGCGGTCAACACGCTGATGGTGCTTGGTTATCTGCCGAACGTCTTCCTGACCATGTACGCCAGCCAGATTGGCTCGGCCATCGAGGTGGCCCTGCTGTCCCTGGCTCTGGCGGACCGCATCAATGCCATGCGTGAACAACAGGCCCAGACCCTTTTCGACGCCGGGCAGAAGCTGGAGGTGCTCAACCAGCAACTGGCCCAGGGCAACAAACTCAAGGACGAATTCCTTGCCACCCTGACCCATGAACTGCGCACGCCCATGAACGGTGTGATCGGCTCTCTGGAGTTGATGGAAACCGTCGAAATGAATGAAGAACTGATCCAGTATCAACAGACCGCCGCCGGTTCGGCGCGGGACATGATGCGCATGGTCAACGGCATGCTCACGCTCACCGAGCTGCAGGCAGGCAAGCTCAAGGTGGCTGCGGCGCCGTTTAGCCTGCGAGGGATGATCGATGCCTTGCAGATGCAGTTCGGCGGTAACGCGGCGGTCAAGGGGCTGGATTTCAGGGTGGATGTGGCATCCGACCTGGCGGACCGCCTGTTGGGCGACAGCGGCAAGCTGGCGCAATGCCTGGAATGCCTGTTGGACAATGCCATCAAGTTCACGCGGGTGGGCGGCCTTGCGCTGCGGGTCAGCGGCAGGCCGATGGGGCTTGATCGGTGGGGGCTGTCCTTCGCGGTGATCGATACCGGCATTGGCTTCACCGATCTGGGAGAGGCGACCTTGTACCAGCGGTTTTTCCAGCTCGACGGATCGATGACCCGCGAGTTCGGTGGCCTCGGTGTGGGCCTGGCGATTTGTCGGCAATTGGTGGAGTTGCTCGGTGGCCGCTTGACCCATACCTCTGAGCCCGGGCGCGGCAGCCGTTTCCAGCTGGACGTCGAGTTCGAGACGGCATCGCCCGTGCCCGCGCCGTTTTCGTTCGACACGCGGGAAGAGACGCGTCGACCCCAGGACTGTACGGTGCTGCTGGCCGATGACAACAGCGTCGATCAGTTGGTCATGCGCGGCATGTTGCTCAAGCTTGGCTATCGAGTGCGTACGGCTGACAACGGTCACGCGGCGCTGGAACTGTTGCAGCAGGACAGCTTTGACGCGGTGCTGCTCGACTGCCAGTCGCCTCCGTTGGACGGCGTGGCGATCTGTTGCCGGATTCGCACCCTGGCCGGATGTGAAGATGTGCCGGTGTTGGTGGTCAGTTCGAACCTTGAACCGACTTACTGTCCGTCCGGCGCCTTGATCGATTACCTGAGCAAACCCGTGAAATTCGAAGTGTTGCAAACGATTCTGCAGCGACGGGTACTGTGTCCGAAGCAGGGTGAAAGCGCCGACATTTAGGCGCATATGACACTTTGTTCGGCCTGGAGGCGGTGCTTAACTGAATCCCTGCTGGCCGACCGAGGAGCCCTGTCATGAACCTGCACCAGTTTGCCGAAACCCACGACGTCACCAATCAGCCACCGTCCCTGGATGGCGCCAACCTGTACCGCATCGACCTGCCGCTGCAGCAATGGTCGCAACGCTTTGGCGCGGGCTGGGCACAGGAGCGGATCGATGAATATGGTGCATTGGCCGGCGGGCCACTGATGGAGGCGGGGTTCCTGGCCAACCAGAACAAGCCGGTGTTTTCCAGTCATGACCGCTATGGGCATCGGATCGACCTGGTGGAATTTCATCCGGCCTATCACCAACTGATGCGCACCGCCGTCGAGCATGGCCTGCCAAGCCTGCCGTGGGCCCATCCGCAACCCGGCGCTCATGTCGCCCGGGCCTCGATGACTTATCTGCACAGCCAGGCCGAAGCGGGCACCGGCTGCCCTCTGACCATGACCTTCGCCAGCGTGCCGGCGCTACGCCTGCAACCGGACCTGGCCGAGCGCTGGCTGCCCAAGGTGCTCGCCACTGAGTATGACCCACGCAACGTCGGCGTGGCTCATAAGGCCGGGGTCACCCTCGGCATGGCGATGACCGAGAAGCAGGGTGGCACCGATGTGCGCGCCAATACCACCAAGGCCTATCCGGTGGGCGCCCGTGGTCCGGGTCAGGCTTATGAATTGGTGGGCCATAAGTGGTTCTGTTCGGCGCCGATGTGCGATGCCTTCCTGACCCTGGCGCAGACCGACAAGGGCCTGACCTGTTTCCTGCTGCCGCGCCATCGCCCGGATGACACCCGCAACCAGTTCTACATTCAACGGCTCAAGAACAAGCTGGGCAACTGTTCCAATGCGTCGAGCGAAGTCGAGTTTCGCGGCGCGCTGGCCTGGATGGTCGGTGAAGAAGGGCGGGGCGTGCCGACCATCATCGAGATGGTCGCCATGACCCGTTTTGATTGCATGGTGGGTTCCAGCGCCCTGATGCGTCAGGCCCTGACCCAGGCCAGCCACCACTGCGCGCATCGCAAGGTCGGTGGCAAGGTGTTGAGCGAACAGCCGCTGATGCAAAACGTACTGGCGGACCTTGCTCTGGAAAGCGAAGCCGCCCTGGCACTGAGCCTGCGCATGGGCCGGGCGCTGGATCACTTGAGTGACGAACACGAGGCCAGGTTCGCCCGGCTGGTGACGGCGGTGGGCAAATACTGGATCTGCAAGCGCGCCCCCGCCATGATCAACGAAGCCGCCGAGTGCATGGGCGGTGCCGGTTACGTCGAAGACAGCATCCTGCCGCGCCTGTACCGGGAAGCACCGGTCAACTCGACGTGGGAAGGCTCCGGCAACGTGCAATGCCTGGATGTATTGCGGGCCCTGTCCAAGGAGCCGGGCGTGCTTGAGGTGCTGTTCAGCGAACTGGGCGACGGCCACGGCGACAAGCGCCTGGCTGCCCATATCGAGGGACTGCGCACGGCATTCAAGGACACCGACGACATCCAGTACCGTGCCCGACAATTGACCGAGGACATTGCCGTCGGCCTGCAAGCCAAGCTGTTGCTTGAAGCGGGTAACAACGATGTCAGCGACGCCTTTATCGCCAGCCGCCTCGGCTCGACCGGCCGGGTCTATGGTGCGTTGCCTCGTGGGCTGAATGTCGAGGCCATCGTGACGCGCTCTACGCCGCAGGATTTCTGAATAGCCTGCAACTTGCACTGAACCTCCTGTGGGAGCGGGCTTGCCCGCAAAAGCGTCGGCACATCCTGCCCCTTCATAACACCGCCTTCGCGAGCAAGCCCGCTCCCACAGGGGATCTCCTGGGGCTTGGGATTAATAACAGCCATTACGCCACTGTTCCCGTAAGACGACGATGCAGGCAAGATGAAGGCCTGCAAGTCAGAACACAGGAAGCTGATCGTGACCGAAGCGTTTATTGTCGTTCAAACCGCCGAGCAAGCCGTAGATCGGCTCGCGGCCCTGCACGAGCGTGCGACCACCGCGCTGAACCAGGCGCTCATGCGTTATCTCAAGGACCGTATCGAACCGAGTGCCGAGCAACGGGCGTTGTTTCGTTACCCGGCCCTGCGTCTGACCTATCACTGCCATGGCGAAGTCCCGCAGACCACCCGCGCCTATGCCAAGGTCCAGTTGCCGGGCACTTACTGCGTCACCGTCACCCATCCTGCCGCGTTCCGTAAATACCTGCTGGAACAACTGGTCCCGCTGATGCACGACTTCACGGTTACCGTGGAAGTCGGCGTCAGCGAGCAAAATATTCCGTATCCGTACGTGGTGGAGCAGGGCGACGAGCTGGCCGGCTCCGGCGTGACGGCGGCGGTGCTGGCGCGGGTTTTCCCCAGCACCGACCTGTCGGCCGCCACCGATGGCATCGCCGACGGCCTGTACGATTGGGAAAACACCGACCCACTGCCCCTGGCGCTGTTCGATGCCGCCCGCGTGGACTTTTCCCTGCGCCGGCTGGTGCATTACACCGGCAGCGACTGGCGTCATGTGCAGCCGTGGATCCTGCTGACTAACTATCACCGCTATGTCGACCAGTTCATCGTCCATGGCCTGGAGCAGTTGCGCAGCGATCCGCGTTTTGTGCGCATGGTCCTGCCGGGCAACGTGATCATCGACAAGCATATGGATCACAGCGAAGCCTCGGCCATCGCCGCCGGCGTGGTCTGGCACCGCTACCAGATGCCGGCCTATCACCTGCAGGCCAGCGACGGCCACGGCGTGACCCTGGTGAACATCGGCGTCGGTCCGTCCAACGCCAAGAACATCACCGACCACCTGGCGGTGCTGCGTCCTCATTGCTGGCTGATGATCGGCCACTGCGGCGGGTTGCGGCAGTCCCAGACCATCGGCGACTACGTGCTCGCCCACGCCTACATGCGCCGCGATGGCATTCTCGACCGGGTGGTGCCGCCGAACATTCCGATCCCTGCCCTGGCGGAGGTGCAGTTGGCGTTGCAACAGGCGGCGGCGAACATCACTGGCGAAAAGGGCGACGAGCTGAAGAAGCGTCTGCGCACCGGCACCGTGCTGACCTACGATGATCGCAACTGGGAGCTGCGCTGGGCCCAGGAGCGGCCGTTGATCAACCTGTCCCGCGCCGTAGCGGTGGACATGGAAAGCGGCACCATCGCCGCCCAGGGTTATCGCCTGCGGGTGCCTTATGGCACGCTGCTGTGCGTGTCGGACAAACCGCTGCACAGCGAGATCAAGCTGCCGGGCTCGGCCAACGCTTTTTATGAGCGTGCGGTCAACCAGCACTTGAAGATCGGCATCGAGGCGCTGGACCTGTTGCGTACCGAACTCACCTCGCTGCACTCGCGCAAACTGCGCAGTTTCGACGAGCCGCCGTTCCGCTGACATCGTTCGGGCGGTGGTTATTTAACGGTCGGGCCACTAGCATGGTCGGCCCTGACCGTTAGATGTTGTGTTTGCCATGGCCCGTCCTCCACGTCCCGCTTCCCGCCGCCCTGGTGTGAAGTCTCCTGCATTCGCTCCGCGCCGGGTGGCCAAGGCCCCGCCGGCCGAGCCGCGGCTGATTCTGTTCAACAAACCCTTCGATGTACTGACGCAGTTCAGCGACGGTGAGGGGCGGGCAACGCTCAAGGACTTCATCGATGTGCCAGGCATCTACCCGGCCGGGCGGCTGGATCGCGACAGTGAAGGACTGCTGTTGCTGACCAACGACGGGCAATTGCAGGCCCGCATCGCCGACCCCAAGCACAAACTGGCCAAGACCTATTGGGTGCAGGTGGAAGGCGAGCCGAGTGCCGAACAGTTGCAGCGGCTGCGCGATGGCGTGGAACTGAATGACGGCATGACGTTGCCGGCCGAGGCTCGCCAGTTGGACGAACCGCAACTCTGGCCGCGTAATCCGCCGGTGCGCTTTCGCAAGAGCGTGCCCACGAGCTGGCTGGAACTGGTCATCCGTGAAGGGCGCAACCGTCAGGTGCGGCGCATGACCGCCGCGGTGGGCTTGCCGACGCTGCGGCTGGTGCGGGTCAGGATTGGCGACTGGACGATCGAAGGGCTCGATCAGGGCCAGTGGAAGGAAGTGCCGGCGCGCTTATAGCGTCCCGGACTCGATCAGGCCGATCACCACGCTCTTGATGATGAACGCCGCCACGCCAAGGCCCAGCACAAAAAACAGGATGAACGAGCCGAAACGCCCGGCCTTGGATTTCTTCGCCAGGTCCCAGACGATGAAGCCCATGAAAATGATCAGGATGCTGACCAGGCCGGTCATCATCCACTCTTCGAAAACAGCAGGATCCATCGAAACACTCCGGCGCAGACGGGTTGAAAAGGCCGGGCGAGTATACGGCATGGGGGAAGGCCGAGGGGCTGGCCTGCGGCGGTGTGTCGCAGCTTTTCATCGCGGACTCTGTGGGAGCCGAGCTTGCTCGCGATGGCGGCCTTACTGTCGACTATGATTTGGCTGATCCACCGCCATCGCGAGCAAGCTCGGCTCCCACGAGGTTGCTGGGGGCTTTCAGCCGCGCAGATGAGTCAGTGGCAACTCGGTGCTGTTGAGCACTTGGTTAAGCACGAAGCTCGAACGCACGCTGGTGACGCCGTCGATTCGGGTCAGGTGTCCCAGCAGCAGTTTCTGGTAATGGTCCATGTCGGGCACCACGACCTTGAGCTGGTAGTCCGCGTCCATCCCCGTCACCAGGCTGCACTCCAGCACTTGCGGCAGGTTGCGGATGGCTGCCTCGAAATTCTCGAAGCGCTCGGGCGTGTGACGGTCCATGCCGATGAGTACGTAGGCCGTCAGGCTCAGGCCAAGCATCTTGCGATCGAGCAGAGCGACCTGCCGGGAAATGTACCCGTCGTCCTCCAGTTGCTTGACCCGGCGCGAGCAGGGGGAAGGGGACAGGCCGATGCGTTCGGCCAGTTCCTGGTTGGAGATCCGCGCGTCGCGCTGCAATTCCGCCAAAATACTCAGGTCGTAACGGTCGAGTTTGCTCATCGGTCGGGCCTTTATTCTGTTAATTGCGGTGGATTATCCATCCTGAGTTAAAAATTGCGCAAGTAGTGTTTATTCGAGCAATCTTCGCAATCATCTGTCGGCTCTGCAGCCTTATGCTTACCACCAAGATCACTGCTCGGACAAACAGTCCAATGCAGCCCGCCCGATCAGGCCGGCTGCGGTCGCGGCACCCACAGGTGTCTGGCAGGCCCCCGAGCTGCACGTTGTCCAGAAGACGGCGTGAGGTGAGCCGACGTCAAAAGCGTCGCGCACGGACGAAATTCTCGAGGGGAGGCCGACGGGCCTCCCTTTTTTAATGCCTGCAAAAAAACCGAGTAATCTGTAGCAGAACCGGCCTGGGCTTTTCTCAGTCTTATCGTCAGGCCTTGAACCGTCGTGAGGAATAACATGAAGTCGCGCATCTGGCGTTTGGCAGGTGTTGGTCTGTTGTGGGCAAGTGTCAGTGCGCAAGGGATGGCCGATGATCAACAGAATCGTGGCGGCGGCCCGGAAGGTGGGCGTGGCTATGATCAGCGAGGCGGGGATCAGCGAGGCGGCAATGGTCAGGGGCACGCCGATCAACCCCGGCCGCAGCATAACGAACGAAACAACGAAATTATCCGCGGTGACAACAGCCGCCAGTTCGAGCCTGGCGCCCAGCGCCAGGGCGGACAGCCTTACTACAGTCCGCCCAAGGACCCCAACGGCGCAGGTCGACCTCCTCACCAACCGGGCAATAACCTGCCGATCCAGGGGCGGCCCGACAGCGTGACCCAGACGCAGGAACCCCAACCGGGTTACTACCGCGATATCCCGCGTCGCAGCGAAGGCTACCCGAGCAGGCCACGGCCCGACTATAACAACCGCCCCGACAACCGCCCCGACCAGTACTGGCCCGGTCGGCCGGACGGTCACGGCAATGGTTGGGGGCCGGGGCCGCAATATCGTCCGGGGTATGTGATCGACCGTTTTCCAGAGCGCCATTATCGAGTGCCCTATCGTGGCGAGGATTATTTCTACTCGGGCGGCTACTGGTATCGTCCGCAGGGGCCGCGCTACATCGTGGTGCAGCCGCCACGGGGGATTCGTACCCGTTACTTGCCCGATTACGCACGGGAAGTGTGGATTGGCAGCTCGCTGTTTTTCCTCGCCGCCGGGGCCTATTACATTTACGAGGCCAGCACCCGGGATTACGTCGTGGTCGATGCGCCAATCGCCAACCCGCAGCCTCAACCCCAGGGTAACGGTTTCGATGTGGTGGCCTATCCGGCCAATGGCCAGTCTCCCGAGCAGGTCAACCAGGATGGCTACGATTGCTATCGTTGGGCGGTGCAGCAGAGCGGTTTCGACCCGCGCAACTACACCTATCCGCCGGCGCCGGAAGTGGTACAGACCTACCGCCAGGCTCAGGGGAGTTGCCTGAGTAGCCGAGGGTATCAGGTGAGTTACTGAGGTCTGTTTGTTCAGTCGATGAGGCTCACCCGCCCCTGGCGCCCTTGACCACCTCCGATGGATCGGCATGCACCAGTACTTCGGCCTTTGGATAGGCCTGGTGGATGGCGTCGGCGGCCTGGTCGCTGATGCCATGGGCCACCGACAGGCTCAGCTCGCCAGGCAATTCCAAGTGCAATTGCACAAACCAATGGTTGCCGGAGATCCGCGTGCGCAGGTCATGGGCACCGAGCACACCAGGTACCGCGCAAGCCAGTGCCAGCATGTGCTGGCTGACGTCGGGCGGTAATTCCTCGTCCATCAGCACGGCGAAGCTTTCCCGGGCGATCTGAATGGCGCTCCACAAAATGTACGCGGCGATACCCAGGCCGAACCAGGCATCGACCTGGAACCAGCCGAACCCGGCCAGAACCAGGGCTACCAGGATGCTGCCGTTGAGCAGCAGGTCGGAGCGGTAATGCAGCGAGTCGGCGCGTACGGCATTGGAGCCGGTGGCGCGGATAACCCGGTGCTGCAATGCCAGCAGCGCCAGCGTCAACACCAGGGAAAATACGATCACACCGACACTCAGCCAAGGCGCCTGCACCGCAACCGGTTCTTTCAAGCGTTCAAACGCCTGCAACGCGATCAATATTGCACTGCCAGCGATGAACAACGCCTGGGCCATGCCGGCCAGGGACTCGGCCTTGCCGTGCCCGTAGCGGTGGTCGTCGTCGGCGGGGCGCAGGGCGTAATGCACCGCCAGCAGATTGAGCAGCGACGTGACGCCGTCCAATGCCGAGTCGGTCAGGCCGGCGAGCATGCTCACCGAACCGCTCAACCACCAGGCCAGAGCCTTGGCGACGATGAGGATCAGCGCCACGGCCACCGAGGCACGGGTGGCCAGGCGCAGCAGACGAGCATGTTCGGCGCTGGTGGTCATGGCGCGGTCGTTCCTTCGGCGGCGCCCTTCATGCGGCAGGTTTGAGACCGAAGGCGGCCAGTTGCTGGGCGCTGCCCTTGTGCTGGATCAGCCGTGGGTCGTCCAGCGGGAAGCTGCGGCCCAGTTCGCTTTCCAGGATCGCTTGCAGCTTATGGTTGTCGACACTGCCGTCGGCGTTGATGGCCGGCTTGAGTTTCTCCGGGGCAATCTGGGCGCTCTTGCCCGGTTCGAAATAGATGGCGCCGGTGGCGAAGTCCACGGCGAACGCGATCAGGCCGGGAATGATGTAGAACAGCAGCCCGACGGCATCGAGCGCGGCGATCGCCGGGTCGATCTTGCCATCGATCTGCCCACGGCGATCGGGGTAGAAGATCGAGCCGCAGGCACTGAGCTGGGTCAGCAGGGTGGCGACCAGGACGCCGCCGATCACGCGAAATGGCATACGCATAACAATCTCCCGAGCAGGTAAAGGCGTTGCTGGTTGGAGTCCAGACCACGCGAAACAGTTCGCCGTTATACTCGGCCCTCTGTTCTGGAGCTAGTGGCCTGTGTGGCTAATTCGTGCACTCAACTTCGGCGCCAGAACTTGCCAGACTGCGTTGCCAATCCTCGCCGTAGCGGGCTACGACTCGTCATGGCGCCTTGCCTGACAAGCCCTGGCACTCGAAGTTGAGTACTCGAATTAACCGTACAGGCCACCCGCATGATTTCTTTACCGATCGATGAAATTTTACCTGCCTTGCGTCAAGCCTTGGTCTCACGCCACGAAGCCGTGCTCGAAGCACCTCCCGGCGCCGGTAAAACCACCCGGGTCCCCTTGGCCCTGCTGAACGAAGCCTGGTTGGCCGGGCAGACCATCCTGATGCTTGAGCCCCGGCGCCTGGCGGCACGGGCGGCGGCCGAGCGGCTGGCCAGTGAGCTGGGAGAAAAAGTCGGACAAACCGTGGGCTATCGGATTCGCCTCGACAGCAAGGTCGGCCCGGATACCCGTATCGAAGTGGTCACCGAAGGCATCCTCACCCGCCGCCTGCAGGACGATCCGGCGCTGGAAGGCGTGGGATTGGTGATTTTCGATGAGTTCCACGAGCGAAGTCTCGACGCCGATCTGGCCTTGGCCTTGAGCCTCAACGGTCGGGAGCTGTTTCGCGAAGATCAGCCGCTGAAGATCCTGCTGATGTCCGCCACCCTCGAAGGCGAGCGCCTGGCCGGGCTGCTGGGCGATGCGCCGATCCTGCGCAGCCAGGGGCGGATGTTTCCCGTGACGGTGCGTTGGGGGCGTCCGTTTCAGCCCGGCGAGTTCATCGAGCCGCGACTGGTGCAGACGGTACTGGAAGCGTTGCACGATGAAACCGGCAGCGTGCTGGTGTTCCTGCCGGGCCAGGCGGAGATCCGCCGTGTCCATCAACAACTGGCCGATGCCTTGGGCGAAAACAGCGATGTGTTGCTGTGCCCGCTGCACGGCGAACTGGACCTCGCGGCTCAGCGCGCCGCCATCGACCCGGCGCCCCCTGGTCGGCGCAAAGTGGTGCTGGCGACCAACATCGCCGAAACCAGCCTGACCATCGACGGCGTCCGGGTGGTGGTGGATGCCGGCCTGGCCCGCGTGCCGCGTTTCGATCCGGGCAGCGGCATGACCCGTCTCGATACCCAGCGTATCTCTCGGGCCAGCGCCACGCAGAGGGCCGGTCGGGCCGGGCGGCTGGAGCCGGGGGTGTGTTATCGATTGTGGTCCGAGGACCAGCATGAGCAACTGGCCGCTTACGGCAGCGCGGAAATGCTCTCGGCGGATCTGGCCGGGTTGGCCTTGCAGCTGGGACGTTGGGGCGTGACGCCGCAGCAACTGGTCTGGCTCGACGTGCCGCCGCCCGCCGCTTATGCCCAGGCCCAGGATTTGTTGCAACGTCTGGGCGCCCTGGATGGCGAGCAACTGACGCGTCACGGCCAGGCCATGGCCGAGTTGCCAGCGCACCCGCGAATCGCTCATCTGCTTCTGCGTGGCCAGGCATTGGGGCTGGCGGAGATGGCGTGCAACGTCGCGGCATTATTGGGCGAGCGGGATATTCTCCGGGGCGCGGGAGCGGACCTGCACAGCCGCCTGGCCTTGCTGTCCGGCGAGGAGCGGGCGGCACGCGGTGCTCAGGGCGGCGTGCAGCGGGCTCGGCAACTGGCCCGGCAGTATCGGGGCTACTTGCGAGGCAAGGCCGAAGCTGCGGTGAACGATCCCGATCATCCCCGCTGGCTCGGTGCATTATTGGCCCTGGCTTATCCGGATCGCGTGGCTCAGCAGCGACGGCCTGGTGGCGCGGAATATCGTCTGGCCAATGGTCGTGCGGCGTTGTTCGCCGAGGCCGACAGCCTGATGAAACAAGCGTGGCTGGTGATCGCAGATCTTGGCAGCCGCCAGGGGCAGCGGGAAGAACGGATCTACCTGGCGACGGATTTCGACCCGGCGCTGTTCGATTCGGTGCTGGCCGAGCAAGTGCATACGGTGGATCAGCTGGACTGGGACGAGCGCGAAGGCGTGCTTCGGGCCGAGCGCCAGCGCAAGGTCGGCGAACTGGTGCTCAGCCGTGAGCCGTTGACCGGCCTGGACGAATCGGCCCGCAGTCAGGCGCTGGTAAACCTGGTGCGACGCAAGGGACTGGAGCTGTTGCCCTGGACCCCGGAACTGCGCCAATGGCAAGCGCGAGTGGCGCTGCTGCGCGCACTGGACCTGGAGGCCAAGGGCGAGAGCGAATGGCCCGACGTCAGCGACGCGACGCTGCTCGATCGCCTGGAGCACTGGTTGATGCCCTACCTGGGACGGGTGTCGCGGCTCAGTCATTTTGCCAGCCTGGACTTGTCGAGCATCGTTCGCAATCTGCTGCCCTGGCCCTTGCCGCAACGGCTGGATGAGCTGGCGCCGCAGCACGTGAGCGTACCCTCGGGCTCGTCGATTCGCCTGGACTACAGCGAGCATCCGCCGGTTCTTGCCGTGCGCTTGCAAGAGCTGTTCGGCCTGGCCGACACCCCGCGCATCGCCGGCGGGCGCCAGGTGGTCAAGCTGCACCTGTTGTCTCCGGCCCGCCGCCCGGTGCAGGTGACCCAGGACCTGGCGAACTTCTGGCGCAGCACCTATGCCGAGGTGAAGAAGGATTTGAAAGGGCGATATCCCAAGCATTACTGGCCGGACGATCCGCTGGTGGCGGAGGCGACGGCGCGGGTGAAGCCGCGTAAGTGAAGTCCTGATCTTAAATGTAAACCCTGTGGGAGCGAGCCTGCTCGCGATAGCGGTGTGTCAGTCGACATCAATGTTGCTGGTCTACCGCAATCGCGAACAGGCTCGCTCCCACAGGTGTCCGGCTATGGCGTAACGGGCAGCAGGAACCGCGCAATCACCGGCAAATGATCGGAGATCCGCAACGTGTCGTCTTGCCGCACCTGAGCCTCGACCCGTTTGATTCGGGGGCTGTAGAACAGGTAGTCGACGGTGCGGTCGGGGCCGTTGAGGCCGGGGTCGTTCGGGTAGTGGGTCAGCCAGTGCTTGCGGTCGATGCCGCTGGCCTCGTTGTTGGTGGGGATCATCGGGTACTTGTCCCACAGCAGATGCAACGGGCTGTCGGCGGAGTAGGGCGTGCGCTGCTCGGCGGGCAGGCGCAGGTACTGGCCCAGGGGCAGGAGGTTGAAGTCGCCGCCGATCAGCCAGGGCGTGCCGGCGGATTCGAGTTTGTCCAGGGCCTTGGCGACGGCGGTGACTTGCCGGGGCAGGGTTTCATCCGGCTCGGCAGCCCGCTCCAGATGGGTATTGAGGATCGCCAGCCGGCCGCCATCGCTCAGGGGCAGGTAGCTCACCAGCAAAGCGTTTCTCGGCTGGAACTGGCGACTGATGAAATTGGCCTTGGCCACCGGCAGTTGCACCCGTTCGGCCTGGTCGATGCGGTAGCGGCTCAGCGTTGCCAGTTGTCTACCGACACTGCCGAAAATGTGCGGGTCGGGGATGAAGTCGGCTTTCCAATCGAAGGCGCTGGTGCTGCATGGATAGAGGTCGGCGAGCCGTTCCTGCAACAGCTTGAGCTGGTTCTGGTAGTCGCTGGCCTTGGCGCCGTTGTCCAGCTCCTGGAGCAGGACAATGTCCGGTTGCTCGTCGCGAATGACCCGTGCCACTTCGTCGAGGCTGAAGGCCATGTCTTCCAGGGTCGGGCTTTCATCGTCGCCCTGGGCCAGGTCGTGCCAGAACACGTAGCGTTTGCCGGCCAGGAACTGCACGTTCCAGGTCATCACTTTCAAGGCCTGGCCGGGCATCAGCGGTGCGGCGTTGGCAGCGCAACTGACCGGCGCTGCTTCCCGGGCCTGTGGACGCCAGGTCAGGCCATAGATCGCCAGGGCGGCCAGGCAGAGGATCGCCAACAGGCCCAGCAAGGTGTTGCGCAGAAAACCGGTCATGGCTCGGGCTTTTCCGTGATCAACATGAAGATCCGGTACAGCACCACGCTGGTGAACAGTTGCAGGAAGCTGTGGACGCTGTCGATCAACAAGCCGATCGCCGGATTCTGAGGGGCCGGATACAACGAGACGCTGGCGCCCTTGAGCAGCCATAGCGGGCCCATCACGCCGAGGATGCATAACAGGATCCGCCAGAAACGACCGCGACTCATGCGCAGGCTTTCCTTCATCGCCGCCAGGGGCGTCAGGCCCCTGAGCACCAGCAGGTATTCACTGAACGCCAGGGTCACCATCAACCAAAGGCCAGGCAGCAGGTACAACGAGATACCCAGCAGGATCAACAGTGTGTTGAGGGCCGTCAGCACGGCGAAGCGTGGCCACAGGGTCAGGGCGGCGGCCAGCAGGTCGCGGGTGCGCGGCGATTCGCCGCGACTGCGGGCATCGAGAAACAGGATCAGCGCAGCGGTGTACAGCGGGTACACCAGCAGGCCGACGACCAAGCTGTAGCCAGGAAAACCGTCGGGGCCGACGGCACTGTCCACGCCTTGCTGCAACAGCGCCTCGAGTATCACCAGGGGCAGGCACAACTGGGCGATCCGGCCCAGATGGCGCTTGAAGAAATACAAAGAGTCGCGCAGCACGTCGAACGGATTCATGAGTCGGTATCGCAGTTCCAGAAGCGGTCCGACACTTTAACCGATCAGGCGCCCGCACGAGCAAACGTAAACATCAGGTAAAGAACATTGAAACCTTCCCGGCGAGCCCCATTACTGTCAGGCGCCGGTGCTTCGGGACCGGCATGTTTTTCTACCCGGCAATCTGATGAGGTCGCCATGAACAGCGAAGAACAAACCCTTATCGATGGACTGTTTTCACGGCTGCAACAGGCCGAAAAGGACTCAGCCCCGCGCGATGCCCAGGCCGAGGCGCGGATCAAGGAACACTTGGCCAACCAGCCTGCGGCGGGCTATTTCATGGCCCAGGCGATCCTGGTACAGGAGGCGGCGATCAAGCGCCTCGACGAGCAGAACAGGCAACTGACCCAGCAAATCGAGCAGTTGCAGGCTGACCTGCAAAGCGCTCGCAATCAGGCTCCGGCCGCGAGCGGTGGTGGTTTTCTCTCAAGTATCTTCGGCGGCAGCAACCGGGATACGCGGCCGACAGCAGCTCCGAGCGCTCCGGCCTCCAGCGGCGGCTGGCGGGAATCGGTGCGGCCTTCTTCTTTCGGCGCTGCGCCGGCCCAGCAAGGTTCTGGCGCGCCCCCCGCGGGTTACGGCGCACCGCTACAGCAGGCCCCGGCGGCCAGCAGTTTTCTGGGCGGCGCCTTGAAAACCGCAGCCGGTGTAGCCGGTGGCGTGATGCTGGCGCAGGGCATCAGCAGCCTGTTCCACAGCAGCCAACAGCCCCAGGAAATCGTCGAGATCCTCCGAGAAGAGCCGGCGCAGCCGGTCAATGATGCCGCTGACAACGGCGGCTGGGGCGATCACCAGCAAGTGGCCGACAACAATGCCTTCGGCAGCGACCAGGGCGGCTTCGACGACGCCGACTACAGCGACAATTCTTCCTTCTTTGGCGACGACGATTCCTACGTCTGAGCCTGCCATTCGTCCGGGGCGCGAGGCGCCTCGGACCGATTATTCGCGGAACGATCCACTGGGCTGGCATACTGGGCGCCTTTTCGGGGCCGGTGGCCTGACCCAGAGCCTGCGCGCTTGTGCATTCAAGAGGAACCGCGGTGAAGAAAATCGCAGTGTTCGCCGATGTCCAGAACCTCTATTACACCGTGCGCCAGGCTTATGGTTGTCACTTCAACTACGCGGCGCTGTGGGCCGATGTCAGCAAGCAGGGGCAGATCGTCGAGGCTTATGCCTATGCCATCGACCGCGGCGACAGCAAGCAGCAGCAATTCCAGCAGATCCTGCGCAACCTGGGATTCACTGTGAAGCTCAAGCCCTACATTCAGCGCAGCGATGGCTCGGCCAAAGGTGATTGGGACGTGGGTATCACGCTCGACATCATGGACGCCGCCGATCATGTCGACGAAGTGGTATTGGCTTCCGGTGATGGCGATTTCGACATGTTGCTCGAGCGCATCATCGCCAAGCACGGTGTACAGGCGGTGGCTTACGGCGTGCCGGGGCTGACCGCCAACTCGCTGATCCGCGCCGCCAGTCGCTACGTGCCCATCGAAGGCGCGCTGCTGCTCAAGAATTGATCGTTTACGGAGTTCAGACAAGTTTGGAACGCATCGCAGTCATCGACTTTGAAACCACCGGCATCACCCCCAGCAGCAGTTGTCGGGCCACGGAAATCGCCGTGGTGATCCTCGAGCGTGGGCAGATTGTCGACCGTTACCAGAGCCTGATGAATGCCGGCGTGCGCGTGCCTGCCTTCATCGAGCAACTGACCGGCATCAGCAACGCCATGCTGCGCAGCGCTCCCCCGGCCGAGCGGGTGATGAACGAGGTCAATGAATTCGTCGGCATCACGCCGCTGCTGGCCCATAACGCCGCGTTCGACCAGAAGTTCTGGGATTTCGAACTGGGTCGCATCAAGCGTACCCGGCTGCAGAATTTTGCCTGTTCGCTGCTGCTGGCGCGGCGCCTGATGCCGGCCGCACCCAACCACAAGCTCGGCACCCTCAACACCTACGCCGGTCTGCCCCATACCGGCCAGGCCCACCGGGCCATGGCCGACGCCGAAATGGCCGCCAACCTAACGGCGCACCTGGCATCCGAACTGCGGCAAACGCATGGGGTGCAGGCGTTGTCCCATGATTTGCTGTGCAGTTTGCAGAAAGTGCCGGCGGCAAAGATCGGCGAGCACCTCAAGCGGTATCGCGAAGGCTGAATACCATCGCGAACTCCCGCAGTTTTGGTTTGCAGTGAGTCTGCTATTTGTCATTGTCCTCCAATTGCCCCAGCGGCACCCACCTTTCAATGGTGGTGGACAGGCCCATCGAAGGCTTGCTGAAAAGTGTATGGGCCGGATAAACAGGTTTTGTAGCTTATTTTCCGTTCGTCGCTTTTTTAGAATAGCGTCTCTCCATTGTCCTGATTTCGAGCTGACCATGTCTGGCCCACGCCGTTTTCCTTTGCCGTTGATCGCTGCTTTTTTCGCCTTGTATGTCATCTGGGGGTCCACCTACCTGGTGATTCGCATCGGTGTCGAGCATTGGCCGCCGTTGTTGCTGGCGGGCATTCGTTTCGTGATGGCCGGCTCGCTGATGTATGGCTTTTTGCGCTGGCGTGGCGCGCCGGCACCGACCTGGGCGCAATGGAAGGCCGCTGGGCTCATCGGTGTGTTGTTGCTCAGTTTTGGTAACGGCGCGGTGAGCGTCGCGGAACACACTGGCGTGGCATCCGGCGTGGCGGCGCTGGCGGTGGCGACGGTGCCTTTGTTTACCTTGCTCTGTGGTTACTTCTGGGGCGCGCGCAATACGCGTCTGGAATGGGCGGGGATTGTGTTGGGGCTGATCGGCATCGCCATGCTCAACCTGGGCTCCAACCTGCAATCCAGCCCCCTGGGTGCGACCTTGCTGATATTCGCGGCGGCCTCCTGGGCCTTCGGCTCCGTACTGAGCAAGCACCTGCCGCTGCCGGCGGGCGCCATGGCCAGTGCCGTAGAGATGCTGGTGGGCGGTGTGGTGTTATTGATCGGCAGCTTCGCCAGTGGCGAGCACCTGGAACGCATGCCTGCGTTCGAAGGCTGGTTCGCCCTGGCTTATCTGACCTTCTTCGGTTCGATCATTGCCTTCAATGCCTACATGTACCTGCTCAAGCATGTGCGTCCGGCGGCGGCCACCAGTTATGCCTACGTCAACCCGGCGGTAGCGGTGTTGCTGGGGATCGTGTTCGCCGGTGAAACCATCGGTGTCGAAGAGGCCCTGGCGATGCTGGTCATCATCAGTGCCGTGGTGTTGATCGGGCTGCCCCAGTGGCGCAAGCCCAAGCCCGTGGCCTGATTTGAGGTAAACTGCCGCGCATTGCACACCTTGCGCTGATTTTCCTACGGTATTCCCATGACTTTCGCCACCCTTGGCCTGATCGAACCTTTGCTGCGCGCCCTCGAGACGCTCGGCTACCAGACCCCGACCCCGGTGCAGGCCCAGGCCATGCCTGCGGTGCTGGCCGGTCGCGACCTGATGGCCGCGGCCCAGACCGGCACCGGCAAGACCGCCGGGTTCGCGGTGCCGTTGTTGCAGTTGCTGACCACCGAAGGGCCGAAGGTCGCTTCCAATTCCGTACGGGCGCTGATCCTGGTACCGACCCGTGAACTGGCCGAGCAGGTTCATGAAAGCGTACGCCAATACGCACAGCACCTGCCGTTGAGTACTTACGCGGTGTACGGCGGCGTCAGCATCAATCCGCAGATGATGAAGCTGCGCAAGGGCGTTGACCTGCTGGTCGCCACGCCGGGCCGCCTGCTCGACCTGTTTCGGCAGAACGCCCTGAAGTTCAACCAGTTGCAGACCCTGGTGCTGGACGAAGCCGACCGCATGCTCGATCTGGGCTTCTCCGAGGAACTGGCGAATATCTACAAGGCGCTGCCGAAAAAGCGCCAGACGCTGCTGTTCTCTGCCACCTTCTCCGACGCGATCCGCTTGCTGGCCGGACAGATGCTCAACGATCCGCTGAGCATCGAAGTCAGTCCGCGCAACGTGGCCGCCAACACCGTCAAGCAATGGGTGGTGACGGTGGACAAGAAGCGCAAGCCGGAATTGTTCGTGCATTTGATGCGCAAGAACAAATGGAAACAGGTGCTGGTTTTCGCCAAGACCCGCAACGGCGTCGATGCGCTGGTGGAAAAACTCCAGGGCCTGGGCGTCAACGCCGACGGCATCCACGGCGACAAGCCCCAGGCCACCCGGCAACGCGCACTGGACCGTTTCAAGGTTGGTGAAATCCAGATCCTGGTGGCCACTGACGTCGCCGCCCGTGGGCTGGACATCGAAGACTTGCCGCTGGTGGTGAACTTCGATCTGCCCATCGTTGCCGAGGATTACATCCACCGTATCGGCCGTACCGGCCGGGCGGGTTCCACCGGCGAAGCCATTTCCCTGGTCTGCGCCGATGAAGTGAACCTGCTGTCCGCCATCGAAATGCTGACCCGCAAGACCTTGCCGCGGCAGATGGAACAGGATTTCGAGCCTGAGCACCGCGTGCCCGATACCGATGCCAGCGGTCAGGTCATCAAAAAACCGAAAAAGCCGAAGAAACCCAAGGCGTCGGGCGGTGGCGGCAAGCGCAACCTGGGCAAATGGGTGGACAGCGGGGACTCGGCGCCGGTTGAACCTTCGATCAAGCCTGTGCGAAAAGTGCCGGTGTTCAATACCGGGCCGCGTAAGCGTAAGCCTTGATGTGCTTCGTCTGGTAGATCGCGATAGGTGCGCCGCGGTTTCAATCCGTGCGCTGTAGCCACTCCAACATCCCCAGCCCCGCCGCCCGCCCGCTGGCAAAACACGCGGTCAGCAGATAACCACCGGTCGGCGCTTCCCAGTCCAGCATTTCCCCGGCGCAGAACACGCCGGGTATTTGCTTGAGCATCAGGCGTGTGTCCAAGGCTTCGAAAACCACGCCGCCGGCGCTGCTGATGGCTTCGTCCAATGGGCGGGTTTTCACCAGAGTGATCGGCAATGCCTTGATCGCCCGGGCCAGCTGCGTCGGGTCCGTGAAACAGTTGGCGGATGTCTGCTCTCGTAACAACGCAGCCTTGACCCCATCGATCCCCAATTGGCTGTGCAGGTGCTTGGCCATCGAGCGTGAGCCGCGAGGCTTGTTCAAGGCCTGGAGAACTTTATCCACAGGCCGGCCCGGCAACAGATCCACGTGAACCGTCGCACGGCCATCTCGGTTGATGGCCTCGCGAATCGGTGCCGACAGGGCATAGATCAGGCTGCCCTCCAGGCCGGTAGCGGTCAGCACGCATTCGCCGAGGCGTGGCACGTCATCGTTGAGGCCGATGGCAATGTTTTTCAATGGGGCGCCAGCAAATTTGCTGATCATCAGATCGCTCCAGCCCGGCACGTCGAACCCGCAGTTGCTGGGTTGCAACGGCGCCAGGGCGACGCCGCGTTGTTCCAGGGGCAGCATCCAGGCGCCGTCGGAGCCCAGGCGCGACCAACTGCCACCGCCCAATGCCAGCAACGTCGCGTCGGGCCGCCGCGTGATTTCGCCGTCCGGGCTGTCGATTCGCAGGCTACCGTCGGGGTTCCAGCCCTGCCAGCGATGGCGTGTATGAATTGCCACACTCGCATCCCGCAGCCGTTTGAGCCAGGCGCGTAGCAATGGGGCGGCTTTCATGTCGGTAGGGAATACTCTCCCCGAGCTGCCGACAAACGTATCGATGCCCAGGTCGTGGATCCATGTGCATAACTCATCGGCGCCGAAGGCTCGCAGCAGTGGAGCGAGGTTCGGTGCGCGTTCGGCGTAGCGGGACAGGAACGCCGGGAAGGGTTCCGAATGGGTGATGTTCATGCCGCCGACACCGGCCAACAGAAATTTCCTGCCCACTGACGGCATGCCGTCGTACAAATCGACCCGGACCCGGGCCTGGCTCAAGACTTCCGCTGCCATGAGGCCGGCAGGGCCGCCGCCGATGATGGCGATGGTTGGAGTGGCGGGTGGGACGGTCGAGGTCATGGCGTGGACTGCTGGGACGAGGATAAGCGCGGCATTCTATCAGCACAGATATTGTGGGAGCGGGCTTGCTCGCGAAAGCGGTGCCTCAGTCTACATCTTCGTTAACGGACACACCGCTTTCGCGAGCAAGCCCGTTCCCACACGGATGGAGGTGTTCTAGAGCTGTGATTAAAAAACAACCAAGGCCCTGCAAGCTATAGCCGGCCTGGGCTCCAGACCGTTTCGCTCAGGTTATCCACAGCCCGCTCCACAGTCATTGTGGGTAACGCACCCAGGTTTCAATGACAACCTGATGACACCCAGACCCTTTGTGCGCTGTGGTGCAGGATCCCGTGACGTCGGGCGAGGGCCTTGCGGTCCTTGCTGTAGCCGCCGCCGATCACCCCGACTACAGGAATGTCGCGGCTCAGGCAGTGGCGCATGACGCTTTCATCCCGGGCAGCGAGGCCTTCATCGGTGAGCTTCAGGTAGCCGAGGGCGTCGTCCTTGTGCACATCGACCCCCGCGTCGTAGAGCACCAGGTCCGGTTGATAGAGCGGCAGCAGGTAGTTGAGGGCATCGTCCACCACCTTCAGGTAAGCGGCATCCGTCATGCCCATCGGCAGTGGGATGTCCCAGTCGCTTTGGGCCTTGCGTGCAGGAAAATTCTTTTCGCAATGCAGGGAAACTGTCACTGCATCCGGAGTGTCATGGAGTATTCGGGCCGTTCCGTCACCCTGGTGCACGTCGCAATCAAAAATCAGCACCCGGGAAACGCGGCCGCAGGCCAGAAAATACCGGCTGATGACCGCCAGATCGTTGAAGATGCAGAACCCGGCAGGATGGTCGAAATGGGCGTGATGGGTGCCGCCGGCCAGATGGCAGGCCAGCCCGTGTTGCAGCGCCTGCTCGGCTGCCAGCAGCGAACCGCCCACGGCGCGTACCGTGCGGCGGGCCAGGGCTTCGCTCCAGGGCAGGCCGAGCCGCCGTTGGTCTTCCCGAGACAACTCGCCCCCCATGTAGCGTTCGATATAGGCGCGGTCATGGGCCAGGGCCAGGATCTCGGGCGAGCACAGAGAAGGGCGCAACAGGTCCGCGTCACGGGTCAGCCCGCTGTCCACCAAGTGATCGCGCAGCAGACGGAATTTGTCCATGGGGAAACGGTGGTCCGCCGGGAATTCGGGGCTGTAGTCTTCGTGGTAGATAAGCGGTAGCGGCATGGTGATTTCAGCGGCAATTGAGCAGTGAATCCTACCAGCGATGTAGACTTTGGGGATGGAAAGGGAGTGAAGATGGAGCTGATACTTGAACTGGAAAGCCCGCGCCTATTGTTGCGGCAATGGCGCGACGAGGATCTGCCGGAGTTCGCGGCCATGTCGGCCGATCCGCAGGTAATGCGTTATTTCCCCGCGCCCCTGAGTCGACTGGAAAGCGCCGCGCTGATCGGGCGTGTGCGAGGTCATTTCGCCGAGCACGGCTTTGGGTTGTGGGCGCTGGAGCGCAAGGATACCGGTGCCTTTATCGGGTTCACCGGCCTGGGCGTGGTCGGGTTCGACGCCCATTTCACGCCTGCCATCGAGATTGGCTGGCGTCTGGCCCGGGAGCATTGGGGCCTGGGCTATGCCAGTGAGGCGGCGTGGACGGCGCTGCGGTGCGGGTTCGACCGCCTGGGGCTGGAGGAAGTGGTGGCGTTTACCGCCGTCGATAACCAGCCATCGCAAAAAGTCATGCAGGCCATCGGCATGCACCATGACCCGGCCGACGATTTCGAGCATCCAAAACTCGCGGTCGATCATCCATTGCGTCACCATGTGCTCTACCGCATCAATCGTGAGCAGTGGCTGGAAACCCTGCACGGTTAGCCGACACGGACGTTTACAATGCCCGCCAGAGTGGCCCGGGCCAACAATCGATCCGCCGCCGCAGCACCGACTGCGCGGTATGTGCTGTGTGAGGAAAGTCTTAAATGAGCCACGTGTTGGAAGATCTGGTCGACCTGCTGACCCTGGAACCGATAGAAGAGAACCTGTTCCGTGGTCGTAGCCAGGACCTGGGGTTCCGCCAGTTGTTCGGCGGCCAAGTGTTGGGCCAATCGCTGTCGGCGGCCAGCCAGACCGTGGAAGAGGCGCGTCATGTACATTCGTTGCATGGGTACTTCCTGCGCCCGGGTGATGCCGCGCTGCCGGTGGTCTACCAGGTGGATCGGGTGCGTGATGGCGGCAGCTTCAGTACTCGGCGGGTCACCGCGATCCAGAAAGGCCATCCGATCTTTACGTGCAGCGCGTCGTTCCAGTACGACGAGCAGGGTTTCGAGCACCAAAGCGCCATGCCCCAGGTTGTCGGGCCGGAGAACCTGCCGTCCGAGCTGGAGCTGACCCAGCAGCGGGCGCACCTGTTGCCCGAGCACATGCGCGAAAAACTGCTGTGCCCCAAGCCGATCGAGGTGCGCCCGGTCACGGAAAAGGACCCCTACAACCCGCTGCCGGCCGATCCGATCAAATACGTGTGGTTCCGCGCCGATGGCGCCCTGGCGGATTCGCCGGCCCTGCATAAGTACCTGTTGGCCTATGCGTCGGACTTCGGTCTGCTGACCACCTCGATGCTGCCTCACGGCAAATCGGTGTGGCACAAGGACATGCAAGTTGCCAGCCTTGATCACGCCTTGTGGTTCCACGCCGACCTGCGCGCCGATGACTGGCTGCTTTACGCCATGGACAGCCCTTGGGCCGGTAATTCCCGCGGGTTTTCCCGTGGCAGTGTGTTCAACCGCGCCGGGCAACTGGTGGCGTCGGTGACTCAGGAAGGGCTGATCCGCCATCGCAAGGATTGGGCATGAGCCTGACGGATGTACGGCATTGGGTATTCGACATGGATGGTACGCTGACCATCGCCGTGCATGATTTCGCGGCGATCCGCGTGGCCCTGGCGATCCCGCCCGAAGATGACATCCTGACCCACCTGGCAGCGTTGCCGGCAGACGAAGCGGCGGCCAAGCATGCCTGGCTGCTGGAGCACGAGCGCGACCTGGCCCTCGGTTCCCGGCCCGCACCCGGTGCCGTCGAGTTGGTGCGCGAACTGGCCGGGCGTGGTGACCGTCTGGGGATCCTGACCCGCAACGCACGGGAGCTGGCCCATGTGACCCTCGAAGCCATCGGCCTGGCGGATTGTTTCGCCGTGGAGGACGTGCTCGGCCGTGACGAAGCGCCGCCCAAACCGCATCCCGGTGGCCTGCTGAAACTGGCCGAAGCTTGGAATGTGGCGCCCGAGTCGATGGTGATGGTGGGCGACTACCGCTTCGACCTGGACTGTGGTCGTGCGGCCGGCGCACGGACGGTGCTGGTCAACCTGCCGGACAATCCATGGCCGGAGCTGACGGACTGGCATGCGCGCGATTGTGTTGAGTTGCGGCGGATGCTTTTGGCTTGAAGTGGTATTTGGCGGGATGGTTCCATCGCGAGCAGGCCTGCCCAGTCGACACAAGGTTCATTGACCAAACAAAACCTTCAATCCCTCGGCCGAGTTGAACATCCCATCCCCATCATGCCCCACCCCGGGCACTTCGATCAGCCGCTGGTTCAGGCCAACGGGATGACGTCGGGTCAGATAGTCGAAGAAGAAGTGCCCGCGCAGCAGGCGATACGGGCCCTGGGTCTGGGCCTCGCAGCCTTTGTCCAGCGCCGGATGCTCCGGGTCGGTGTCCTGCTGTCCCAGCAGATAGACAATGTCGCGCTTGATGTAGTGCTCTTCCAGCTGGGCGGGCGTTTGCCCGGCGGCATAGGCGGGCAGGTTCTGGAGGCCATATTTCCACTGGTCGAAACTGGGGCAACTGGCGGGGGCGAAGGCCATGGGCCGTTGCGCATCGAAATAGGCATAGGAAGACGGGTTGGCGACGACGAAGCGCGGAGGAATCCGGAACGGCCCCCGGGCGAGCAGGGCGTAGCGCTGGACCACCTGGGCCCCGCCGGAATGACCTGCGATGACGATCTCCTTCACGTCGGGAAACTGCTGCCGGTCACTGACCCGGGCCATGATCTCGTCGAGTACCTGGAAGGAACTCAGCGGATGCGGTCCTGTGGACAAGCCGCCGGCCATCCATTCATTGCCTTGCCAGCGCAGGAGTTCGGCGGGCAGTTGGTGGCGCAGCACATCCTGTTCGTTGAGAAACTGCGGGGCGATGATCAAGGTCGTGGCCAGTTGCCCGGCCTGCCCGGCGGCTTTTTCGGCGCTGTGCAGATAGGTCTCGGCATTGCGCAGCCGACCGTGGAGGATGATCAGCACCCGTTGGATAGAGGCAGGAGGCGGTCCCACGGCCACGGCCATGGCGCCGCCCTTGAGTTGCAGTCGTCCTTGGGCGACGACGGCCACACCCTGTTCGCTTGCCTGAGCGAAGGTGCCGCACAGCACCAGCGCGATCACCGCTGCCCACTTCATCTACAGGTTTTTCGCCGCGAAGGTGTCGCACTGGCTGACCTGGCCCTGGGCGAACCCGGCCTTGAACCAGCGCACCCGCTGCGCCGATGAGCCATGGGTGAAGGAGTCCGGTACCACGCGGCCCTGGCCCTGTTGCTGCAAGCGGTCGTCGCCGATGGCATTGGCGGCGTTCAAGGCTTCTTCCACGTCACCCGGCTCCAGCCAGTTCAAGCGTTTCTGCGCATGGTTGGCCCAGACACCCGCCAGGCAATCGGCCTGCAATTCCTGGCGCACCAGCAGACCGCCGTCGCCTTCCATCTGTCGACCTTGCTGGCGAGCCTCCTGGATTTTTGCTGAGACGCCAAGCAGCGTCTGCACGTGGTGTCCGACTTCATGGGCGATGACGTAGGCCTGGGCGAAGTCGCCGGCGGCGGCGAAGCGTTGGGACATTTCCTGGAAGAAACTCATGTCCAGGTAAACCTGCCGGTCCGCGGGGCAATAGAACGGGCCGGTTGCCGAAGACGCCAGGCCGCACGCGGAGTTGACCCGACCGCTGAACAGCACCAGTTTGGGTTGCTGATACTGCCGTCCGGCTTGTTGGAATACCTGGCCCCAGGTGTCTTCGGTGTCGCCAAGGATCGAGCGCACGAATTCGGCCTGTTCATCGTTCGCGGGCGGGGCCTGGCGGGTCTGAGAGGAAGGGGGAGCGCTCTGGTCCATCTGTCCGGCGAGTTGTCCGAGAATCTGCATGGGGTCCTGGCCGGTGATCCAGCCGATGCCGACGATCAGCAGGACGGCCGTCAGGCTCAGTCCCTTGCCACCGCCGAAACGCATTCCGCCTGAGCTGCCCCCATCACCACGGGCGTCCACCACGTTGTCACTGCGGCGACCTTTTTTCCATAGCATGTGGGAATCCTCTGAATTGACCGTGTGAAGAGTGTTGTCCCTTGGCAAGATTGCCGCCAGTTCTCCTCTGAGCTTTCAGGCAATAGTTACCGATTTTGGTTCATCGACCACGAATCCGTCAGCGCGTCCGGATTTTGCATTAGACTTCGTTCGATCACTTGGCGACCTGTCAGGTGGGCAGGTTTCGGGATTTTTACATGACTGTCAGCACCCCGCTTTCCGGCGTCAACCAAGCCTTCAAGGGCATCCTGCTGATTGTCTTCGCGACGTTCCTCTTTTCCAGTCACGACGCTTTGTCGAAATACCTCTCGGGTTTCTATCCGATCATCATGGTGGTGTGGGCCCGTTATGTGGTGCATACGCTACTGATGGCGGGCATTTTCCTGCCCCGTTCCGGGTTGCGGGTGCTGCGTACCAAGCGCCCGCTGTGGCAACTGGCGCGGGCGTTGTGCCTGTTGGGCACCAGCCTGTTCTTCACCACGGCGCTGATGTATATCCCGTTGGCCGAGGCCACGGCGGTCAATTTCCTGGCTCCCGTGCTGGTCACCGCGCTGTCCGTGCCACTGCTTGGTGAGCAGGTGACACGGGGGCAATGGGTGGCGGTGATCTTCGGCTTCATCGGGGTGTTGATCATTGTCCATCCCGGCGGAGACCTGTTCACGCCTGCAGTGTTGCTGCCGTTCTGTTCGGCGCTGTTTTTCTGTTTCTATCAGTTGCTCACGCGCAAGCTCAGTGAGATCGACAGCCCGACCACCAGCAATTTTTTCGCTGGCCTGTGCAATACCTTGGTGATGAGCGCGCTGGTGCCGTTCTTCTGGCAAGTGCCCAGCCTGGTCCATGGCGCGATGATGCTGGCGTTGGGGGCCTGCGGGATGACGGCGCACTTGATGCTGACCCAGGCGTTCCGCTTTGCCGCCCCGGCGCTGCTGGCACCGTTCGGCTATTGTCAGATCGTGTTTGCCGGGTTGCTGGGGTGGTTGCTGTTCAGCCACACGCCGACAGTGACCACGGTGCTGGGTATCGTGCTGATTTGCTTGAGCGGATTGGCCGCCGCGTGGCAGCAGCGGCGGGCCTGATGGCTGGCAATACACGCCCCTGTGGCGAGGGATATAAATCCCCCGCCATAAAAAAGTGCCAGCCTTGATCGTTCGGATGTAGGGAATCAGTTTTCCAGTGTCGGAACCTTGCGCGGCGCCATGAAGTACATCCAGGTCAGGGCGATGAAGTACATGGCCGGGATCAGGGTGAACAGCACGGTGTAGTTATTGTTGGTCACGGTCAGGATGTGGCCCACCAGCTGGGTCATGAACATCCCGCCGATGGCCGCGCACATGCCGCCGAAGCCGAACACCGTGCTCATCATGTGCTTGGGCGTGTAGTCCATCACCAGGCTCCAGATATTCGCAGTCCAGGCCTGATGCGCGCCGATGGCCAGGGAGATCGCGAACACCGCCATCCACAGGTTGCTGGCACCGGCGGCCAGGATGACGCCGATGATGCAGCAGGCGAACAGCAGCATCGAGACCAGCCGCGCCTTGATCGGGTTGAGACCGCGACCGATCAGGAACGAAGAGAGGATGCCGCCGCCCACGCTGCCGACGTCGGCGGTGAGGTAGATGATGATCAGCGGGATGCCCATCTGGGTCACGTTGATGCCCAGGTTGTATTGCTGGTTCAGGAACGGGGGCAGCCAGTAGAGGTAGAACCAGAACACCGGTGCTGTGATCGAATAGGCCAGGGCGAAGGCCCAGGTGCCGCGCATGCGCAGGATCCGGGAGAAGGGCACGCGGGTCTGGTCCGGTTCGCTTTCACGCTGTATGTAATCCAGTTCCGATTGTTTGACGGTGGGATGGTCTTCCGGGTTGAAGTATTTCAGGCCCCAGAACAGCAACCAGATCCCGCCCAGCGCGGCCATGCACAGGAACGCAGCCTGCCAGCCCCACACCTGAAGAACCAGAGGCAACAGCATCGGCGTGAACATCGCGCCGACGTTGGTCCCGGCGTTGAAAATGCCCGTGGCCACGGCCCGTTCGCCCGCCGGGAACCACAGCCGCGTGGTCTTCACACAGGCGGGGTAATTGGCGGCTTCGGTCAGGCCCAGGATGAAGCGGCAGACCATGAAGCCCACTGCCGACGTGGCCAGGCCATGGGCACCGGTCGCCAGGCTCCAGAGCAGCACGGCACAGAAGAAGACGCGTTTGACGCCGATCCGGTCGATCAGCCGTCCTTGCAGCACGAAGCCAACCGCATAGCCGACCTGGAACCAGAAGTTGATGTTGGCGTAGTCCATCGCCGTCCAGCTCATTTCCTTGGCGAGGATGGGCTGCATGACACCCAGGGCGGCACGGTCGATGTAGTTCAGGGTGGTGGCGAAGAACACCAGTGCGAGCATGCCCCAACGGGTCTTGCCCACGGCCATGGCGCCGCGGATTTTGTCGCCGATGCCGCCAGTGGTGGCACCCATGCCGGGCGTCAGGGGAGAGCTTTGGGAAAGATTCATAACGTGTACCCGTTTTTGAAATTCTTATGGGTGATCGGGGGGGCATCCATTGGTGTCGGTGGTTTGGCCTGCATCAATGTGGGGCCGATGGTGCGCAGTGGACAAAAAATCGTCAATTCGGCATTCGGCCTTTATGTTCGATAATCGCCCAAAAAAACTAACTGGGTGGTACATATTAAATTGCCCAAAGAAACCGGCAACCCAATAATCGGCTCAATCTTTCAAAAGCGGCGCACCTTCTGTAGCCGATGCCTGTCCCGGGAGCCGAAGTCATGCAGCGTTCCATTGCCACCGTATCCTTGAGCGGTACCCTGCCGGAAAAACTCGAAGCCATTGCCGCCGCCGGTTTCGACGGCGTGGAAATCTTCGAGAACGATCTTCTCTATTACGACGGCAGCCCTCGGGAAATCCGGCAGATGTGCGCCGATCTAGGCATCGCCATTACGTTGTTTCAGCCGTTCCGTGATTTCGAAGGCTGCCGTCGCGATCGCCTGGCGCGCAACCTGGAGCGGGCCGAACGCAAGTTCGATCTGATGCAGGAGCTGGGCACCGACCTGGTGCTGGTGTGCAGCAACGCCTCGGCCGACGGCATGGGCGACGAGCGGATTCTGGTGGATGATCTGCGGTTGCTGGCCGAACGGGCCGGTGCTCGTGGCTTGCGCATTGGCTACGAGGCCCTGGCCTGGGGGCGGCACGTCAATACGTATCAGCAGGTCTGGAATATCGTGCGCCAGGCCGATCATCCCAGCCTCGGGGTGTTGCTCGACAGTTTCCACACCTTATCGCTCAAGGGCGATCCGAGCGCCATCGCTGACATTCCGGGCGAGAAAATCTTCTTCGTGCAGATGGCCGACGCGCCGATCCTGGCCATGGATGTGCTGGAGTGGAGCCGGCATTTCCGCTGTTTCCCGGGGCAGGGCGAGTTCGACTTGCCGGGCTTTCTGGCGCCGATCATCAAGAGCGGTTATACCGGGCCGCTGTCGCTGGAAATCTTCAACGACGGTTTTCGCGCCGCCCCTCCACGGGCCAATGCCGCCGACGGGCTGCGCTCGTTGTTGTATCTGGAAGAAAAGACCCGCCAGCGCCTGGCCGAAGAAGCCGCGCCTGCGACCAACACCGATATCCTGTTTGCCACGTCGCCGGCCAGTGAATACCACGGCATCGAGTTTCTCGAGTTCGCCGTGGACGACAGCCTGGGCGCCAAGCTCTCTCACTGGCTGGAGCGACTGGGGTTCGTCAAGGCCGGCGAGCATCGCTCCAAGAACGTGAGCCTGCTGCGCCAGGGCGATATCAATCTGATCCTCAACTGCGAACCCTATTCCTTTGCCCACAGCTTCTTCGAAGCCCACGGACCGTCGCTGTGCGCCACCGCCGTGCGGGTCAAGAGCAGCGCCAGCGCCCTGGAACGGGCCGTGGCCTACAAGGGCCAGCCCTACCGCGGGTTGGTGGGGCCCAACGAACTGGAGCTGGCGGCGGTGCGCGCCCCGGACGGCAGCCTGATCTACCTGGTGGACCAGGAGGCCGACGTTTATGGCACCGATTTCAACTTGCAGCCCGGCGCGGTCATCGGGGCCGGCCTCAAGCGCATCGACCACATGGCCATGGCGCTACCGGCCGACAGCCTGGACAGTTGGGTGCTGTTCTACAAGAGCTTGCTGGATTTCGAGGCCGACGACGAAGTGGTGCTGCCTGATCCGTATGGCTTGGTAAAGAGCCGGGCCCTGCGCAGCCGTTGCAGTTCGATCCGCTTGCCCCTGAATATTTCCGAGAACCGCAACACCGCAATCTCACACGCACTGTCGAGTTATCGCGGTTCCGGCGTGCATCACATCGCTTTCGATTGTGATGACATCTTTGCCCAGGTCAGCCGCGCCAAGGAGGCCGGCGTGCCGTTGCTGGATATTCCGCTCAACTACTACGACGATCTGGCCGCGCGTTTCGACTTCGATGACGAGTTCCTTAGCGAGCTGGCCTACTTCAACGTGCTGTACGACCGTGACGCTCAGGGCGGTGAATTGTTTCACGTCTACACTGAGCCATTCGAAGGGCGGTTTTTCTTCGAGGTCATTCAACGCAAGAACGGCTATGCCGGGTACGGCGCGGCCAACGTCGCGGTGCGGCTGGCGGCCATGGCGAAGTCTCGCAGCGGCGGTTTGCGGCACGCCAAGTTGTAGATAAATCGTAAACGCGGCGGTAAACGGCGACCCCGTGGCTTCCTTCACTGCACGGCGCGGCCCATAATCGCCAGCCTGTGCAGTGATGGCCGTGAGCCCGCAATGACTATGAATCCAGAACTGTCCGCCGCCGTCGACGAACCTGTCGCCGCGCCGCGCAAGAGTCGCAAGAACAACCCGGAGAAAACCCGGGAGAACATTCTTCAGGAAGCCATCGTCGAGTTCGTCCAGCAAGGCCTGGCCGGTGCCCGGGTCGACGCCATCGCCGAGCGCATCCACACTTCAAAGCGTATGATCTACTACTACTTCGGCAGCAAGGAGCAGTTGTACATCGAGGTACTGGAAAAACTCTACGGCGATATCCGTAACACCGAGAGCCGCCTGCACCTGGCGGAACTGGCACCGGTCGACGCGATCCGGCGCCTGGTGGAGTTCACCTTCGACCACCATGACCGAAACGTGGATTTCGTGCGCATCGTCTGCATCGAGAACATCCACAACGCCGAGTACGTGAAGCAGTCAGGTGCGATCAAGGCGATGACCAGCACCATCCTCGATTCGCTGGGTGTGATTTTGCGTCGGGGCGCCGAAGAGGGCGTGTTCCGCGCCGGCCTCGAGCCCTTGGATGTGCATTTGCTGATCAGTTCGTTCTGCTTCTATCGGGTTTCCAACCGCCAGACGTTCGGTGAAATTTTCCAGATCGACTTCTCGGATGAAGCGGTCAAGCGGCGGCATCGCGAGATGGTCTGCGAGTCGGTGTTGCGTTACCTGCAAGCCTGAACGCAGCCCCTGTGGGAGCGGGCTTGTTCGCGAATGCGATCTGACAGTCAACCTCTATGGCAACTGTGCGGGCCCCTTCGCGAGCAAGCCCGCTCCCACAGGGAAGCGTTTTCAATTCAGTGGTTCATGCTCTGAAAATGCGTCAGCATCCGCTGCACATCCGGTGCTACGCCGCTGAACAGTTCAAATGCCTTCACCGCCTGGAACACCGCCATGTGGCCGCCGTCCAGGGTGCGACAACCCAGGGTCCGGGCGTTACGCAGCAGTTCGGTTTCCAGCGGGAAGTAGACGATTTCGGCCACCCATAATTCGCCCCGCAACAACTCGACCGGCACCGGCATGCCGGGCAGCTTGGCCATGCCCATGGGGGTGGTGTTCACCAGCCCGTCCGCCTCGGCCATGGCGCTGGCAAGATCATGCCCGGCCCTGGCGCGGCCCGCTCCGAAATGCTGGTTCAGATTGTTCGCCAGCGCCTCGGCACGGCTGACCTCGACATCAAAGATGCTCAGTGTCTGTATGTTTTCTGCCAACAATGCGTGGGCAACGGCTGCACCAGCGCCACCGGCGCCCATCTGGACCACATGCCTGCGCGAAACATCGCTCAGCCCACGACGAAAGCCCTCGGCGAACCCCAGGCAGTCGGTGTTATGACCGACGCGTTTGCCATCCTTGAGCACGACGGTATTCACCGCACCGATGCCGCGGGCCTCGGGGGACAGCTCATCCAACAACGGAATAATCGCCTGCTTGCAGGGGAAGGTGATGTTCAGGCCGGTGAAGCTCATGTGCTCGGCGGCTTTCAGTAAGTCGGGCAGGGCGCTGCTGTCGAGTTTCAACATATCGAGGTCGATCAGACGATAGAGGTAGCGCATGCCTTGGGCATCCCCCTCGTGTTCATGAAGGGCGGGCGTTCGCGATGCCTGGATGCCCGCACCGATCAGGCCGGCAAGCACAGTGGTTTTCGACATGCTCATCAACCCTTCAACCGCTGACTGAAATGTTCGAGGGCCAGGCGATAGCCATGGCTGCCAAAGCCGCACATCACGCCGACGGCGACGGATGAAACGAAGGAGTGATGACGAAACGTTTCGCGCGCGTGGACGTTCGACAGATGAACCTCGATCACCGGCACTTCGCTTGCCACCAGTGCATCGCGGATCGCCACCGATGTGTGGGTCCAGGCCGCCGGGTTGATGACGATACCGGCGCAGCGGCCGCGGGCGCCGTGAATCCAGTCGATCAGTTCGCTTTCCTGGTTGGTCTGGCGAAATTCTACCGTGAGGCCGAGTTCTTCGGCCGTTCGACCGCACAGCGCCGAGATGTCCGCCAGGGTTTCATGGCCATAAGTCGCCGGCTCGCGGCTGCCGAGCAGGTTGAGGTTCGGGCCGTTGAGCACCAGAACGATTGGAGGCATTGCCGTTTCTCCACAATTTTATTATTGGCGTCGGCTGGTTCCAGCCGGTGGAGATAAATTGTACTAGATGGTTAATTTGGTCAAACGAAGCCGACGCCGTCGGCCATTAAGTGTTCGATGATCGAACGACGGCTCGCACTGGAGCATAGGAATGGAGCGCAGTGGCCAGGGATGGCCCTGGCCACAAAGGACTAACGCCGGGTCAACAACACCCCGGATTCCATATGATGGGTCCAGGGGAATTGGTCGAACAACGCACAGCGCGTGATGCGGTGGGTGTCGTGCAGTTGCGCGATGTTGGCGGCGAGGGTTTCCGGATTGCAGGAAATGTACAGGATGTTGTCGAAACGCCGGGTCAGCTCGCAGGTGTCCGGATCCATGCCAGCGCGGGGCGGGTCGACGAAGACGCTGCCGAACTCGTAGCTTTTCAGGTCGATGCCTTGCAAGCGGCGGAACGGACGGACTTCGTTCAGGGCCTCGGTCAGTTCTTCGGCCGACAGGCGCACCAGCGTGACGTTATCCACCGCGTTTTCGCTGAGGTTGCTCAGCGCCGCGTTCACCGAGGTCTTGCTGATTTCGGTCGCCAGGACTTTACGTACCCGGGTCGCCAGGGGCAGGGTGAAGTTGCCGTTGCCGCAATACAGCTCCAGCAGGTCATCGCTACGATCACCCAGCGCTTCGTAAGCCCAGTTGAGCATTTTCTGGTTCACCGTGCCGTTGGGCTGGGTGAAGGCGCCTTCCGGCTGGCGGTAGCTGAAGGTGCGGCCGCCGACTTCGAGTTTTTCCACCACATAATCGTGGCCGATCACTTCACGCTTGCCCTTGGAGCGGCCGATGATGTGCACGCCCAGGTCACTCGCCAGCTTCGAGGCGGCAGCGTGCCAGTGCTCATCCAGCGGGCGGTGATAACACAGGGTGATCATCGCGTCGCCGGCCAGGGTGGTCAGGAATTCCACCTGGAACAGCTTGTGACTCAGCGGCGCGCTGGCCTGCCAGGCTGCCTTGAGCTGCGGCATCAACTGGTTGATGCGCAGGCTGGCGATGGGGAATTGCTCGATGAGAATCGGCGTGCGCTTGTCGTCCTGGGAAAACATCGCGTAATGCCGCTCGCCGGCCTCGCGCCACAGGCGGAATTCGGCCCGCAGGCGAAAGTGCTCCAGTGGCGAGTCGAAGACGTCAGGCTGTGGTGCATCGAACGGAGCCAAGAGGTCGCGCAAGCGTGCGACCTTGTCCTGGAGCTGGGCGGCGTAGGCCTGGGAATCGAAAGTCATGCGTTGAACCAACCCAACTTGATCACGAACAGAATCGACAGGATGACCAGCGCCGGGTTCAGCTCACGGCCACGGCCGGACACCAGTTTGATGGCGGTCCAGGCGATGAAGCCGAAGGCGATACCATTGGCGATGGAATAAGTGAATGGCATCGCCAGGGCGGTGATCACGACCGGGGCGGCGACGGTGATGTCGTCCCAGTCGATTTCCGCCAGGCCCGAGGTCATCAGCACGGCGACGAACAGCAGAGCCGGCGCGGTGGCGAAGGCCGGGACGCTGGCGGCCAGTGGCGAGAAGAACAACGCCAGCAGGAACAGGAACGCCACGACGATGGCCGTCAGGCCGGTACGGCCGCCGGCGCTGACGCCCGCCGCCGATTCGATGTAGCTGGTGGTGGTGGACGTGCCCAGCAGCGAGCCGGCCATGGCGGCGGTGCTGTCGGCGATCAGCGCACGGCCCATCTTCGGCATGTGTCCGTCCTTGCCCATCAGCCCGGCGCGCTTGGCAACGCCGATCAGTGTGCCGGAATTGTCGAACAGGTCGACGAAAAGGAAGGCGAAGATCACGCTCACCAGGCCGATGTCCAGGGCGCCCTTGATGTCCAACTGCAGGAAGGTCGGGGCCAGGGACGGTGGCGTCGAAAGAATGCCGCCGAACGGGGTGAAGCCCATCAGGATAGAGACGACCGTGACCGCCAGGATGCCGATCAGCACCGCGCCGCGCACTTTTAGTGCTTCCAGGGCAACGATCAGGACGAAGCCGAGGGTCGCGAGGATCGGCGCCGGTTGTTTCAAGTCGCCGAGGCCGACCATGGTCGCCGGGTTCTTCACCACGATGCCGGCGTTATTCAGGGCGATCAGCGCCAGGAACAGGCCGATACCGGCGGCAATGGCCGAGCGCAGGGGCAGCGGGATGCTGTTGATGATCCACTCGCGGATACGAAAGATCGACAACAGGAAGAACAGCACGGCGGACACGAACACCGCCCCCAGCGCCACTTGCCAGGTATGGCCCATGTGCAGGACCACGGTGTAGGTGAAGAAGGCGTTCAGGCCCATGCCCGGTGCGAGTGCGATCGGGTAGTTGGCGATCAGGCCCATCACCGTGGAGCCGATGGCCGCCGCCAGGCAGGTGGCGACGAACACCGCGCCCTTGTCCATGCCGGTTTCGCCGAGAATGCTCGGGTTGACGAACAAAATGTAGGCCATGGCCAGGAACGTCGTGACGCCCGCCAGGATCTCGGTCCGCACGTTGGTGTTGTGTGCCTTGAGTTGAAACAGCCTTTCCAGCATGTCTGCTCCCCGTGGCGCGCCGGGCGCCGTGAATGTATCGACTCAAACAGCAAAGCACAGTGCGCCAGCGGCGCCCGGAATTTACTGTGAGTCGGAAAAAGCCGCGCATCATACCAGTAGCATGGCGTTGTGGCTGCGATCGTCGCCGATGTTTTGCCCAGGCAACAACTGGGCCATACTGCGTGCGGTCTTGGGAGGTCTCTATGTATTGCAGGAAAAAAACGCTGGCGGTTGTCGTGGGCTGGATGTTGGGCCTTTGTTTGCCCTGGCAGGCTGCCAATGCCGCGTCAGCCGCGCCCTTGAGCGAGGTCAAGGTGCTCAAGGTCGAATCGCCGGCCTGCGGCTTCGAAGACATTGCCCAAGGGCAGGCCCAGACCCGTTGCGACCACAGTGGTCCGAATATCAAGGTCTACGTACTGGAAGTCGGCTACGGCCGCGAGCCCCACGTCACGCTGGACGGTTTCGAGGTCGATGGCACCCGCTCGCCGGTCTGTGCGTACAGCAACGGCAATCTCAACGACTGCTCCACCCAGACCCGGGTGGTCGGCTATCTGTACATCTTCGACCTGAAGGGCAAGCAGGAGGGCACCTTCAGCTTCAGCAACGTCTCGATCAATGCCCCGGGCAATCGCATGTCGACCCAGTTGTACATCAAATAAGCCGCGCAACCGGCAGGACGCGATCCGGCAAACCTGTCTAGGCTTTCAGAAGTCATGCAGCGGAGAGTCACCATGATTCCTGGAACCAAGATTGCCCGAGCCCTGATTGCCGTCGCCGAAGGGGTCGACGACCTGCAAGCCGTCACCCTGATCGATGTGCTGCGTCGGGCTCAGGTCGAAGTGGTTGTGGCGAGCATCGAAGGACGTCGCATGCTTACCTGCGCCCGCGGCACCCGGTTGACCGCCGATGGCATGCTGGTGGATGTGCTGGCGCAGGATTTCGACCTCATCGTCCTGCCCGGCGGCATCATCGGCGCCCAGCACCTGGCGGCTCATCAACCGTTGCAGCAATTGATCAAGGATCAGGCCGCCGCTGGTCGCTACTTCGCTGCCATCTCCGAAGCCCCAGCGCTGGCGTTGCAAGCATTCGGCGTACTGCGCCAGCGACGCATGACCTGCCTGCCCGCGGTGAGTCAGCAACTTTCCGGCTGCACCTTCGTCGACCAACCAGTGGTGGTGGATGGCAACTGCATTACCGCCCAAGGCTCGGCCGCCGCCCTGGCATTCGCCCTGACGCTGGTGGAACAACTCAGCGGCAAGGGGGTGAGGGCTGTGGTGGCGGCGGAGTTGCTGGCCTGACAGCGATCAGGCGTGCTGGAGGAACGGTTCGATATAGGGTTGTTCGCGCTGTTCGGCTTGCCACAAGTCATAGTCGGTCTGGACGCCCAGCCAAACCCTGGCCTTGCCAATCCCGGCACGCTCAAGGCGCACCGCCAGATCAGGGCTGATTGGCGCATGGCCGTGCAGTACCCGCGAAAGGTGAGGCCGGGCGAAGCCGAGGTGTCGTGCCAGCTCCGTGACTGTGATGCCTAATTCAGGCAACACGTCCACCAGCAGCGTTTCGCCAGGGTGTGGCGGATTGTGCATGGGCATGTTCCAGCCTCCTGATCAGTGGTAATCCAGATAATCGACCAGTTCGATATCGGATCCGATGAAGCGAAAAATAATTCGCCAGTTGCCCGACACGCTCAGTGACCAGTATTCGGTGAGTTCCCCTCTGAGTGGATGCAGTCGCCACCCAGGGATATCCAAGTCGTTCGGGACCTGTGCCCTGTCCATGAACTGGAGTATGCGAGCCAGGCGTTTTCCATGGTCAGCCCGGATGCCACGGGTCGAACCCGTTTCATAAAAGATCCTGAGGCCTTTGTGCTGGAAGGATTTAATCATGGAATTGAGTGTAAGGCGATACATTACACTTGGTGCGGTATCTATATACCGCTCGCGCCCGAAAGATTTGTGCGTTCTGCGCTTGGTAGGGCTTTTTCACATGCGCCGCATTTACCTTGAACGCTCTCCCTCACCCTGAAGTCGTACCCCTTATGACGGCGGTTTCCGAAAACGCCGCGTGTACGACCAACCGTGAGGTGTTCCATGAGCGCGACCCTGTCCGAAGCGACGCCGGTGTCCTTCGTCCACCATCCGATTCGCCTGACGCTCAACGGTCAGTTGCGTGAGTTGCAGGTGTTGCCCTGGACCACGCTGCTGGACTTGTTGCGCGAGCAGTTGGATCTGGTGGGCAGTAAGAAAGGCTGTGACCACGGTCAGTGCGGGGCCTGCACGGTGCTGCGCGACGGCAAGCGGATCAACGCCTGCCTGACCCTGGCGGTGATGTGCGATGGTGCTGTATTGACCACTGTTGAAGGCCTGGCCGACGGCGACCGACTGCATCCCATGCAGCAGGCGTTCATCAAGCATGACGCTTTCCAATGCGGCTATTGCACGCCGGGGCAGATCTGTTCAGCGGTAGCGCTGGCCCATGAGGGCAGGGCGCAGACCCGTGAGCAAATCAGCGAACTGATGAGCGGCAACCTGTGCCGGTGTGGCGCCTATAACAACATCCGTGACGCCATCGAAGAAGCCTTGCCGCTCTGCCGACAGCCAGAGCAGGGAGGTGACCAGTGAATCCCTTTCAATACAGTAAGCCCGACACCGTGCAGGCGGCCATCGACCTGTCCAGTCCGACGTCACGCTTCATTGCCGGTGGCACGAATCTGCTGGACTTGATGAAAGAAAACCTCACCCGCCCCGAACACCTGATCGACATCACCGGACTGCCCCTGGCGGATCTCAGCGAAACCCCGTCCGGCGGGGTGATGATCGGTGCCCTTGTGAGCAATGCCGACCTGGCCTGGCACCCCTGGATCGAACGTCGCTATCCGCTGTTGTCCCAAGCCATCCTGGCGGGCGCTTCGCCGCAGTTGCGCAACATGGCCAGCACCGGCGGCAACCTGCTGCAACGTACGCGTTGTTACTACTTCTACGATGCCAACGTGCCGTGTAACAAGCGTCGGCCCGGCAGCGGCTGCCCGGCCCGGGACGGATTGAACCGGATCCACGCGATTTTCGGTGCCAGCGAGTACTGTGTCGCGACCCATCCCTCGGACATGTGCGTAGCCCTCGCGGCCCTTGAAGCCGTGGTCCATGTTCTGGGCCGGGGCGGGGCGCGGACCATCGAATTTGCGGACTTTCATCGTCTGCCTGGCGACGCGCCGGAGCGGGACAATCAACTGGCCGATGACGAACTGGTGACGGCCATCGAGTTGCCCGCTCCCGGTTTTGCCGACCACAGCCATTACTTGAAGATCCGGGATCGGGCGTCGTACGCCTTTGCACTGGTTTCGGTGGCGGTGGCGCTGGAACTGGACGGACCGACGATCCGTGAGGCGCGCCTGGTCCTGGGGGGCGTGGCCCACAAGCCCTGGCGCGACCGGGCGGTGGAAAGTTGGTTGAGCGGCCGGACCGTCAGCCGCGAGACGTTCACGGCCGCCGCCGATGCGCTGTTGCAGAACGCCGAGCCGTTGGCACACAACGGTTTCAAGGTTCGTCTGGCGCGCCGGGCGATCGTCCGGGCCTTGAGCGATGCCGCACTGGCGGGAGGGAATGCCTGATGAACATTGCAAAATCCATAGGACAACCGCTGGATCGGGTCGATGGTCTGCTCAAGGTGACAGGCCAGGCCCGTTATGCCGCTGAATATCCCGCAGACGGCTTGTTGCATGGCAGCGTCGTGTCGGCGCCTATCGCCTGTGGCCGTGTGTTGCGCATCGATGCGACCAAGGCATTGGCGTTGCCGGGTGTGGTCGCGGTGATCGATCACACCAACCGTCCCAGGATCGCCAGCTACGACGAACCCTACCAGGACGCCGATGCGGCGGAAGGTTCGCCGTTCCGGCCGCTGTACAACGACCAGATTCTCTACAGCGGGCAGCCGCTGGCCCTGGTGGTTGCGCAAAACCTTGAGCTTGCCCGCTATGCCGGTTCGCTCATTGAAATCGAATACGAAGCTCAGGACCATCAGACGGATCTGGCAATCCTGCAAAACGAAGCCCATCCGGCACCGGCCGAATTGCCTAAGCCTCGTGGGAATTTTCAGGGTGAGTACGCCAGTTCAGCGATCAGCGTGGATGTGTCCTACAGCACGCCGGTGGAACATCACAACCCGATGGAACCCCATGCGTCCACGGTGTTGTATCAAGCGGACGGCGGCCTGCACATCCACGACAAGACCCAGGGCGCGCAGAACTGCCAGGCTTACATTCAGAAAGTCTTTGGCCTTGAGAAAGAACAAGTGCGGGTGTTCGCCGCCTTCGTCGGCGGCGCCTTCGGTTCCGGCCTGCGGCCTCAATATCAGTTGCCCCTGGCAGTGATGGCCGCGCTGGCTCTCAAACGGTCCGTGCGGGTCAGCCTGACGCGTCAACAGATGTTCACCTTTGGCTATCGGCCTCGGACGTTCCAGCGCGTGCAATTAGGCGCGGCGGCCAATGGACGCTTGCTGGCGGTGGCGCACTCCGCCACTGGCCAGACGTCGCGCTTCGAAGATTTCACCGAGCACGTGGTGGAGTGGAGCGGCATGCTTTATCACTGCGACAACGTGCAACTGACTTACAAACTGGTGCCGCTGGACGTCTACACGCCCCTGGACATGCGGGCTCCCGGCGCCGCTCTGGGCTTGATCGGCCTGGAGTGCGCCATGGATGAACTGGCCTGTGCGCTGGCGATCGATCCGATCCAATTGCGCTTGATCAACTACGCCGAGCGCAACGAGAACGAAGGCAAGCCGTATTCCAGCAAGGCGCTGCGAGAGTGTTATGCCGAAGGCGCCCAGCGCTTCGGCTGGGACAAGCGCAACCCCGAACCGCGCAGCATGCGCTCCGGTCGGCAGTTGGTCGGTTGGGGGATGGCGGGAGGCGTGTGGGAAGCCATGCAACAGAAGGCCAGTGCCCGTGCATCGCTGGATGCCAACGGTAAGCTGACGGTCAGCAGCGCCACCACGGACATCGGTACCGGCACCTATACGGTCATGACTCAGATTGCCGCCGGGACGTGCGGGGTTTCCCTGGACGACGTCACGTTTGTCCTGGGCGACTCTTCACTGCCGACTGCGCCATTGCAGGGCGGCTCATTCACCGTTTCATCGGTGGGCACTGCCGTGCAGCAAGCCTGTGAGGCGCTGAACGAGAAGCTGCTGGCCGTGGCCCGGCAGACCTGCCCGGCCTTCGCGGGTGCGACCCTGGAGCAAGTGACCTTCGCAGACGGCCAACTGTGGTCAGGCGATGAAAGCGTACCGCTGGCGCACTTATCGCAAAGCAGTGGCGAGACGCCGTTGCAGGCTGAAGTGAGTGCCGGGCCTGACAAAAAACGCGAGGCCTATGCCACGGCAACGCATTCAGCCGTATTCGTCGAGGTGCTGGTGGACGAAGACCTGGGCACCGTGAAGGTCAATCGAGTGGTCAGCGCGATTGCCGCTGGGAGGGTGATCAACCCGAAAACCGCCCGCAGCCAGATCCTCGGTGGCGTGGTCTGGGGCATCGGCATGGCTCTGCACGAAGAGACTCTGACCGACCACGCCCTGGGTCGGCACATGAACCACAACCTGGCCGAATACCATGTGCCGGTCAACGCCGATATCGGCGACATTGAGGTGATTTTCGTCGAGGAAGATGATGAGATCGTCAACGCCCTGGGCTCCAAGGGCGTTGGTGAGATCGGCATCGTGGGGGTGGCAGCGGCCGTGGCGAATGCGATCTATCACGCCACTGGCAAGCGGGTGCGGGAGTTCCCCATAACCCTCGACAAGTTGATCTAGGCTTTCGCGGCGACCGGTTCGTGCATCCGGTCGCGGTTGGCCAGGGTCGGGAACAACTTGATCCAGGCCCCGGTCACCAGCAGCGTGCCCACACCGCCCATGACCACCGCCGGCACGGTGCCGAACCAATGGGCGGTCAGGCCCGATTCGAATTCGCCCAACTGGTTCGAGGCGCCGATGAACAGGCCGTTCACCGCGCTGACCCGGCCGCGCATTTCATCCGGGGTTTCCAATTGCACGAAAGAAGCGCGGATCACCATGCTGATCATGTCCGCCGCGCCCAGCACCACCAGCACCGCCAGGGAAAACCAGAAGGATGTGGAAAGACCGAACGCAATGGTGGCGACGCCGAACACCCCCACGGCAGTGAACATCACCCGGCCCACGTTGCGCTCCACGGCGAAACGCGCCAGCCACAACGACATCAGCAAGGCGCCCACCGCTGGGGCCGAACGCAACAGGCCCAGCCCCCAGGGGCCGGTGAGCAGGATGTCCTTGGCGAACACCGGCAACAGCGCCGTCGCCCCGCCCAGCAGCACCGCGAACAGGTCCAGGGAAATGGCCCCGAGGATGTCCGGGCGGCTGCGAATGAAGCGTATCCCGGCCAGCAGCGAATCGAGAGTGGCCTTGCCTTTGTTCAGCGGAGTCTGGCGAGCGGGCAGGTTGAGCATCAGGCAACAGGCGATGAGGTAGAGCGCCACGGTCGGTCCATAGACCCAGACACTGCCGAAGGCATAGAGCAGCCCGCCGAGAGCAGGGGCGACGATGGTGGCCGATTGCTGGGCCGATTGCGCGGCGGCCACGGCACGGGGAAATAGTTCGGCGGGCACGATGCTGGGCAACAACGCCTGGGTGGTGGGCATTTCGAAAGAGCGGGCGGCACCCAGCAGGAACGCCAGAATGAAGATCATCTCGCGGGTGACCTGATCGGTGGCGCTGCCGATGACCAGCGCCAGGGCGATCATCGCCTGCATCGACTGGCAGATTGCCGCGACCTTGCGCCGGTCATAGCGGTCGGCCACGTGGCCGGTGTGGAGCATGAACAACACCCGCGGTGCGAACTCCACCAAACCCACGAGCCCCAGGTCCAGGACATTGCCGGTCAACTGGTAGAGGTTCCAGCCGATGGCGACGGTGAGCATCTGGAAACCGCTGGCGGTAAAGATCCGGGCCAGCCAGAAGGCGATGAAAGGGCGGTGGTGACGGAGCAGCAGCGGCGCTTGGCTGGGCATCTATGATGGGTCCGGTAGTGAGGGCATCGAGATTATCACCGAGCTGCGATGGGAGGTACGATCACTGGAAAAATAGTTAGCCAAACATCGATTTGGGCACCCGTGGGAGCAAAGCTTGCTCGCGATAGCGGTAGGCCAGCCAACAGGGTTGTCGACTGAGCTGCCGTAATCGCGAGCAAGCTTTGCTCCCACAGTCATTACCCGCAACCTTATCTTCCATTGGGCTTTCCTATTGCTGAACCGACTGAGACAACCTGTCACGCGGCAAAAGACCACGCCGTTCATCGGCGGGAATGCGACTACTCTTTGATCAAAGCTTGATCCAGATCAACACCACCTCAAGGTGTTGGGCTGGCCAGACACCTGCGTTGTGAAGGTTATTAAAAAGAACGATTTGAAATGCATCGCACTCCATATCCGTGGGGGTCGTGATGCAGGCCCCGCCCGCAGCCGGTTTTACCTGACAGAGGAAGACTTATGTTCGGTTTGGAGGCGCTCGATCTCGCCCGGATCCAGTTCGCATTCACCATTTCGTTCCACATCCTGTTCCCGGCCATCACCATCGGCCTGGCGAGTTACCTGGCGGTGCTCGAAGGCCTGTGGCTCAAGACCCGCGATGACACCTACCGCGACCTGTACCACTTCTGGTCGAAGATCTTTGCCGTCAACTTCGGCATGGGCGTGGTATCCGGACTGGTCATGGCTTATCAATTCGGCACCAACTGGAGCCGGTTCTCGGACTTCGCCGGTGCGGTCACCGGGCCGCTGCTGACCTACGAAGTGCTCACGGCATTCTTCCTCGAAGCGGGCTTCCTGGGCGTGATGCTGTTCGGCTGGAATCGCGTCGGCCGTGGCCTGCATTTCTTTTCCACGGTGATGGTGGCGATCGGCACGCTGATCTCCACCTTCTGGATCCTGTCCTCCAACAGTTGGATGCAGACGCCGCAGGGATACGAAATCGTCGATGGCCGGGTGATTCCGGTGGACTGGCTGGCGGTGGTGTTCAACCCGTCATTCCCTTACCGCCTGCTGCACATGTCCACGGCGGCGTTCGTTGCCACGGCATTTTTCGTCGGCTCCTCGGCGGCCTGGCATTTGCTGCGCGGCCGCGATAACCCGGCCATTCGCCGCATGCTGTCGATGGCGATGTGGATGGCTTTGCTGGTGGCGCCAATCCAGGCGGTCATCGGTGACTTCCACGGGCTCAACACCCTCAAGCATCAACCGGCGAAGATCGCGGCCATCGAAGGCCACTGGGAGAACGTCGGCAATGAGCCAACCCCGCTGATCCTGTTCGGCTGGCCGGACATGAAGGAAGAACGGACCAAGTTCGCGGTAGAGATTCCCTACCTGGGCAGCTTGATCCTGACCCACAGCCTGGACAAGCAGGTGCCGGCCCTCAAGGAGTTCCCGCCTGAGGATCGACCGAATTCAACCATCGTGTTCTGGTCGTTCCGGGTCATGGTGGGACTTGGGCTGCTGATGATCTTCACCGGTCTGTGCAGCTTGTGGCTGCGTCGCAACGACCGGATCTTCCAGTCGCGTCCGTTTCTGCATCTGGTGTTGTGGATGGGGCCATCCGGGTTGGTCGCGATCCTGGCCGGCTGGTTCACCACCGAAATCGGCCGCCAGCCATGGGTGGTCTATGGCTTGATGCGCACGGCCGATGCTTCGTCCGGTCACAGCTTCGCCCAGATGAGCATCACCCTGGTGCTGTTCGTGGTGGTGTACTTCGCGCTGTTCGGTGCCGGCCTGAGCTACATGATGCGTCTGGTACGCAAGGGCCCGGTGGCCCACGAAGCCGAGCCGACCGATGGCGGCCCGGGCCAGAAACGCACCCCGGCCCGTCCGTTGTCGGCGGCCAACGAAGGCGCCGACGAAGCCGACCACAACGACCGCTCGAACAAGGGGAATTGAGTCATGGGTATTGATCTTCCGCTGATCTGGGCCGTGGTCATCATCTTCGGCATCATGATGTACGTGATCATGGACGGCTTCGACCTGGGGATCGGCATTCTCTTCCCCTTCATCAAGGGCGAGCGCGACCGCGATGTGATGATGAACACCGTGGCGCCGGTCTGGGACGGTAACGAAACCTGGCTGGTGCTGGGCGGTGCAGGTCTGTTCGGGGCGTTCCCGCTGGCTTATTCGGTGGTGCTCTCGGCGTTGTACCTGCCGTTGATCCTGATGCTCATCGGCCTGATCTTCCGGGGCGTTGCCTTCGAGTTCCGCTTCAAGGCCAAGGCCGACAAGCGACACCTCTGGGACAAGGCCTTCATCGGCGGCTCGCTGGCGGCCACCTTCTTCCAGGGGGTAGCGCTGGGCGCATTCATCGACGGCTTCGAGGTGGTCAATCGTCAGTATGCCGGGGGCTCCCTGGACTGGTTCACGCCGTTCACCGTGTTCTGCGGCCTGGCACTGATCGCTGCCTATGCCTTGCTCGGTTGCACCTGGCTGATCATGAAGACCGAAGGCAAGCTGCAGGAACAGATGCACGACCTGGCGCGGCCGCTGGCGTTCGTGGTGCTGGCGGTGATCGGTATCGTCAGCATCTGGACGCCGCTGGCCCACGCCGACATCGCGGCCCGCTGGTTCACCCTGCCGAACCTGTTCTGGTTCCTGCCAGTGCCGATCCTGGTGCTGGTAACCATGTACGGGCTGTTCCGCGCCGTGGCCCGCAACGCCAACTACACGCCGTTCATCCTGACCCTCGTACTGATCTTCCTCGGCTACAGCGGCCTGGGCATCAGCCTGTGGCCGAACATTGTGCCGCCGTCCATCTCGATCTGGGACGCGTCGTCACCGCCCCAGAGCCAGGGGTTCATGCTGGTGGGCACGTTGTTCATCATTCCGTTGATCCTGGTGTACACCTTCTGGAGCTACTACGTGTTCCGGGGCAAGGTGACCCATGATGACGGTTACCATTGATTGACCTGCGAGGTGCCGAGAATGGCCAAGCCAGACTTGAAAGAAATCGAGGCCGCCGAAAAAAAGCCGCTCTGGCAACGGCTTGGCTGGCTCGCGGGTATCTGGGCGGGGAGTGTGCTGGCGCTGTTTATCGTCGCCAGCCTGATGCGCATGTTCATGAACGCTGCGGGCCTGACCACTCATTGATTTCTCTGTGGAAGCAAGACCCGTGGGGCAAAGCCTGTGGGAGCAAGGCTTGCCCGCGATGAAGACAACGCGGTCTCTGAAGAACCAAGGTGCTTGCATCGCGAGCAAGCTTTGCTCCCACAGAGGACGATCTCCCACGGAGGACGATCTACTTACGGGCTTTGAGAATCACGAATTTCGGCGTCGCGGCCACTTGCTCGACACCCCGGAACAGCCGCGCCAGTTTGCTGTGATAGCCCAGGTGGCGGTTGCCGACGATGTACAGCGCGCCGCCGACCACTAACGCCTCGCGAGCCTGCTGGAACATCCGCCAGGCCAGGAAGTCGCCCACGACCTGTTGTTGATGGAAGGGGGGATTGCACAGCACCACGTCCAATGACTGCGCAGCTTGCCCGGCCAGGCCGTCACCGGCCCGCACGGTCACCTCGCGCTCGCCCAGGGCCGCCCGCCAGTTCTCTGCGGCCGATTGCACGGCCATGTAGGATTCATCCACCAGTGTGTAGTGGGCCTGTGGGTTCTGCAGGGCGCTGGCAATCGCCAGCACGCCGTTGCCGCAACCCAGGTCCGCGACTTGGGCTGCTCCCAGGTTCTTCGGCAGATGCGGCAGGAACGCCCGGGTGCCGATGTCCAATCCTTCCCGGCAGAACACGTTGGCATGATTGAGCAGTTCGATCTGCGGCTCGTCCAGTCGGTAGCGGGTAGGGTAGGGCGATACTGCCGGCGCCCTGTCGGCAGGCGTGGCGACCAGCAGGCGTGCTTTTTTCACTGCCAGGGAGGCCTGCACCGGGCCGATGTAGCGTTCCAACAGATCACCCGCCGCCCGAGGCAGGTGCTTGACCATGGCCCCTGCAATCACCTGAGCCCCTGGCGCCAACTGGCCTTGCAGGCGGATCAGTTGCTCTTCCAGCAGGGCGAGGGTTTTAGGCACCTTGATCAGGACCCTGTCGAAGGGGCCGGTCAGCGGCTCGCTGGCCGGCAAGGTCGGCACCGTATCGAAGGGGCGCCCGTTGCGCACCAGGTTCTTTTCCAGTGCCTGCAAGGCCAGGAACGAGTCGCTGCTGCTGATGACCTCAACGTGACCGGCCAGGCTGGCTGCCAGGGCGCCAAATCCATCGTTAAGGATCAGGATCCGGGTATTCGTGGTCGGCTGTTGTTCGGCCAGGTAGGCGAGCAGGTATTCATCGGCTGCGTCGAAGGCTTGCAGGGGTTCGTTCTGCTGTTCGGGCTGGCGGATCAAGTCGAGCTGGGCGAAGGGGCTGTCAAGCAGGGGCATGGCTGGGGACTCTGGCAATCGACGGATGTCCCGCTGCCCTGGGGCAGGTGTTCGCAGCGGGACCGCCTGAATGAACAGCGTCGCGTGCTAAGCGCGTCATCATTCAAGTGGAACCGTGAATGTTACGTTTTTTCGCCGTGCAATACTCGTGGGTTTTCAAGGCCGATGGCGTAGGCCGCTATCAGATCACGTGAATGTGCGCCGCCTTGGCAACGGCTGAGATCTTATTGTTGACGTTCAGTTTTCGCATGCAACTGCACACATGGAAATTCACCGTGCGTTCGGAAAGACAAAGGATCCTGCCCACCTCCGACGCGGTCTTCCCTTCGGCGGACCATTTGAGCACTTCGATCTCTCTGGGGGATAAATGACATTTTTGTGTCATTTCGGTCGCGTCGAACATCTTCTTGCTCGCCAGTGCATGCAACCGCTGGCTGGCGAAAATGGCGTAGCCCAGATTCCCGTAATGCTCTTCTATATCGATGGGGCAGTCGGTCCGGGCGAGGCTGAACAGGCTGCAATAGATGCCTTGTTCGTCATGAATGGATTGGGTCCAGCCGTACCTGAGGCCTTGTCGGTTAAGTTCTTCCCATAACTTGGGCGTCTGGGCAAAGAGGGTTTCGTCCCAGAGAATGGGGAGTGGCGATTGATTGCAGTGTGCTACTACAGGGTCCTTCGAAGCATACCCGTTCTGTTCATATAATCTGTCCCATCCATAAGGGTAATTATTCAGGTTTACCTTGTTGGTATGGTTGTTGGGGCTGCCGAGATAAGCGGCAAATGCACAAAATTCAAATCCCTGATTATTAAAGAAATTCAAGACCAGGCGATAGGCTGTATGCAGGTCTTTTTCGCAGGATAACTTCCTCAACTGTAAGTCCTTCCACTTGTCCATCACAATCTCCTGAGTTGACATTCAGCTGCGTGGATCCAATTTGTGGTGCGAAGGAATAGTGTAGGACTTTTCCCGATTTGTAGTTAGATTTTTTGTTGTTGCTTGCGGCGAGCTACATTGGATAAAAAACTTTGAATCATTGTTACTGCTACAGCAGTCGTCTGTTTGTATAACTTTTGTATGAGTCATAGCATCGAATCACCATGCCATGACTCAATGCCACTACTCTCTGTCGGTGGTTAGCTCGCCCACTTTGCGGGACACTGTGGTTTCTTGTTCCCTGGAGTGGCTCATGACCGACAGCGCAGAGAAGTTCACCCGCCAGACCCTGCTGGAGGTGCGACCAGTAACGCCTCATCTGTTCACCTTGCGGACGTCTCGGGATCGCGGTTTCCGTTTCACGGCAGGTCAGTTCGCCCGGCTGGGGGTCGTCAAGGATGATGGAAGTACCGTCTGGCGCGCCTATTCCATGGTTTCTTCGCCATTCGATGACTATCTAGAATTTTTTTCCATCGTCGTTCCGGACGGGGAATTCACCAGCGAACTCAGCCGCCTGCAACCGGGCGACAGCCTGTTGTTGGAGCGTCAGGCCTTTGGCTATCTGACATTGGACCGTTTTGCGGACGGCAGGGATCTGTGGCTATTGTCCACCGGGACGGGAGTGGCGCCGTTTCTTTCGATTCTCCAGGATTTCGAGGTATGGGAGAGGTTCGAACGGATTGTTCTGGTGTATAGCGTCCGCGAAGCACGGGAGCTGGCGTATCAGGACCTGATCGATGGTCTGGCCCGGCGTGATTACCTGGCCGAGCATGCGCACAAGTTTCGTTTCATCGCGACGGTGACCCGTGAGCAGCATCCTGGCGCGCTCAATGGGCGCATCACCACGCTGATTGAAAACGGCGAACTGGAGCGGGCGGCTGGCATCACGCTGGTGCCGGAGCATTCGCGGGTCATGCTGTGTGGCAACCCGCAGATGATCGACGACACGCGCAAGCTGCTCAAGGCCCGCGGACTGCAATTGAGCCTTACCCGGCGACCGGGCCAGGTGGCAGTGGAAAACTACTGGTAGGAAAAGGGCGTCGCAAGACGCCGTATTCGACGTGAATTGATCACTGCCTTTCGTTCTGCGCCTTGAGCAGGTCGCGGATTTCGGTCAGCAACTGTTCTTCTTTGGTCGGAACCGGCGGTGCGCTGGGCGCCACGGCCTCTTCGCGTTTGAGACGGTTGATGGCTTTGACGCCCAGGAAAATTGCGAAGGCCACAATCAGGAAGTCCACCGTGGTCTGGATGAACTTGCCGTAGGCCAGCACCACCGCCGGAGTATCGCCCTGGGCGGCCTTGAGTGTGATTGCCAGGTCGCTGAAATCCACTCCGCCGATCAGCAGGCCGATGGGCGGCATCACCACATCGCCGACAAATGAAGAGACAATTTTTCCGAACGCAGCCCCGATGATGATCCCGACGGCCATGTCGACGACATTGCCTTTGACCGCGAAGGCCTTGAATTCGCTTAGCATGCCCATGAGTAATTCCTTGTGACAGATGAGATTGAATGGCAGTGTAATTCAGCCAGGCGCGCCCCGCTCGACACGCCTGCTTACAAAACGCCTCCTTATCGACCCGGGGCCTGTCTAAAAGTTTACAAAGTGCCATCAATCGCGCGTGCTACACGCATTCCAGCCCACTCACCAATAACGTTTTTTCTATCACGGCGGTATGGCATTTCTATTTAGGTTTTGCTTTTTCGGGCACTAGCCTCTGAAAAGCGCACATGGATGCGCTCTATAACATCAGAGGAAAAATCCGATGAATACTTCCCTTGGCGGCGGAACGCTTTCGCCCCGTCGCGCCCTTTTCGCACTGACCGCTGGCCTGTTGTCCTTCTCTGTCAATGCTGCCACCCTGACCCGGGATAACGGGGCTGCGGTTGGCGATAACCAGAACTCGCAGACGGCAGGTCCCAACGGTCCGACCCTGCTGCAAGACGTGCAGTTGATCCAGAAACTCCAGCGCTTCGACCGTGAACGCATTCCCGAACGTGTGGTACATGCCCGTGGCACTGGCGCCCATGGCACTTTCACGGTGTCCAACGACCTCAGTGATCTGACCAAGGCGAAGGTCTTCGCGGCAGGCCAGACCACGCCGGTGTTCGTTCGCTTTTCGGCCGTGGTGCATGGCAATCATTCCCCGGAAACTCTGCGCGATCCTCGTGGCTTCGCTACCAAATTCTACACGGCGGACGGTAACTGGGACTTGGTTGGGAATAACTTCCCGACCTTTTTTATTCGCGATGCCATCAAGTTTCCCGATATGGTCCACGCGTTCAAACCCGACCCTCGGACCAACCTGGATGATGACGCTCGTCGATTCGACTTCTTCTCCCATGTGCCAGAGGCGACGCGAACCCTGACCGAGCTGTATTCAAATTCCGGCACTCCGGCCAGTTATCGCGAAATGGATGGCAATGGCGTACACGCTTACAAACTGGTGAATGCCAAGGGCGACGTTCATTACGTCAAGTTTCACTGGAAAAGTTTGCAGGGGTTGAAAAACCTCGATCCGAAAGAAGTGGTGAAAGTTCAGGGGCAAGATTACAGCCATATGACCAATGATTTGGTCAGTCATATCAATAAGGGGGACTTTCCGAAGTGGGACCTCTACGTTCAGGTTCTCAAGCCGGAGGAGTTGTCCCGGTTCGATTTCGACCCGCTGGACGCGACCAAGATTTGGCCGGGTGTGCCTGAGCGCAAAGTCGGACAAATGGTTTTGAACCGTAACCCGGCCAATGTCTTCCAGGAAACCGAACAAGTGGCAATGGCGCCGGCCAACCTGGTGCCTGGCATCGAGCCTTCCGAGGATCGTCTGTTGCAGGGGCGTGTGTTCTCCTATGCCGACACGCAGATGTACCGGGTAGGCGCCAATGCATTGCAGTTGCCGATCAACGCGCCCAAGGTCGCGGTGAACAACGGTAACCAGGACGGCGCGATGAACCTCGGCAGCACCAGCACCGGCGTCAACTATCAACCCAGCCGCCTGATGCCTCGTGACGAGCAGTCTTCGGCGCGCTACAGCCAGACCGCGCTGACCGGCAGCACCCAGCAGGCGAAGATCCAGCGTGAGCAGAACTTCAAGCAGGCCGGTGACCTCTATCGCTCGTTCAACCAGAAAGAGCGCAATGACCTGATCGAAAGCTTCGGTGGGTCGCTGGCGACTACCGATGATGAGAGCAAGCACATCATCCTGTCCTTCCTCTACAAGGCCGATCCTGAGTACGGCACTGGCGTGGCCCGTGTCGCCAAGGGCGATCTGGCGCGGGTCAAGGCGTTGGCGGAAAAGCTGACCGACTGATCCACCGGTAGCAGGGGTAGACCCAGTGGGAGCGAGCCTGTCCGCGATGCGGTGGATCAGTCAGTGACGATGTCGGCTGATAGCCCGCTATCGCGAGCAGGCTCGCTTCTACATGGGCTTTGGTGATCTTGGGGTTGGTGTACACCACCGACTTCCTGTGAGACTGCACCTAAGGAGATGTCATGAAGGGTAGATTTCTATTGCCGATAGTTGCGATCTGGTCGACGGTCGCGCTCGCCGACCAGCCAGTACCTGCCGACCCGGCTGCCGTACAGGAACAACTGCATAACTATTATTTCGACGCCGCCCGCCGGGGCGATATGGAGATGCTCGATACCTTCATCGAGGCGGGTTATTCGCTCGACACCCAGGATGAAAAAGGCTACACCGCACTGATTCTGGCGGCTTATCACGGCCAGGGGCCGGCGGTGGAACGGCTGCTGGCCGCCGGGGCAAATGCCTGTGCCCAGGACAAGCGCGGTAACACGGCGCTGATGGGGGCCATTTTCAAGGGCGAAGTGCAGATCGCCCGTCGTTTGATGTCAACCGATTGCAGTCCCGACCAGCGCAACGCTGCCGGGCAGACTGCGGCGATGTATGCCGGCCTGTTCAAGCGTGCCGAGCTGCTCGACGCCTTGAAGGCCAAGGGCGCCGACCTGCAAGCGACGGACCCGCTGGGCAATACCGCGGCGGATCTGGCCAAGGGTGAAATCAGAATGCCGGCCCCTCGTTGACCTCTGCCTGGGCTATCATCGCGGTTTTTCCCGGGGGTTCAGATGGCCAAGGCAAAGCGCATGTACGGCTGCACCGAGTGCGGCTCGACCTTTCCCAAATGGGCCGGCCAGTGCAGTGAATGCGGCGCCTGGAACACCCTGACCGAAACCATGGTGGAAAGCGGCGGGGCGGCGGCACCCACCGGTCGTACCGGGTGGGCCGGCCAGCAGGCGCAGATCAAGACCCTGGCCGAAGTCAGCGTTGAGGAAATCCCGCGTTTCTCCACCGCGTCCGGCGAGTTGGACCGCGTATTGGGTGGCGGCCTGGTGGACGGTTCGGTGGTGTTGATCGGCGGGGATCCGGGCATCGGCAAATCCACCATCCTGCTGCAAACCTTGTGCAACATCGCCACCCGGATGCCGGCGCTGTACGTCACGGGCGAGGAGTCGCAGCAACAGGTCGCCATGCGCGCCCGGCGCCTGGGATTGCCCCAGGATCAACTGCGGGTCATGACCGAAACCTGCATTGAAACCATCATCGCCACGGCCCGCCTGGAAAAGCCCAAAGTGATGGTGATCGACTCGATCCAGACGATTTTCACCGAGCAACTGCAATCGGCACCGGGCGGCGTCTCCCAGGTGCGTGAAAGCGCGGCGCTGCTGGTGCGTTATGCCAAGCAGAGTGGCACGGCGATTTTCCTGGTGGGCCACGTCACCAAGGAGGGCGCGTTGGCGGGCCCGCGAGTGCTGGAGCACATGGTAGACACCGTGTTGTATTTCGAGGGTGAGTCCGATGGTCGTCTGCGTTTATTACGGGCGGTGAAAAACCGCTTCGGCGCGGTCAACGAACTGGGGGTGTTCGGCATGACCGACAGGGGGCTTAAAGAAGTCTCCAACCCTTCGGCGATTTTTCTGACTCGTGCCCAGGAAGAAGTGCCGGGCAGTGTAGTCATGGCCACTTGGGAAGGTACCCGTCCAATGCTGGTGGAGGTGCAGGCACTGGTGGACGACAGTCACTTGGCGAACCCGCGCCGCGTCACCCTGGGGCTGGATCAGAACCGACTCGCCATGTTGCTGGCTGTCCTGCATCGACACGGGGGGATCCCGACCCACGACCAAGACGTTTTCCTCAACGTGGTGGGCGGTGTGAAAGTGCTGGAAACCGCCTCCGACCTGGCGCTGATGGCGGCGGTGATGTCCAGCTTGCGCAATCGACCGCTACCCCATGACCTGCTGGTGTTCGGTGAAGTGGGGCTGTCGGGCGAAGTGCGGCCGGTGCCCAGTGGTCAGGAGCGACTCAAGGAAGCGGCCAAGCATGGCTTCAAACGGGCGATCGTGCCCAAGGGCAACGCACCGAAGGAAGCGCCACAGGGTTTGCAGATCATTGCCGTGACACGCCTGGAGCAGGCGCTGGATGCGCTGTTCGAATGATACCCGCGCTGTGGAAAGACCTGTGGGGGCAAGCCTGCTCCCACAAAGAGGCCGATCAAATCCGGATCAACGCCGCAAATTCCCGCTCCAGCTCCTCCTGATCGCCGAGGTTCAATTCCACGAACCGGCGCAGATAGGAAATGGAGTCCAGATCGATATGCTCACAGACGAAACCCAGGTGGCCATGGTCGTCGTGGGTGAGCCGGACTTCCATTTTTACCTCGACGTCCTTGCCCAGGTGGATATCGGCTTCGAAGGTTTTCTCGGGATCACCCAGCCAGGGTTCGGGTTTTTTGATCAGCAGACCTTTGAGAGACAGGTCCAGCAGCTCCACTGGCCATTTGTATGGCTTCTGGATCAGTTCGGTCCTGGCATGGAATTCGATTCGTACAAAGCGGCGGCGATCGCTCATTACGCTTTTCCCTCTGTAGATCCATTGACTATAGACCCCAACTGGCAGGGCATCGCCATCTTTCGCCCGCTGGCAGACGAATGTCGAGTATGGTCTTTGTCCGGGTTAGCGCTAAACTCCAGTGGCTTCTTTCTTGTCCACTCTGGCTGGAATATAAAAATGACAAACAATAATAGCCTGCTGCGCCATATTCCCTGGCTACTGCTGGCCGTCGTGGGAGCGTGTGCCCTGGGCGTCGTTGCATTGCGCCGAGGCGAGGCGATCAACGCCCTCTGGATCGTCGTCGCAGCCGTCGCGATCTACCTGGTCGCCTACCGCTACTACAGCCTCTTCATCGCCAACAACGTGATGCAACTCGATGCGCGCCGGGCCACGCCTGCCGTGCTCAACAACGATGGCCTGGACTACGTCCCGACCAACAAACACATCCTCTTCGGTCACCACTTCGCCGCCATTGCCGGCGCCGGACCATTGGTCGGGCCGGTCCTGGCCGCGCAGATGGGCTATTTGCCCGGTACGCTGTGGCTGATCGCCGGCGTGGTGCTGGCCGGTGCGGTGCAGGACTTCATGGTCCTGTTCCTCTCCACCCGCCGCAACGGTCGCTCCCTGGGCGACATGGTGCGCGAGGAAATGGGCCGCATCCCCGGTACCATCGCGCTGTTCGGCTGTTTCCTGATCATGATCATCATCCTCGCGGTGCTGGCGCTGATCGTGGTCAAAGCCCTGGCCGAGAGCCCGTGGGGGATCTTCACGGTGATGGCGACCATCCCGATCGCGATGTTCATGGGCATTTATATGCGCTACATCCGTCCGGGTCGCATTGGTGAGATCTCCCTCATCGGCGTGCTGTTGCTGCTGGGTTCGATCTGGCTGGGCGGGCAGGTGGCCGCCGATCCGGTCTGGGCCAAGGCCTTCACCTTTACCGGCGTGCAGATCACCTGGATGCTGATCGGCTACGGCTTTGTCGCGGCGGTGCTGCCGGTGTGGCTGATCCTGGCGCCGCGGGACTACCTGTCCACGTTCCTCAAGATCGGTACCATCGTCGCCCTGGCGATCGGCATCCTGATCACCATGCCCGAGCTGAAGATGCCGGCGCTGACCCAGTTCACCGACGGCACCGGCCCGGTGTGGAAGGGCGGGCTGTTCCCGTTCCTGTTCATCACCATCGCCTGTGGCGCGGTGTCGGGCTTCCATGCGCTGATTTCATCGGGCACCACGCCCAAGCTGCTGGATAACGAAGTCAACGCCCGTTATATCGGCTACGGCGGCATGCTCATGGAGTCCTTCGTGGCGATCATGGCCATGGTCGCCGCTTCGGTGATCGAGCCGGGCGTGTACTTTGCCATGAACAGCCCGGCGGCCATCGTCGGCACCGACGTGGTGGCCGTGGCGCAGACCGTCAGCAACTGGGGCTTTGCCATCACGCCGGACGCGTTGCAGGCGGTGGCCAAGGACATCGGCGAAACCACCATCCTGGCCCGCGCCGGCGGTGCGCCGACCCTGGCGGTGGGTATCGCGCAGATCCTGCACTCGGTGCTGCCGGGTGAGAACACCATGGCGTTCTGGTACCACTTCGCGATCCTGTTCGAAGCGCTGTTCATCCTCACCGCGGTGGACGCCGGCACCCGTGCCGGGCGGTTCATGCTGCAGGATTTGCTGGGCTCGTTCGTGCCGGCCCTCAAGCGCACCGAATCCTGGACCGCGAACCTGATCGCCACCGCCGGTTGCGTGGCACTGTGGGGCTACCTGCTGTACCAGGGCGTGATCGATCCGCTGGGTGGCATCAA
>NZ_LHVL01000015.1:0-30431 GCF_001269775.1 Pseudomonas sp. Pf153 | reverse complement strand
CGGCTGATGACCGAGTCCTGATCCGGGGCTGGCAGCGCCTTACGGTCAAGTTTGCCGTTGGGGGTCAGCGGCAGTGCGTCGAGGCGTACATAGGCCACGGGCACCATGTATTCGGGCAGTTGCGCTTGCAAATGGCTGCGCAGACTTTCGATGTCCGCTGTTGCCGATTCGGTGAAATAGGCGACCAGACGCTTGTCGCCCGGTACGTCTTCGCGGGCCAGCACCACGGCTTCCTTCACGGCATCGTGTTGGGCCAGTCGAGCCTCGATCTCGCCCAGTTCGATCCGGAAACCGCGGATCTTCACTTGGTCGTCGTTTCGGCCCAGGTACTCGATATTGCCGTCCGGCAGGTAACGCCCCAAGTCGCCGGTCTTGTACATCCGGGCGTTCGGTTCACGGCTGAACGGATCCTTGAGGAAGCGTTCGGCGGTCAGGTCATCGCGATTGAGATAACCGCGCGCTACGCCAGCGCCACCGATGTACATCTCGCCCGGCACGCCCAAGGGCACCGGCTGCCGGTGTTCATCCAGCAAGTAAAACTGGGTGTTCGCGACAGGCTTACCAATGTGCGGAACAAACCCATCTTCGCGAGCCATGGATACCCAACTGGAGTAAGTCGTGGTTTCCGAAGGACCGTAGAGGTTGCACAGGCGCTTGACTTGGGTCTGCTCGAACAGCGCCTCAACCAGACTGCGCTTGAGCGCTTCACCGGCGACGTTCACCGTGTCCACGCCGTCACTCAGCCCACCCGACTCCAGCAACGCCTTGAGCGCCGACGGCACGGTGTTGATCAGGGTAATGTCGTGCTCGCCCTGTTGCAGTTCCAGCACATTATTGACCACGTCGATGCTGCCGCCACAGGTCAGCGGCGCGAAGCATTCGTAAACCGCGAGATCGAAATTCAGCGAGGTCGAGAACAGGGTTTTCGACAGCGTTTGAGCATCGAACGAACGATGAGCCCAAGTGAGGAAGTTCACCGTGTTGCGGTGTTCGATCATCACGCCTTTCGGCAACCCGGTGGACCCCGAGGTATAGATCACATAGGCCAAATGCGACGAGGTCAGCTCAGGCACCTGCGGATTCGAGACGGATTCGTCCTGCCACAGCCCGCTGTCGAGATCGATCACCGGCATCGTTGCATCAACCAGCAAGCCAAGGGTCGCCGTCTGGGCCAATACCGCCGCCGGGGCGCTGTCTTCCAGCATGTAGGCAATTCGATCCGCCGGATAGGCCGGATCCAGCGGCACGTAACCGCCGCCGGCCTTGAGGATTGCCAGCAGGCCCACGACCATATCGAGACCACGCTCGACGCAGATCGCCACCCGCGAATCCGGCCGTACGCCCTGCTTGCGTAGGTAATGCGCCAGGCGGTTGGCCCGCTCGTTCAGTTCGCGATAATCCAGGCGCTGCCCGCGGTGGAGCACCGCCAGCGCGTTCGGCGTCCGCTCTACCTGAGCCTCGAACAAACCGTGAACCGTTTGCTCCAGCGGATACTCCGCTTGCGTGGCATTGAACGTCACCAATAGCTGTTCGCGCTCCGCCTCCGGCATGACCGAGAGTCCGGAGAGCAAGGATTCCGGCGCATGCTGCAACGCGTCCACCAGGCTCGCCAAGGCGGTTTCCACGCAGGCGCCAATCCGTGCCGCGCCGACGCCCTTCACCGCCTGGACGGTCAGGCTGAAACGCTCCCCCATATCGTCCACCGACAGCATCAGCGGATAGTTGGTGCGCTCCTCGCCGCCGAGTACCTGGATACCGTTCCAGGCCGACAGCGCTTCGCTCGAAGTCGCCGTACCGGTGTGGCGGTAATTGAGCAAGGCGCTGAACAACGGCGTCGGGGCGGCCACGCCGCTGCAGCGTTGTGCCAGCGCCAGCGAGGCATGCTCGTGGCCCAGCAACGCGGTCAATCGCGCATGGGTGGTTTTCACGCCCGCACGGACATCGATCTGTCCCACGGTCACCCGCAACGGCAAGGTGTTGATGAACATGCCCAGCGCCCGGTCGGCCCCCTCGCCGCTCTGCATCCGCCCCAGCAGGACGGTACCGAACACCACATCGCTGCGCCCGGAGACACGCCCCAGCACTTGCGCCCAGGCCAGATGAACCAGGCTCGCAACGCTCACGCCCAGCTGCCGGGCCTGGGTTCTCAAGCCTTGGCCCAGGCTGTCCGGAAGCTTGCGGAACGCTTCTTCGATCATCTGCCCTGCGCCTTGCACCTCTTGCAGGCCAAACGGCAAAGTCGGTTCGTCCACGTCACCGAGCATGTCGCGGAAGAACGCTTCATGCTCCTGCCGGCTTACACCCAGGCGTACTTGCGCCACATAGTTGCGATACGGAACGGCCTCGGGCAACGCATCGCCCTGGCCCAGCAGGAACGCCTGCATCTCGTACTGCACCAACTCCAGGGCGGCGTGGTCCAGGGCCATGTGGTGGAACAACAGCAGCGCTACCCAACGCTGGTTGGGGCGATCCTCGGCGCAGACCAGGCGCAGCAAGGGCGCCCGGCCCATATCCAGGCGGTGGTGGCGGGTGTCGAAGCGTTGTTGCAACTGTGCCTCGATGGCGCCCTCGGCCGGGTCGAGCTGAAGCTCTTCCAGTGACAACACGGCCTTGTGCCAGACCACTTGCACCGGCTCATCCAGCCCTTCCCACGCCACTGAGGTGCGCAGGATGTCATGGCGGTCGATCACGCCTTGCAAGGCGTTGAGGAAATCGTCCAGGCGGGCGCGTTGATCGACCCCGAACAGGGTATGCAGCACGTAGGGATCACCCTGCTGCGCAGCGAGGTGATGGTAAAGAATGCCTTCCTGCAACGGCGCCAGGGGGTAAATGTCCTGGACATTGCCCGCGCCTCCGGGCACACCGTCGATAATCCGGTCGATCTGCTCCTGGCTCAGGCTGACCAGGGGCAGCATGTCGGGGGTGATACGAAACGCCGGGCTCAACCAGTCGCCACCGTTACGTTCCACCAACTCGAGCAATTCACGCTTGTAAAGGGCAAGGCTTTCCCACAACGCGTCGTCCAGTCCTTCGTCATCGCCCTGGACCACAAGGTTATCGTCGTCCTGTTGAAGACGGATCGGGTGCTTGGAAAGCGCTGCCATCAATTCGCTGAATTGCATCGAAGAACCTGCTTTTTTAGTTCGGAGTGGTTGACGATAAAAAGGTCGTCTTTCAGGTACGGCGTAGCGCCTGGACGCAGGGATTGGCAGCGGTCGAGCCGATCACGGCGTACGGGCCAAGACAGAGAAATCGTCATGTTCAACCGAAGGAGATCCGTCCCCGGACTGGCTCCTTACAGGCCAAAAAAAATTAGAGCATTCGGTGGGGCATGTCTGTCATGGGAAGCAGGGACAAGCCCCGGCACCGGTCGGGCTGGCGTTGCACCAGGAGGAAATCCGAGGGAGAAGGCCTGCCACGACAGCCCCTTTTCCCTCGGATCTACAGGCTTTGAAAAATCAGATGCGCCGCTGACGCTTGAGGGCGGGAATCTTCGTCACGGGCACGTCGATACGCTGCACCTGCCCGACCGCCGATGCCACCGACGCCAGCGTCGGTTGACCGAACAGCACCCGGACATCGGCCTCCATACCCTCCTTGCGCATGCGCTCGATCAAGGTCACGGCCAGCAGGGAATGACCTCCCAGTTCGAAGAAATGGTCATGGCGACCGACCCGCTCGACTTTCAGCAACTCGGCCCACAACGAGGCAAGCTTCGTCTCCACCTCTCCCACGGGGGCTTCATAGGCATGCGTAACGAACGCATCGCTGTCAGGGAGTGGCAAGGCCTTGCGGTCAAGCTTGCCGTTGGGGGTCAGGGGCAGTGCATCCAGGCGAACGTAAGCCGCCGGCACCATGTACTCAGGCAATTGCGCTTGCAGATGCCCGCGCAGGTGGCCTGCGTCTACCGCTTTGCCCGGCCCGAGCTGGGTGAAATACGCCACCAGACGCTTATCACCCGGTACGTCTTCGCGGGCCAGCACCACGGCTTCCTTCACGTCATCGTGTTGGGCCAGTCGAGCCTCGATCTCGCCCAGTTCGATCCGGAAACCGCGGATCTTCACCTGGTCGTCGTTTCGGCCCAGGTACTCGATATTGCCGTCCGGCAGGTAACGCCCCAAGTCACCAGTCTTGTACATCCGGGCGTTCGGCTCACGGCTGAACGGATCCTTGAGGAAGCGTTCGGCGGTCAGGTCATCGCGATTGAGATAACCGCGAGCCACGCCGGCACCGCCGATGTAGATTTCGCCCGGCACGCCCAGCGGCACCGGCTGCCGGTGCTCATCCAACAGGTAGAACTGGGTGTTCGCGACAGGCTTACCAATGTGCGGAACAAACCCATCTTCGCGAGCCATGGATACCCAACTGGAGTAAGTCGTGGTTTCCGAAGGACCGTAGAGGTTGCACAGGCGCTTGACGGAAGTCTGCTCGAACAGCGCCTCAACCAGACTGCGCTTGAGCGCTTCACCGGCGACGTTCACCGTGTCCACGCCGTCACTCAGCCCACCCGACTCCAGCAACGCCTTGAGCGCCGACGGCACGGTATTGATCAGGGTGATGTCGTGCTCGCCCTGTTGCAGTTCCAGCACGTTGCTTACGACTTCGATACTGCCACCACAGGTCAGCGGCGCGAAGCATTCGTAAACCGCGAGATCGAAGTTCAGCGAGGTCGAGAACAGGGTTTTCGACAGCGTTTGAGCGTCGAACGACCGATGAGCCCAAGTGAGGAAGTTCACCGTGTTGCGGTGTTCGATCATCACGCCTTTCGGCAATCCGGTGGATCCCGAGGTATAGATCACATAGGCCAGATGCGAAGAGGTCAGCTCAGGCACCTGCGGATTCGAGACGGATTCGTCCTGCCACAGCCCGCTACCGAGGTCGATCACCGGCATCGAGGCACCGGCCAGCAAGCCAACCGTGGCCGCCTGGGCCAATACCGCCGCCGGGGCGCTGTCTTGCAGCATGTAGGCAATCCGATCCGCCGGATAGGCCGGATCCAGCGGCACATAACCACCACCGGCCTTGAGGATCGCCAGCAGGCCCACGACCATGTCGAGACCACGCTCGACGCAGATCGCCACCCGCGAATCGGGCTGTACGCCCTGCTTGCGCAGGTAATGGGCCAGGCGGTTGGCCCGTGCGTTCAGTTCACCATACGTCAGGCGATGCCCGCGGTGGAGCACCGCCAGCGCGTCCGGCGTACGCTCTACCTGAGCCTCGAACAAACCGTGAACCGTCTGCTCCAGCGGATATTCCGCTTGCGTGGCATTGAAGCCATCCAGTTGCAGGCGTTCGGTATCGCCCGGCAAGACGATTTCACTGACTACGGCACGGGCATCGGCCACCATCGCCCGCAACATGCGCTCCAGATAACCGAGGTAGCGCTCCATGGTCGTCTGGTCGAACAACGCCGTGGCGTACTCCAGCGAACCCTGGATACGGCCTCCGACTTCCCCCAGGTCGAGGGAAACATCGAACTTCGCCGTTCGCTTCGCACAAGCCAGCCCTTCCAGGACCAGATCGCCCAAGATCAGTTCGACGCTCTCGGTGTTCTGCCAGGACAACATGGCCTGGAACACCGCGCTATGGGACAGGCTGCGCACCGGCTTGACCAGTTCCACGACCTGCTCGAACGGCAGGTCCTGGTGGGCCTGGGCGGCCAGCGCCTGGGTTTTCACCCGTTGCAGCAACGTCTCGACATCTGGCCGCCCCGACACATCGATGGGCACGGCCAGGGTGTTGACGAAGAACCCGATCAGTTCCTCGACCTCGGCGCGCTGGCGATTGGCCGTCGGCGAGCCAATGACGACCATGTCCTGCCCCGAGAGCCGGCCGAGCACGGCAGCCCAGGCAGCCAATACCGTCATATAAAGCGTCGTGCCGTGGCGCTGGCTCAACGCCTTGAGATCCGCCGTCAGCGCTTCATCGAAAATCACCGGCAGGCTCGCCCCTGCATAGCTCTGCTGTGCTGGCCGCGGACGATCCGTGGGCAGTGTCAACAGGGCCGGAGCCTGGGCTAGCGCAGCTTGCCACCAGGCGCCCTGGCGCTTGAGGACTTCCCCGCTCAACCAGCGTCGCTGCCAGACGGCATAGTCGCCATACTGCACCGCAAGGTCCGATAACGGATCGGGCAGGTCATTGCGGAACGCTTCGTAGAGCGCGGCCAACTCCCGGGTCAGAACCCCCATCGACCAGCCATCCGAGACGATGTGGTGCATCGTCACCAGCAACACATGCTCCTGCTCCGCCAGGCGAATCAGTTGCCCACGAATCAGCGGGCCGTGTTCCAGATCGAAGGGTTCGCCGGCTTCCTGCCCGATCAGTGTCCACAGTTGTGCCTGTGCCTCGCCATGGTCCGACAGGTCCACGGTGCGCAAGGCGAAACCACTGTCTGGCGCGCCGATACATTGCCGTGCCGGTTGTTCCGCTGGTTGCACGAAGGTCGTGCGCAACGCTTCGTGACGCGCCACGATTCGATCCAGGGCACGCGACAGTGCGTTGCGGTCCAGTTGCCCCGTCAAGCGCAGCGCCGCCGGCAGATGGTAGGCCGAACTGGCCCCTTCGATCCGTGTCAGGAACAACAGGCGCTGCTGAGCGAAGGACAGCGGCAACGGCTCATCACGGGAAACCGGTGCAACCGGTGGTAGCGTGCTGCGCCCCGAACCAGCCACGGCCTGTGCCAACGCGCTCAATTGCGAATGGGCAAACAGTTCGCCCAGCGCCAGTTCCACCCCCAGGCGTTGACGCACCTGGGCGATCAGCCTCATTGCCAACAGCGAATGCCCGCCCAACTCGAAGAACCGGTCCTGACGACCGACCCGCTCCAGGCCCAACAGCTCCTGCCAGATCTGCGCCAGCACCGGTTCGACATCCCCTTGTGGCGCTTGGTATTGATCATCGGCCATCGCAGCCGAACCCGGTGCCGGCAAGGCCTTGCGATCCAACTTACCGTTGGGAGTCTGCGGCATCGCCTCCAGTCGTACATAGGCCACGGGCACCATGTAGTCGGGCAATTGCTCCAGCACCAGGGTCCGCAGCGCGTCGGCCGTCGGCAAGTCCCGGTCCTCCGACGCCCTGTAATACGCCACCAGACGCTTCTCGCCGGGCATGTCTTCGCGCACGATCACCACCGCCTCGCTCACCCCCGGGCAGGTGGCGAGCACGGTTTCGATTTCGCCCAGCTCGATGCGCAGGCCGCGGATCTTGACCTGCCCATCGTTGCGTCCCAGGTACTCGATTCGCCCGTCCGGCAGGTAACGACCGATATCGCCGGTGCGATACATCCGCGCCTTGGCCTCGGCACAGAAAGGATCGTCCAGGAACCGTTCGCGAGTGAGGTCGTCGCGGTTCATGTAGCCCCTGGCCACCCCGGCACCGCCAATATGGATCTCACCGGCGACGCCCACAGGAACAGGCCTGCCCTGGGCATCGAGCAGATAGAACCTGGTATTGGCGATAGGACGGCCGATACTGACCTGACCGCTACCCGCCCCTTGTGCCTGGACTTGTGTGGCCGACGACCAGATCGTCGTTTCGGTCGGACCGTAGACGTTGAACAGCGTCTTGACCCGCTCCGCCACACGCTGGCCGAGGTCTGCGGGCAAGGCTTCACCGCCACACAGCGCGACCAACCCCGGTGCGCCTTGCCATCCCGCTTCGAGCAACATGCGCCAGCTCGTCGGGGTGGCCTGGGCGACGGTGATAGCGCTCGCGGCAATCATCCGGGCAAGCAGGTGGCCGTCCCGTCCCTGTTCGCGAGACGCCAGAACGACCTGAGCGCCGCACACGAGCGGCAGATACAGTTCCAGGCCAGCGATGTCGAACCCCAGGGTCGTCAGCGCCAGCATCCGGTCGGTAGACGTCATGCCCAACGTGTCGCGCATCGCACACAGCAGGTTGACCACGCTGTGGTGTTCGACCATCACGCCCTTCGGCTTGCCAGTCGATCCCGAGGTGTAGAGCACATAGGCCAGGTTCGCCGAGGTCAGGTCCGGCACTGACGGATCGAGGTCCGGCAGGTCCCGCCAGGCATCGCCATCGAAATCGAGGGTCAGCAACCCGACATCGGTCAGCAGGTCGCGGGTCGCCGTATGCACCAGCAGAGCCACCGGCGCGCTGTCCTCCAGCATGTAGGCCAGGCGATCGCTCGGATAGGCAGGGTCCAGTGGCACATACGCAGCCCCGGCCTTCAAGATGCCCAGCAGCCCCACCAGCATGTCGGGGCCGCGCTCTACGCAGATGGCCACCCGATCATCCGGACGCACGCCCAGCGCGATCAGGTGGTGAGCGAGCCGATTGGCCTGCCCGTTCAGTTCGGCATAGCTCAGTTGCCGATCGCCGGATACCACGGCAACGGCGTCGGGCGATGCATGGGCCTGGGCCTGGAACAGTTGGTGGACGGTCTGCTCCAGCGGATAGGCGACCTGCGTGGCATTCCAGGTATCGAGCAGTTGCCCAAGTTCGTCAGCGGGTATGCCTTGCAGCTCGGACAAGGGCCTGTCAGGCGCGTTCTCCAAGGCGGAGACCAGGCTTTCGAGCGAGGTGTGCATGTAGTGGCTGATGCGTTGTGCGTCGATTCCGCACGCCGCCTGCACCACCAGGTTGAAACCTTCGCCCTCGTCGTCCACGGCCAGCGAGAGCGGGTAGTTGGTACGCTCTTCACCGCCGAGGGTTTCAATGCCCTGCCATGCCTCCTGCGCTCCATCCGCCGCCGTCGGGACGTTATGCCGGTAGTTGAGCAAGGCACTGAACAGCGGCGTCGGCGGCGCCACACCGCTGCATCGCTGTGCCAGTGCCAACGGCGCGTGCTCATGCCCCAACAGTCCGGTGAGCTGCCTGTGCGCGGCCTTGACGCCCTCACGTGCACTTCGCCTGCCCAGGCTGATCCGCAGGGGCAGCGTATTGATGAACATGCCCAAGGCACGGTCGGCGCCTTCCGTGCCTTGCATCCGCCCCAACAGGACGGTGCCGAAGACCACATCGTCGCGCCCGCTGACACGGCCCAGGACCTGCGCCCATGCCAGGTGCATCACGCTCGCCGCGCTGACGCCCGACTGCCGTGCCTGCGCCCGCAGACGACGGCATAACGGCGCCGTCAGCGCCAGCTTCACCTCCTCCACATCGTTACCGTCACCTTGCACATCTTGCCGGCCGAATGGCAGCGTCGGCTCTTCGATGTCGCCGAGCATGGCGCGGAAGAACGTTTCGTGGGCCTCCTGGCTCACGCCCAGACGGGCCTGGGCCACGTAGTTGCGGTATTGCATCGCGGCCCCCAGCTCGCCGCCACGTCCGAGCAGGAAAGCCTGCATTTCGTGCACCAGCGTTTCCAGCGCCGTGTGGTCCAGTACCGTGTGGTGGAACAGCAGCGTGGCGACCCAACGGCCGTTGGCTGCGTCTTCGGCACAGATCAGGCGCAACATGGGTGCCCGGCGCAAGTCCAGCCGGTAATGCCGGGCGTCGAAGCGTTCAAGCAATTGCCGGGCGACATCCCCGGCCTGTGGATCGGCTTCAAATGTTTCCAGCACCAGGGGGGCCCGGCGCCAGACCACCTGCATCGGTTCGTCCAGGCCCTCCCAGGCGATCGAGGTGCGGAGGATGTCATGGCGGTCGATGACCTGTTGCAGCGCCTCCGTAAACGCCTCGAGACGGTCCCGATGCTCGAAGGCGAACTGTGACTGGAGCACATACGGATCGCCTTGCGCGGCCGCCAGATGGTGATAAAGAATGCCCTGCTGCAACGGCGCCAGCGGATAGATATCCTGGACATTGGTCGCCCCACCCGGCACGCCCGCCACAATTCGGTCGATGGCTTCCTGGCTCAGGTCAGCCAACGGCAACAGGTCCGGCGTAACCCGCCGGCAACCTGCGGCGATCAGGTTGGCCGGCACCACCAGATCACGGTGTCCACCGACCGCAGCGGCCAGGGCCTGCAAGGTCGGTTGGCTGAACAGGACCCGCACGTCCACCGCCAGGCCGACCTGACGCATCCGTTCGATCAGCCTCATCGCCAGCAGCGAGTGACCGCCCAGTTCAAAGAAATGATCGTTGCGGCCGACCTGCTCGACCTTCAACAGTTCGGCCCATAAACCTGCCAGCGTCTGCTCGACTTCTCCCTGGGGCGCCTCGTAGGCCTGGCTCGCATAGGCCTCGGCCTGCGGCGCGGGCAACGCCTTGCGGTCCACCTTGCCGTTGAGCGTCAATGGGAATGCCGGCAGGATCACGAACGCGCCCGGTACCATGTACTCGGCCAGGGTGGTGGACAGTTGTTCGCGCAACCCGGCCACGCTCATCGTGACCTGAGGCTGCGCCACGACGTACGCCACCAGGCGCTTCTCGCCCGGTTCATCGGAACGGACCATGACCACGGCATCCTTCACCCCGTCACAGGTCACCAGTTTCGCCTCGATCTCGCCCAGCTCGATACGGAATCCCCGGATCTTCACCTGGTCATCGTTGCGGCCCAGGCATTCCAGGCTACCCTCGGGCAGCCAGCGACCGAGGTCGCCCGTGCGGTACAGCAAGGCGCCGGGTTCGTGGCTGAACGGGTCGGCGATGAATTTTTCCGCCGTCAGGTCAGGGCGGTTCAAGTACCCCTTCGCCACCCCTTTGCCGCCGATGTAGATTTCACCGGCGACACCCAGGGGCGCCAACTGTCGGCGCGAATCGAGCACGTAGACCTGTGTATTGGAAATCGGCCCGCCGATGGGCACGCTCTGCGCGTCAGGGGCCACAGCCTTCACTTCCAGCGTCGTGGCGTAGGTGGTGGTTTCGGTGGGACCGTAGCAATGCACCAGTCGCAGGTCCGGTGCCAGCGCCAGCAAACGCCGGAAGGAAGCGACGTCGGCCCGTTCGCCACCGCACAGCAGCATCCGCAAACCACCAATGGCCTCGGGAATCATCTGTACGTATTGATTGAAAATCGCCGTGGTGACAAACAGCACGGAGGTGCCCGACGCCTTCAGTTCCTGGGCTAGACGTGCGGGTTCGAGCAGGGTTTCATGGTCGATCACCACCACCTGCCCGCCGTTGAGCAACGCACCCCACACCTCCATGGTGCTGGCGTCGAAGGCCGGGTTCGACGCGAAGGCGATCCGATCATGCTCATTGAAATCGGCGTAACCGCTATTGATCACCAATCGGTTGATGGCCCGATGGGGGATCAGCACACCCTTGGGTTGGCCCGTGGAGCCCGACGTGTACATGATGTAGGCAATCGACTCACTGGACTGCTCCAGCGCCGGGTCATGGGAAGGACCTCGCAGTTCCAGCGTGTCCAGGTCGACACGGGGCGTGCCCTCGGGTGCCGGTTCGGTGCTGAACGTCAGCACGAAAGAGGCCTGGCAATCGTCGAGCATGAAGCGCTGGCGTTCCGATGAGGCATTGCGGTCCAGCGGCACATAGGCCGCGGCACACTTGAGGATCGCCAACTGACTGGCCAACAGATCGATCGAGCGTGGCAACAGGATTGCCACGCAGTCATCCGGTCGCACGCCTAGCCCGATCAGATAATGGGCCAGGTGGTTCGCCCGCTCGTTCAGGGCCGCGTAGCTGATCCGGTGCGATCCGTGTACCACGGCAATCGCCTCGGGAACCTGGGCGGCCTGGGCTTCGAATAGTGCCAGGACGGTCTGCGCCTGGGGGTAGGCACGCCGGGTGGCGTTGAAATCCACCAGCAGCCGCTCGCGCTCGCTTTGTGGCAGGATCTCCAACCGGCTGAGCGGCAGCTGCGGGGTGTGTTCCAGGGCCTGTACCAGGTTTTCGAGGGCGGTGTGCATGTAGGCGCAGACGCGTGCCGCCCCCACGCCCTGCAAAGCCAGGGTGCTGAGGGTGAAGCCGTCGCCCAGATCATCCACCGACAGGGTCAGCGGATAGTTCGAGCGCTCTTCGCTGCCCAGGGTTTCGATGCCCTGCCAGGCCGCCAGCGCGTCGGTGGAGATGCCATCGCCCGCGCTGTGCCGGTAGTTCAGCAGCGCACTGAACAGCGGAGCCGGCGCCACGACGCGGCTGCAGCGTTGCGCCAGGGCCAGCGAAGCGTGCTCGTGACCGAGCAATGCGCTCAGTCGCCCATGGGTGGCCCTGATCGCCGCCTGCACGCCCTGCTCGTCCAGTTTCACCCGCAGTGGCAAGGTATTGATAAACATGCCCAGGGCACGGTCAGCCCCCGCGCCGCCCTGCATCCGGCCCATCAGTACGGTGCCGAACACCACGTCCTCGCGCCCGGACAACCGCCCCAGCACCTGCGCCCAGGCCAGATGATGCAGGCTGGCGGCGCTCACGCCCAACTGCCGGGCCTGTGATCGCAGGCGACTTGCCAGGCCCGCGTCGACGTCGAGCCTGGCTTCCTCGATACCACGGCCATCACCCTGCACCTGTTGCAGCCCAAGGGGCAATGTCGGTTCGTCGACATCGCCGAGCATCTCGCTGAAAAACGCCTCGTGTTCTTCCTCGCTGACACCCAGGCGCGCCTGGGCCACGTAGGTGCGGTACGGCATCGCCGGGGCCAGTTGATCCTGCCGACCGAGCAGGTACAGCTGCATTTCCTGTTGCACCACATCCAGGGCGGTATGGTCCAGGGCAATGTGATGGAACAGCAGCATCGCCACCCAGCGGTCATTGGCCGGGTCATGGGCGAAACGCAGGCACATCAGCGGCGCCTGCCGGATATCGAGTCGATGATGGCGAGAATCGAAACGTACGTGCAGCTCGGCCAGTACGTCACCGGTGGCATCTGCCGGCAGCAACTCTTCGACGCTCAACAGCGCCGTGCGCCAAACCACCTGCACCGGCTGCTCCAGCCCCTCCCATACGATCGCGGTGCGCAGGATATCGTGGCGGTCGATGACACCCTGCAAGGCGTTGGCAAAAGCCTCCAGGCGCGCCTTGTCTTGGAAGGCAAACAGCGCCTGGAGCACGTAGGGATCGCCTTCTCGTGCCGAGATATGGTGATAGAGAATGCCTTCCTGCAACGGCGCCAGCGGGTAGATGTCCTGTACGTTGTCCACGCCGCCAGGCACGGTGGCGACAATCGCGTCGACGGCCTCTTGGGTCAGCGCGACCAGCGGCAGCATGTCCGGGGTGATCCGCCCGCAACCGGGCGTGACGCCGTTGGCCGGTACCTGGACTTCGTGACTGCCACCCACCGCCGCAGCCAGGGCGGCCAGGGTCGGCTGGCCGAACAGCACGCGAACGTCGGCGCTCAGGCCCACTTGGCGCATCCGCTCGATCAGGTTGACGGCGAGCAGCGAATGACCGCCCAGCTCGAAGAAATGATCGTGGCGCCCGACCCGTTCGACATTGAGCACCTGGCCCCACAACCGGGCCAGGGTGATTTCGGTTTCGCCCAGCGGGGCTTCATAGCCACGCGTGAGGATCGAGGCCTGGTCCGGCGCCGGCAGGGCCTTGCGGTCAAGCTTGCCGTTGGCGGTCAGCGGCAGTGCATCGAGGCGCACGTAGGCGGCAGGCACCATGTAGTCCGGCAGACGACTTTGCAGGTGAGCCCGCAACACCTCGATCGTCGTCATGTCTTCGGGGTGATGCAGGGTGAAGTAGGCAACCAGGCGCTTTTCTCCCGGCACATCCTCTCGGACCAGCACAGCAGTTTCTTTCACCGCCTCATGCTGGCTCAGCCGGGCTTCGATCTCCCCCGGCTCGATGCGGAATCCGCGGATTTTCACCTGGCCGTCGTTGCGGCCCAGGTATTCGATATTGCCATCCGGTAAATGGCGTCCCAGGTCGCCGGAGCGGTACATCAAGGCTTGTGGCTGCTCACTGAACGGGTCTGGCAGGAATTTTTCCGCGGTCAGCTCCGGTCGGTTCAGATAGCCCTTGGCGACCCCGGTGCCGCCGATATACAGCTCGCCGGCAACACCGTGGGGCACGGGCCGACGCTGTGAGTCCAGCAGGTAAACCCGAGTGTTTCCCACGGGACGGCCAATGGGAATGCTCCCCGCACCGACAGCCCTGATCTCGCAGGTGGTCGAAAACGTCGTGGCTTCCGTCGGGCCGTAGCCGTTGAGCAAATGTTGCGGTGCGCCCTCTTCCAGCACCCGGCCAATCACCGCCGGATCGAGTACGTCACCGCCGACGATCAGGTAGCGCAACTGCTTGAACACCGGCATGAGTCCAGCGGCGTACTGGTGGAACAGGCCGGCCGTCAGCCACAGCACGCTGACCGACTGTTCGGCCAGCCATCCGGCAAAACGTGCCTGGGACAGCAGCACGTCCTGCTCGACCACCACCACGCAGCCGCCATTGAGCAGCGGCGCCCAGACTTCGAGGGTGCTGGCATCGAACGCCGGGTTCGACGCGAACGCCACGCGGTCCTGTCCGTTGAAATCGGCGTAGCCGTTGTTGATCACCAAACGGCTGATCGCCCGGTGTGGCACCAGCACGCCCTTGGGCGTACCCGTGGAGCCCGAGGTGTACATGATGTAGGCAGCCGCTTCGCTCGACGATGCCGGTGGCTTGTCGAAAGTCGGCTCCTCAGATAAGTCGAGGGCATCGAGATCCACCCGACGCAGCCCCTCGCCCAGCGCCTCGGCAGCGTGGGTCAACACCCACACGGCCCGGCTGTCCTCCATCATGAACTGTTGGCGCTCCACCGGCGCGTTGACATCCAAGGGCAGGTAGACCGCCGCGCATTTGAGAATCGCCAGTTGGCTGATCAGCAGGTCGAGCGAACGCGGCAGCAGGATTGCCACAGTCTCCCCTGGCTGGACACCAAGATCGAGCAGATGCCGGGCCAGTTGATCGGCCTTGCTGTTCAGCGCCCGATACGTCAGGGTCTGCCCCGCCTGTAACGCAGCCGGTGCATCCGGACAAGCCTCGACCTGGGCTTCGAACAAGGCGTGGATCAGTTGCGTCCGGGGATAGGCGCGGGCGGTGTCGTTGAACCCCTGCAACACGCGCTCGCGCTCGGCCGGCGGCAGGATCGACAGGGTATTGACCGACGTTTCGGGAGCGTTCTCCAGTGCCGTGACCAGGCACTCCATGGCGGCTTGCATGTACTCGCCGACGCGTTGCGCATCGATCCCCGGTGTCGCCTGTACCGTCAGGGCAAAATCATCGGAAAAATCATCTACCGAAAGAACCAGCGGATAGTTAGTGCGCTCTTGCGCGCTCAGGGTCTCGATTCCTTCCCAGGCCTGGAGGGCGTGCGCCGGGAGCACCTGGGTCCGGCTGGCGCTGTGTCGGTAATTCAGCAATGCGCTGAAGAGCGGCGCCGGTGCCGCCACGCCACTGCAACGTTGCGCCAGGGCCAGGGAAGCGTATTCGTGACCGAGCAAGGCACTCAGCCAGCCGTGGGTGTCTTTCACTGCATCCCGCACGCACCGGGCGCCCACATCCACCCGCAACGGCAAGGTATTGATAAACATGCCCAACGCACGGGTCATGCTTTCGCCAGCCTGCATGCGCCCCAGCATCACAGTGCCGAACACCACGTCTTCGCGACCTGAAACACAGCCCAGCACCTGGGCCCAGGCCAGGTGGATGATGCTGGCGGCGCTGACACCCAACTGACGCGCCTGCCCACGCAAGCGGCGGCCGAGCAGCGGCGTCACCGCCAGATGGCGTTCCTCGACACCACTGCCGTCGCCCAATACGTCCTGTTGGCCGAAAGGCAAGGTCGGTTCGTCGACGTCACCCAGCATCTTGCTGAAAAACGCCTCGTCAGCCTGGCGCTGGCCGCCCTGTCGAGTGCGTGCCACGTAGTTGCGGTAAGGAACGGCAGGCTCCAGTTGCCCGCCTTGCCCCGTCAGCCACGCCTGCATTTCATGCTGCACCACCGCCAGCCCCGCATGATCGAGCACCATGTGATGGAACAACAGCATGGCCACCCAACGCTGATGGGCAGCGTCATGGGCATATACCATCAGCAGCAACGGCGCCTGGCTGATCTCCATTCGATAGCGTCGAGGGTCGAACTGTGCCTGCAACTGCGCCATGACATCGCCGTCGTCGAGTTCGCCGCCGATGTCCTTGACCCCTAGCCGGGCCTGGCGCCAGACCACTTGGACCGGTGCTTCCAGGCCCTCGCGAACGATGGCCGTGCGAAGGATATCGTGACGGTCGATCACGTTCTGCAAGGCGTCGACAAATTCCTCCAGGCGCTCACGGCGACTGAAGCTGAATCGCGCCTGCAAGACATAGGAATCGCCTTGGGCAGCCGTGAGGTGGTGATAAAGGATCCCTTCCTGAAGCGGTGCCAGGGGGTAGATATCCTGCACATTGGCCGCGCCGCCCGGCACGGTGGCGACAATGCGGTCGATGGCCGATTGGTCCAGCGTCACCAGCGGCAGCATCTGCGGGGTGATGCGCAAGCAACCGTCGGGGATCAGGTTGGCCGGGACTTCGGTTTCGCCGGCATTCGCGGCCTCGTACTGCCCGGTCTTGATCAAATCGATCAAGGTGGCCTTGTGCTCGCGCAACAAGGCCAGCACCGCGGGCTCGCTCAAAGACTGTTTCCGGCCGCGCACCACGAGCTGGTCACCCTTGACCGAAAGCTGAACGTCTTTTTCCTTCAGTGTCGCCAACAGTTCGATCACACTCACAGGACAATCTCCATTTTTTCTGTCATTGCCGCGTATTCCGCGAGCGTGGGTTGCTCGAACAGCGTTCGCACATCCGCCTCCATGCCTTCCTGCCGCATCCGCTCCATCAGGCTGACCGCCAGCAGCGAATGCCCGCCCAGCTCGAAGAAGTGATCGTGACGACCGACGCGCTCCACGTTCAGCACCTCGGCCCACAACTGCGCCAACGTGATTTCGGTTTCGCCCACGGGGGCTTCGTAGCCACGGGTGATGACGCAGGCCAGGTCGGGAACTGGCAGGGCCTTGCGGTCGAGCTTGCCGTTAGGTGTCAGCGGCAAGGCATCGAGGCGCACGTACGCCGTGGGCACCATGTAGGCCGGCAACAGGGTCTGCAGGTGCAGACGCAGGTCTTCGATGTCGGCCGTTTCGCCTGATGGATGCCCGGTGAAATAAGCGACCAGGCGCTTCTCCCCCGGCATATCCTCGCGCACCAACGCCACGGCATCCTTCACCGCCGCGTGCTGAACAAGCCTGGCTGCGATCTCGCCCAGTTCGATGCGGAAGCCGCGAAGCTTCACCTGGTCGTCATTACGGCCCAGGTATTCGATGTTGCCGTCCGGCCGGTAACGACCCAAGTCGCCGGTCTTGTACATCCGTGCGTTGGGTTCGTGGCTGAACGGATCCTTGAGGAAACGTTCGGCGGTCAGGTCATCACGGTTCAGGTAGCCCCGCGCCACGCCGGCGCCGCCAATATGAATTTCCCCGGCGACGCCCACAGGGACGGGGTTGCCGTGGATATCGAGCAAGTAGAACCGGGTGTTGGCGATGGGCCGGCCGATGCTGACCTGGCTGTCGCCCGTCTCCTGGCCGCTGATCCGCGTTGCCGAGGACCAGATCGTCGTCTCGGTGGGGCCATAGACGTTGAACAGCGTCTCGACCCGGGCCGCCAGGCGCGATGCAAGATCGGCAGGCAGCGCTTCCCCCCCGCACAACGCGGTCAATCCCGGTGCGCCCTGCCAGCCGGATTCGAGCAGCATGCGCCAGCTCGCCGGGGTGGCCTGGGCAACGGTGACGCCACTGGAAGCGATCAGGTCCGCCAGTGAACGGCCTTCGCGCCCTTGTTCGCGAGTCGCCACGACCATGCTTGCGCCACACATCAACGGCAGGTACAGCTCCAGGCCGGCAATGTCGAAACCCAGGGTCGTCAGCGCCAGCATGCGGTCGGTCGCCGTCACGCCCAGGATGTCGCCCATGGCTGACAACAGGTTGATCACACTGCGGTGCTCGACCATCACGCCTTTGGGTTTGCCGGTGGAGCCCGAGGTATAGAGAACGTAAGCCAGATGCGTGGACGCCAGGCCTGACGCAGGTGGGTTGGCGATGGACAGGTCTTGCCAGGCATCGCTGCCGAGGTCGATGACCGGGACCGACACACTGGCCAGCAACCCGCAGGTGCCGGTTTGCGCAAGGACCGCCACCGGGGCGCTGTCTTCCAGCATGTGGGCGATCCGGTCCAGCGGATAGGCCGGATCCAGCGGCACATAGGCACCGCCGGCCTTGAGTATCGCCAGCAGCCCCACCACCATGTCGAGGCCGCGCTCGACACAGATCGCCACCCGCGAATCCGGCTTCACGCCGCGCCCGCGCAGGTAATGGGCCAGGCGGTTGGCCCGCTCGTTCAGTTCACGGTAGCTCAGGCGCTCATCGCCATGCAGCACCGCCACCGACTCGGGTGTACGCCATACCTGGGCCTCGAACACGCTGTGAATCGTCTGCGCCAGTGGATAATCGACCTGCGTGGCATTGAACGTTTCAAGCAATTGCTCACATTCGGATGCCGGCAGGATCGACAACTGGTGCAGCGGCGCTTCAGGCATGCGTTCCAGCATCCCCACCAGATGATGCAGCGCCTGGTGGACATAACCACACAGGCGCTGTGCGCCGATCCGTGCCGGGGTCATGATGCTGAAGCTGAAGGCATCGCCCTGGTCGTCCACCGACAACGTCAACGGATAATTGGTCCGTTCTTCACCGCCCAGCAGTTGGATGCCGTCCCAGGCGGCCAGCGCCTCGTTGGAAGCTGCCGTAGCGGTGTGGCGATAGTTGAGCAAGGCGCTGAACAGCGGCATCGGCGCTTCCACACCGCTGCAACGCTGCGCCAGCGCCAGCGAGGCATGCTCATGGGCCAGCAAGGCCGTCAGCCGCCCATGGGTCGCCTTCACGCTCTCGCGCACGCCTGCCTGCCCCAGGCTGACCCGCACCGGCAAGGTGTTGATGAACATGCCCAACGCCCGGTCGGCGCCTTCGCCGCCTTGCATCCGGCCGACCAGTACCGTACCGAACACCACGTCGTCCTTGCCCGACACCACGCCCAGTACCTGCGCCCAGACCAGGTGGTACAGGCTCGCCGCGCTCACGCCGAGCTGACGGGCCTGGGCGCGCAAGCGCCGACTCAGGTCGACCGCAACGTCCTGGCGTACTTCTTCGATCCCGCTGCCGTCACCTTGCACATCCAGCAGGCCGAACGGCAACGTGGGCTCGTCGACATAGCCCAGCATCTCGCGGAAGAACGCCTCATGAGCCTCGCGATCGACACCCAACCGGGCTTGCGCCACGTAATTGCGGTAAGGCACCGACGCGGGCAGGTGCTGCGCCTGACCGAGCATGTACGCCTCGATTTCCGCTGCCAACACCGCCAGTGACGTGGCATCGTCCACCAGGTGGTGGAACAGCAGGATGCCGACCCAGCGCCGATTGGCTGGATCCTGCGCATAGGCCAGCCGCATCAGCGGTGCCCGACGGATGTCCAGGCGATAGTGCCGTGGGTCGAAACGCTCATGCAATTGACCGGCAATATCTCCGGCAGCCGCCTCCAGCTGGACCGCCTCGACTTCCAGCCCGGCCTCACGCCAGACCACCTGAACCGGTTCGGCCAGCCCCTCCCAGAGCACGCCCGTGCGCAGGATGTCATGCCTGGCAATGACCGCTTGGAATGCCTGGACGAACCCGTCCAGGCGTGTGGAACTGTCGAAGGCGAACATCATGTATTGGAGGTAGGGATCGCCCTGCTCAGCGGCAAGGTGGTGGTAAACGATCCCCTCCTGCAACGGCGCCAGCGGGTAGATATCCTGAACGTTGGCCACGCCGCCCGGCACCGTCGTCACAATGCGATCGATGGCGTCCTGGTCCAGGTCGGCCAGGGGCAGCATGTCCGGAGTGATGCGCGTGCAGCCGTCCGGGATCCGGTTGGCCGGCACGACGATCTCCGAACCGCCACCCACGGCCGCCGCCAGGGCGGCCAGGGTGGGTTGGCTGAACAACACGCGCACGTCGGCACTCAGGCCCGCGTTGCGCATGCGCTCGATCAACTTGACCGCCAGCAGCGAGTGCCCGCCCAGTTCGAAGAAATGGTCTCGGCGACCGACCTGCCCAAGGTCCAACAGGTCCTGCCAGATAGCAGCGATGGCCGTCTCGACTTCACCTCGCGGGGCCTCGTATCCGCGGCTCACCACCGCCGACTGATCGGGTGTCGGCAGCGCCTTGCGATCCAGTTTGCCATTGGTGGTCAGCGGGAAGGCATCGAGCAACACGAAGGCGCTCGGCACCATGTAGTCCGCCAGCGAACCCAGCAATTGGGCACGCAGGTCGGCTGCGGATGGCTGCGCGTCTTCTTTGGCGATCACATAAGCCACCAGGCGCTTGTCACCCGGTTCGTCCTCACGGGCGATGACCACGGCCTCGCTGACGCCTTCGCAGGCCGCCAGCGTAGCTTCGATTTCACCCAGCTCGATACGGAAACCACGGATCTTCACCTGGTCGTCGTTACGGCCCAGGTACTCGATACTGCCGTCCGCCAGCCAGCGACCCAGGTCACCGGTCTTGTACATCCGTGCGTTCGGTTCACGGCTGAACGGGTTGGCGAGGAAGCGCTCGGCCGTCAGCTCGTCGCGGTTCAGGTAGCCACGGCTGACGCCTGCGCCACCCACGTACATCTCGCCCACCACGCCCACCGGCACCGGCTCGCGCTGGGCGTCGAGCACGTACAGCTGCAGGTCGGGGATACGCCCGCCAATCGGGCTGACGCCCACCAACTGGGCATCTGCGGCAGACAGCGCACGATACGTCACATGCACCGTCGTCTCGGTGATGCCGTACATGTTCACCAGTTGCGTGCCGGCATTGATCTCCCTGGCGTACCACGGTTTGAGGATGCCGGTTTCCAAGGCCTCGCCACCGAAGATCACCTGGCGCAGGCTGTGGCGCAGATCACTTTCACCCTGGGCCGCGATCAACTGGCGGAACGCGCTAGGCGTCTGGTTCAGCACCGTGACACCGGCCTCGCACAGCAACGCATAGCAGTCCTGCGGCGAACGGCTGACCAGTTGCGGCACCACCAGCAGGCGGCCGCCATGGGTCAAGGCGCCCCAGATTTCCCAGACCGAGAAGTCGAAGGCAAACGAGTGGAACAGTGCCCAGACGTCCTGCGGACCGAAGTCGAACCACGGCTGGGTGGCCGAGAACAACCGCGCGACGTTGCGGTGCTCCACCATCACCCCTTTGGGCAGGCCTGTGGAACCGGAGGTGTAGATGACGTAGGCCAAGTGCCGCGATGTCAGCCCTGCCACTGTCGGATTGCCCTCGGATTGACTGGACAAACCGCCCTCATGGAGGCCGATCAGACGCACCGACTCATTGGCCAGCAGGCCTTGCGTCGCGGCGTTCACCACGATGGCGAGCGGCGCGCTGTCTTCCAGGATGTAGGCCAGGCGCTCTGCCGGATAAGCTGGATCCAGCGGCACGTAGCCGGCGCCGGACTTGAGGATGCCCAGCAGGCCGACAATCATGTCCAGGCCGCGCTCGACGCAGATCGCCACCCGATCATCCGGACGGATCCCCAGGGCCAGCAAGCGATGGGCAAGCTGGTTGGCGCGGGCGTTGAGCTCGCCGTAGGTCAGTGCGCGATCCTCGAACATCACCGCCACCGCATCGGGTTGCGCGGCGGCCTGAGCTTCGAATTGCCCATGAATCAGCGCGTCGTGGGCGTAGGTTTGCGACGAGGCATTCCAGCCTTCCACCAGTTGCCGACGCTCCACCGACGGTAGCACCGGCAGGCTCTGCACCGGTGTTTGCGGCGCGTGTTCCAGCGCATCGAAAAGGCTGCGCAGCGCGACTTGCATATAGTCACAGATGCGTTGCGCCCCGATCCGCGATTCGACCAGCGCCGTCAGGCTCAAGCCGTCGCCCAGATCATCGACGTTCATGGTCAGCGGGTAGTTGGTGCGCTCTTCGCTGGACAACATTTGCATGCCGCTCCAGGCCGACAACAATGCCTCCGTCACCTCGATGGAGCTATGCCGGTAGTTCAGCAGTGCACTGAACAACGGTGTTGGCGAGGCCACGCCGCTGCAGCGTTGAGCCAGAGCCAGGGAGGCGTGCTCATGGGCCAGCATGCCGGTCAACCGGGCGTGAGTCGCCTTCACGGCATCACGAACGCTTTGCTCGTCCACGGACACACGTATCGGCAAGGTGTTGATGAACATGCCCAGCGCTCGATCAGCACCCTCGCCCCCCTGCATCCGCCCCAACAGTACCGTACCGAAGACCACCTGCTCCTGGCCGGACGCCAGTGCCATGACCCGCGCCCAGGCCAGGTGAACCAGGCTGGCGACACTCACGCCGAGCCGCCGGGCCTGACTGCGCAGCCCCAGGCTCAACGCCTCGTCGACCGGGACCGTCACTTCCTCGATGCCGCGCCCATCGCCCTGGACTTGCGCCAGTCCGAACGGCAGCGTCGGCTCATCGATGTCTGCGAGCATCTGGTGGAAGAACGCTTCGTGTTCCTCTTCGCTCGCCCCCAGTCTCGCCTGGGCGACATAGTTGCGATACGGCACCGGTGCCGCCAGTTGCCCGGCCTCGCCCATCAAGTGTGTCTGCATCTCCTGTTGCACCACTTCCAGCGCGGTATGGTCCAGCGCCATGTGATGGAACAGCAGGATCGCCACCCAACGGTCCAGGGCCTCGTCTCGGGCGTAGACCAGCTGCAGCATCGGCGCCTGATGCAGGTCGAGACGGTAGTGCCTTGCATCGAACCGGGTCGCCAGTTGCGTAGCCACGTCGCCGGCGGTGGCCTCGGGCTCGAAGCGTTGCGGCGTCAGTTGCACCTTGCGCCAGACCAGTTGCAGCGGTTCATCCAGCCCTTCCCAGACGAGGCTCGTGCGCAGGATGTCATGACGGTCTATCACGGTTTGCAACGCTTCGACGAACGCCTCGAAACGCGCCAGGCTGTCGAAGGCGAACTGCGACTGCAGCACGTACGGGTCGCCCTGCTCGGCGGCCAGGTGGTGATAGAGGATCCCTTCCTGCAACGGCGCCAATGGGTAGATGTCCTGCACATTGCGGGCACCGCCCGGCACCGTCGCCACCACCCGATCGATCGCATCCTGGGTCAGGTCCACCAGCGCCAGCAGGTCCGGGGTAATGTGTGCGCAATCGGCCGGAATACGGTTGGCCGGCACGCGGATTTCCTTGCCACTGCCCACTGCCGCCGCCAGCGCCGCCAGGGTTGGCTGGCTGAACAGCACGCGCACGTCGGCGCTCAGACCGGCCTGGCGCATGCGCTCGATCAGCGTCACCGCCAGCAACGAATGACCGCCCAGTTCGAAGAAGTGGTCATGCCGCCCGACCTGCTCGATCTTCAGCACATCGGCCCAGATCTGCGCCAGGGTGATCTCGACCTCGCCTTGCGGGGCTGCATATTCGCGGCTGGCATAGGCCTCGGCATCCGGCGCCGGCAAGGCGCGGCGGTCCAGTTTGCCGTTGGCGGTCAGCGGGAAGGAGGACAGCACGACAAAGGCGCTCGGCACCATGTAGTCGGCCAGGGTGCTGGCCAATTGGCTGCGCAGGTCATGCACCGACAGGGTGATGCCCGGCTCGGCAATCACATAGCCCACCAGGCGCTTGGGCCCGGTTTCGTCCTGTCGTGCCAGGACCACGGCGTCTTTTACGCCGGCACATTGACCCAAGCGGGCCTCGATTTCGCCCAGTTCGATACGGAAACCGCGGATCTTCACCTGGTCGTCGTTGCGGCCCAGGTAATCCACGGCACCGTCCGCACGCCAGCGCGCCAAGTCGCCGGTGCGATAGAGCACGGCCGATGGATCGGCGCTGAACGGGTCGGCGACGAACTTCTCGGCGCTCAGCTCAGGGCGATTCAAATAGCCTTTCGCCACGCCGTCGCCACCGATATACAGCTCGCCCGCCACGCCCACTGGCACAGGCTGTTGATGAGCATCGAGCACGTAGACCCGGCTGTTGCCGACAGGACGGCCAATGGGGATGCCGCCCTCGCCCACGCTTCTGATTTCGTGGGTGGTGGTGAAGGTGGTGGCTTCGGTCGGGCCGTAGCCGTTGAGCAGGTGCTGCGGCGCGCCCTCTTTCAGCACGCGACCGATCACCGCCGGATCGAGCACGTCGCCGCCGACGATCAGGTAGCGCAACTGTTTGAACACCGACATCAGGCCGGCGGCGTATTGATGGAACAGCCCGGCGGTCATCCACAGCACGCTGACCCGCTGTTCCGTCAGCAACTGGGCAAAACGCGCCTGGGTCAGCAACACGTCCTGCTCGACCACCACCACGCAGCCGCCGTTAAGCAACGGCGCCCAGACATCCAGAGTACTGGCGTCGAAGGCCGGGTTCGAGGCGAACGCCACCCGGTCCTGGGCATTGAAATCCGCATAACCGTTGTTGATCACCAGGCGATTGATCGCCCGGTGCGGCACCAGCACGCCCTTCGGCGTACCGGTGGAACCGGAGGTGTACATGATGTAGGCGACCGACTCGGCGCTCTGGGGCAGCCCTGGATTATCGGACGATTCGTCCAGCACCAGCGTGTCCAGGTCAACGCGTAGCGCACCGTCGGGCACCTCCATGCCCGTCAGCGTCAGCACCCAACGTGCACCACTGTCTTCAACCATGAACTGCTGGCGCTCCAGCGGCGCGCCGATGTCCAGCGGCACGTAGACCGCGGCGCACTTGAGCACGGCCAGTTGGCTGACCAGCAGCTCGACCGAACGGGCCAGCCCCAGTGCCACGCTGTCGCCCGGCTGGACACCGAGGTCGAGCAGACGACGGGCCAGGCCATTGGCCCTGGCGTTGAGCTCTCTGTAGCTCAGGCAATTCCCATCCTGCACAACGGCAATGGCGTGGGGACGGGCCTCGGCCTGGTCCTCGAACAGGCCATGGACGGTCCTGTCCTGCGGATAAGGACGGGTGGTGGTGTTGAACTCCGTCACCACCTGGCGACGCTCGGCTGCCGACAGAATCGACAAGCCGTTCAGCGAGGCCAAGGGCGCCTGCTCCAGGGCATGCAGCAGATTTTCCAGGGCGACGTGCATATAGCCACAGATCCGCTGTGCGCCGATCTGCGGCACCGCCAATACGCTCAGATGGAAGCCTTCGCCCAGGTCGTCCACCGACAGAGTCAGCGGATAGTTGGTGCGCTCTTCGTTGCTCAGCGTCTCGATGCCCTCCCAACCGGCGAGGGCCTGGCTTGAACTGGCCAGGTCGGCGCTGTGGTGGGCGCTGTGGCGATAGTTGAGCAGCGCACTGAACAACGGCATCGGCGCGACCACGCCGCTGCAACGCTGGGCAAGCGCAAGCGAGGCGTGTTCATGGCCCAGCAGGCCGGTCAAGCGGGCATGAACGGCCTTCACGCCGTCACGCACGCCCTGGGTGCCCACGTCCACCCGCAGCGGCAAGGTGTTGATGAACATGCCCAGCGCCCGGTCGGCACCGTCGCCACCCTGCATCCGGCCCATCAGCACCGTGCCGAATACCACATCGTCCTTGCCGGACACCCGGCCCAGCAATTGCGCCCAGGCCAGGTGAACCAGACTGGCGGCACCGACACCCAGCTGCCGGGCCTGGGCCCGCAGGCGCAGGCTCAACGAAGCATCGACCGGCCGACGGGCTTCTTCGACATCCCGCCCATCGCCCTGTACATCCCGGACCCCGAACGGCAGGGTCGGCTCGTCCACGTCACCGAGCATTTCACGGAAAAATCCTTCGTGCTCCTGTTCGCTCACGCCCAGACGGGCCTGCGCCACGTAGTTGCGATACGGCACAGCCGCTGGCAGTGGAGCCGTCTTGCCCAACAGATGCGCCTGCATCTCGTGCTGCACCACTTCCATGGCCGTGTGATCCAGTGCCATATGATGGAACAGCAACACCGCGACCCAACGCCGGTTGACCGTATCCTCTGCAAAAGCCAGGCGCAGCATGGGCGCCCGAGTGATGTCGAGGCGGTAATGCCGAGGGTCGAAGCGCTCTTGCAGCTGTGTCGCGATATCCCCCGCCGAGGGTTCCAGCTCAACGGTTTCCACCACCAGCTGCGCCTGGCGCCAGACGACCTGCACCGGCTCATCGAGGCCTTCCCAGACCACGGAAGTGCGCAGGATGTCATGCCGCTCGATGACATGCTCAAGTGCATCCACGAAGGCGGTCAGTCGGTCACGGTCGCGCAGGTCGAACAGGATTTTCAAGACATAGGGGTCGCCTTGTTCGGCACTCAGGTGGTGATAGAGGATGCCCTCTTGCAGCGGTGCCAGGGGGTAGATGTCCTGCACGTTACTCGCACCGCCCGGTACGGTTGCCACGATCCGGTCAATCGCGGCCTGCTCCAGCATCACCAGCGTGAGCATGGCCGGGGTGATTCGCTCGCAACCGATGGCGATCAGGTTCGTCGGTACATCGACTTCCTTGCCACTGCCAACGGCGGCCGCCAGCGCCGCCAGGGTCGGCTGGCTGAACAGCACGCGCACGTCGGCGCTCAGGCCGGCCTGGCGCATGCGCTCGATCAACGTCACCGCCAGCAGCGAATGACCGCCCAGTTCGAAGAAGTGGTCATGCCGTCCGACCTGCTCGATCTTCAGGACATCGACCCAGATTTGCGCCAGGGTGATCTCGACGTCGCCTTGCGGGGCTTCGTATTCGCGAGTGACATAGGCCTCTGCATCCGGCGCCGGCAGTGCGCGGCGATCCAGCTTGCCGTTGGCAGTCAACGGCAGAGCCTCAAGCTGTACATAGGCCACCGGCATCATGTAATCCGGCAATTGCGCGTGCAGGTGATTACGCAAGGCCTCGATGGCTACTTCCGCCTGCGGGTCATGCAGCGTGAAGTACGCCACCAGGCGCTTCTCACCCGGTGCATCTTCACGCGCCAGGATGACCGCTTCCCTGACGCTGTCGTGCTCGCCGAGCCGGGCTTCGATCTCGCCCAGCTCGATACGGAAACCGCGAATCTTCACCTGGTCGTCGTTGCGACCCAGGTAATCCACGGCACCGTCCGCACGCCAGCGCGCCAGGTCGCCGGTGCGATAGAGCACGGCCTGCGGATCGGCGCTGAACGGGTCGGCAACGAACTTCTCGGCGGTCAGCTCCGGACGGTTCAGGTACCCTTTCGCCACGCCGTCGCCACCGATGTACAGCTCGCCCGCCACGCCGACAGGAACAGGTTGCAATTGGGCATCCAGCACGTAGACACGGCTGTTGCCAACAGGACGGCCAATGGGAATACCGCCCTCGCCCACGCTTCTGATTTCGTGGGTGGTGGTGAAGGTGGTGGCTTCGGTCGGGCCGTAGCCGTTGAGCAGGTGCTGCGGCGCGCCCTCTTTCAGCACTCGACCGATCACCGCCGGATCCAGCACATCGCCGCCGACGATCAGGTAGCGCAATTGCTTGAACACCGGCATCAGGCCGGCCGCGTATTGGTGGAACAGCCCGGCGGTCATCCACAGCACACTGACCTGCTGCTCCGTCAGCAACTGGGCAAACCGCGCCTGGGTCAACAGCACGTCCTGATCGACCACCACCACGCAGCCGCCGTTGAGCAACGGCGCCCAGACGTCCAGGGTACTGGCGTCGAACGCCGGGTTCGAGGCGAACGCCACCCGGTCCTGGGCATTGAAATCCGCATAGCCGTTGTTGATCACCAGGCGACTGATCGCCCGGTGCGGCACCAGCACGCCCTTCGGCGTACCGGTGGAACCGGAGGTGTACATGATGTAGGCGACCGACTCGGCGCTCTGGGGCAGCCCCGGATTATCGGAAGACTCGTCCAGCACCAACGTGTCCAGGTCGACGCGTAGCGCACCGTGGGGCACCTCCATGCCCGTCAGCGTCAGCACCCAACGTGCACCACTGTCTTCAACCATAAACTGCTGGCGCTCCAGCGGCGCGCCGATGTCCAGCGGTACATAGACCGCGGCACACTTGAGCACGGCCAGTTGGCTGACCAGCAGCTCGACCGAACGGGCCAGCCCCAGTGCCACGCTGTCGCCCGGCTGTACACCGAGGTCGAGCAGACGACGGGCCAGGCCGTTGGCCCTGGCGTTAAGCTCACCGTACGTCAGGCTTCGATCATCATGAACGACGGCAAGGGCTTGCGGGCTCGCCTGTGCCTGGGCCTCGAACAAACCATGAACGGTCCTGTCCCGTGGATAGCTGCGTGCGCTGGCGTTGAACTCGCTCAGCACCTGTTGGCGTTCGGCCTGGGGCAGCACCACCAGGTCTTGCAGGCACAAGGCAGGGTCGGATTCCAACGCCGTGACGAGGCTCAGCAGCGCTCGCTCCATATAGGTGCAGACCCGCTGCGCGCCGACGCCACTCGTCGCCAAGACAGTCAAGGCGAAACCTTCGCCCAGGTCATCCACCGACAGCGTCAATGGATAGTTGGTACGGGCTTCGCCCCCCAGCGTCTCGATGTCTTCCCAGGTTGGCGCTTCACCTTGCGCGTCCAGCTGTTCAGTGGAGTTACGGTAGTTCAGCAAGGCGCTGAACAGCGGCATCGGCGCACTTACCCTGCTGCAACGCTGCGCCAGCGCCAACGAGGCATGTTCATGCCCCAGCAGCGCGGAAAGTCGCCCATGAACGGTCTGAACGCCACTGCGCACGTCTTGATCGGCAACGCTCACGCGAAGGGGCAAGGTATTGATGAACATCCCCAGTGCACGGTCGGCGCCCTGGCCGCCCTGCATCCGGCCCATCAGTACGGTACCGAACACTACGTCACGCTTGCCCGAGACACACGCCAACACCTGCGCCCAGGCCAGGTGATGCAAGCTGGCCGCTCCCACGCCGGATTGGCGCGCCAGACGGCGCAGACGCAGGCTCAGATCGTGATCGAGTAACGCTCTGGCTTCTTCGATGTCGTTGCCGTCTCCCTGCACCTGTTGCAGGCCGAACGGTAACGACGGCTCTTCAACGTCGCCGAGCATGTCGCTGAAGAATGCTTCATGTTCTTCACGGCTCACGCCCAGGCGGGCCTGAGCCACATAGTTACGATACGGGACGGCCGCCTCCAGTCGCTCGACCTGCCCCAGCAAATGCGCCTGCATCTCGCGCTGCACCACTTTGAGCGCCGTGTGATCGAGCGCGATGTGGTGGAACAGCAACAGGGCGACCCAACGCTGGTTGAGTTTGTCTTCAGCGAAAACCAGCCGCATCAGCGGTGCCTGGGTCATGTCCAGGCCGCAGTGACGGGCATCGAAACGCTGTTGCAGCTGTTCGGCGATGTCACCGGCTTGCGGGTCCAGTACGAGTTCTTCCCGCACCAGCGGCGCATCGCGCCAGACCACCTGCTGAGGTTCGTCCAGACCTTCCCAGACAAGGGCGGTGCGCAAGATGTCGTGGCGGTCGATGACGCCTTGCAGGGCATTGATGAAATCATCGACACGCGGCCTGTCTTGCAGGCCAAACAGAGCCTGCAGGAGATAGGGATCGCCCTGCTCGGCCGAGAGGTGGTGGTAAAGGATGCCTTCCTGGAGCGGGGCCAGCGGATAGATTTCCTGCACATTGCGCGCACCACCCGGCACCGTCGCCACGATGCGGTCGATGGCAGCCTGATCCAGGCTCGTCAACGACAACATATCCGGCGTGATGCGCGTGCAATCAGGCGCAATGCCGTTGGCCGGCACCGGGGTTTCACAGTGAGCACCCACTGCGGCGGCCAATGCCGACAGGGTTGGCTGCCCGAACAAGACGCGCACGTCGGCACTCAGCCCTGCCTGACGCATCCGTTCGATCAAGCTGACGGCCATCAAGGAGTGGCCGCCCAGTTCGAAGAAATGGTCGTGGCGACCAACCTGCGGCAGGCCCAGCAGCTCTTGCCAGATCTGCGCCAGGGTGGTTTCGATCTCGCCTTGAGGGGCTTCGTATCCGCGGCTGATGACCGAGTCCTGATCCGGGGCTGGCAGCGCCTTACGGTCAAGTTTGCCGTTGGGGGTCAGCGGCAGTGCGTCGAGGCGTACATAGGCCACGGGCACCATGTATTCGGGCAGTTGCGCTTGCAAATGGCTGCGCAGACTTTCGATGTCCGCTGTTGCCGATTCGGTGAAATAGGCGACCAGACGCTTGTCGCCCGGTACGTCTTCGCGGGCCAGCACCACGGCTTCCTTCACGGCATCGTGTTGGGCCAGTCGAGCCTCGATCTCGCCCAGTTCGATCCGGAAACCGCGGATCTTCACTTGGTCGTCGTTTCGGCCCAGGTACTCGATATTGCCGTCCGGCAGGTAACGCCCCAAGTCGCCGGTCTTGTACATCCGGGCGTTCGGTTCACGGCTGAACGGATCCTTGAGGAAGCGTTCGGCGGTCAGGTCATCGCGATTGAGATAACCGCGAGCCACGCCGGCACCGCCGATGTAGATTTCGCCCGGCACGCCCAGCGGCACCGGTTGCCGGTGTTCGTCCAACAGGTAGAACTGGGTGTTCGCCACCGGCTTGCCAATGTGCGGAACAAACCCATCTTCGCGGGCCATCGACACCCAACTCGAATAGGTCGTGGTTTCCGAAGGACCGTAGAGGTTGCACAGGCGCTTGACGGAAGTCTGCTCGAACAGCGCCTCA
>NZ_LHVL01000014.1:0-158654 GCF_001269775.1 Pseudomonas sp. Pf153 | reverse complement strand
AATGGTGATAAAGAATCCCCTCCTGCAACGGCGCCAGCGGGTAGATATCCTGCACATTCGCCGCTCCGCCCGGCACCGTGGCGACGATACGGTCGATGGCTTCCTGATCCAACTGGACCAGCGGCAGCATGTCCGGCGTGATGCGGGTGCACTCGGCGGGGATGCGGTTGGCCGGCACCTCGACTTCACGACCGCTGCCCACCGCCGTCGCCAGCGCCGCCAGGGTCGGTTGACTGAACAGCCGTCGCACGTCAGCGCTCAAGCCGATCTGGCGCATGCGCTCGATCAGGCTCACCGCCAGCAACGAGTGCCCGCCTAGTTCGAAGAAATTGTCGTGACGGCCGACCTGCTCGACCTTCAGCACATCCGCCCAGATCCGCGCCAGGGCGATTTCGACAGGGCCTTGCGGTGCCGCGTATTCAGCACTCGGCCAAGCGCTTTGATCCGGCTCGGGCAAGGCTTTGCGGTCAAGCTTGCCGTTGGCGGTCAGGGGCAAGGCCTCCAGCCGCACATACGCCGCTGGCACCAGGACGTCCGGCAAGCGGGCTTGCAGATGAACGCGCAGGTCTTCGATCACCACCGGACTGCGCTCGGTGAACCACGCCAGCAGACGCTCGTCACGCACCAGCACCACCGCGTCCTGCACCCCGTCATGGCTCAGCAACGCCGCTTCGACTTCGCCCAGCTCGACCCGCACGCCGCGCAGTTTCACCTGGTCGTCGTTGCGCCCCAAGTACTCGAGCGTGCCGTCGGCCAACCAGCGGGCCAGGTCGCCGGTGCGGTACATCCGCGCCTGAGGTGCTTCGCTGAACGGGTCATCGAGGAAGCGCTCGACGCTCAGTTCCGGCCGGTTCAGATACCCCCGCGTCACACCCGCGCCGCCCACGTACAGCTCACCGGCCACGCCCACCGGCACCGGATGCCGGTGGGCATCCAGCAGGTAAACCCTGGCGTTGGCGATGGGCCGGCCGATGTGCAACACCTGCCCGGCTTCGACCCGGCCAGAGGTGGTCACCACCGTGGCTTCGGTCGGTCCATAGTTGTTGATGACGTCGAAGGTCGGGTTGCTCGGCAACTGCCGCAACCGGTCGCCGCCGATCAGCAGCGTGCGCAAGGTCGGGTGGTGCAGCCCCCGGCTGAAGGCGTATTCGGCCACCGGCGTCGGCAGGAACGCCACCTGCAACGGTTGCGCCTGCCACCAGCCCAGCAGTTCATCCAGGTGTTCATTACCGATCGTGGACGGCGGCAGATGCAGCGTTGCGCCGACACACAAGGCCGGCCAGACTTCCCAGGCCATGGCATCGAAGCCGAACCCGGCGACGCTGGCGGTGTGGCTGCCGGCGCGTAAGTCAAAGGCCGCGGCGTGCCAGTGCACCAGGTTTTCCAGGGTCCGATGTTCCACCATCACCCCTTTGGGCTGGCCGGTGGAGCCGGAGGTGTAGATCACGTAGGCCAGGTGCGCCGGCGTCAGGCCGGGCCTTTGCGGGTTGCTGTCGGGCAGGTGCTGCCAGTGAGCACTGTCCAGATTCACCACCGGCACGGCACCCAACAGGTCCCGGGTCGAGGCCTGCGCCAGCACCGCCAGCGGCGCGCTGTCTTGCAGCAGGTAGGTGATGCGTTCCACAGGATAAGCCGGATCCACCGGCACATAGCCGGCCCCGGCCTTGAGAATCGCCAGCAGCCCCACCAGCATCTGCGGGCCGCGCCGGACACAGATCGCCACGCGGTCGTCCGCTTGCACGCCCAGGCCGATCAGGTGATGGGCCAGGCGATTGGCCTGGCGGTTCAGTTCGTCATAGCTGAGGCTGTATTCACCCTGTACCGCCGCCAGCGCCTCGGGGTGCGCCTGGACTTGCGCTTCGAACAAGCGTTGTACCGTCTGCACTACGGGATAATCGCGGCCAGTGGCGTTGAAACCGGCCAGCACTCGCTGGCGCTCACCCAGTGACAGGATCGACACTTCGTGCAGGGGTGTGGCCGGATTGTGCGCCAGTGCTTCCAGCAAATGGTCCAATGCGGTTTGCAGGTAATCGCAGACCCGCGCGCCATCTACCTCGGGCGGTGCCTGAACACTCAACCGGAACCCTTCGCCCAGGTCGTCGACACTGACCACCAGCGGATAGTTGCTGCGCTCTCGGGAGCTGAGCACATGGATGCCGTCCCACTCGATGTCCGCCTTCTGCGGCGCACTGTGGCGGTAATTGAGCAAGCTGTTGAACAACGGCAACGAACCCGCGACGCCGCTGCACCGTTGGGCCAGCGCCAGCGACGCCTGTTCGTGCTCCAGCAACCGGGCCAGGCGTTCATGGGTGGCGCGCACGCCCTGTTCTACCGTCGATGCGCCGACGTCGACGCGCAACGGCAAGGTATTGATGAACATCCCCAGTGCCCGGTCGGCGCCCTCGCCGCCCTGCATCCGCCCCAGCAGCACGGTGCCGAACACCACATCCTGGCGGCCCGATAGCTGCGCCAGCACCTGTGCCCAGGCCTGATGCACCAGGCTGGCGACACTGATCCGCAGCCGTCGTGCCTGCTCCCGCAGACGCTCGCCCAAGCCCGCATCCAGCGTCAGGTGACTGTCGACGACTGCGCTACCATCGCCGTGCACATCTTGCAGACCGAACGCCAGCGTGGGTTCGTCGATATCGCCGAGCATGTCACGAAAGAATGCCTCATGGGCCTGTTCGCGGCCCGCCTGCCGTGCCTGCGCGACATAGTTGCGGTATTGCACCGGCGCGGGCAGCGTTGTGATGTGCCCATGGATTGCATCGCTCATCTCGGCCACCAGCACGTCCAGCGCGGTGTGATCGAGCACGATGTGGTGCACCAGCAGCATGCCGACCCAACGGTTCCGCCGTGGGTCTTCGGCGCAGGCAAACTGCATCATCGGTGCCCGACCGAGGTCCAGCCGAGAGTGCCGCGGATCGAAGCGCGCCGGGAGCTGCTGTAGCACGTCACCGTCCGCCGGATCGGTGTCGACACGTTCCAGCACCAGCGGTGCCTCGCGCCAGACCACTTGCACAGGTGCTTCGAAACCTTCCCAGAGCACCGCGGTTCGCAGGATGTCATGGCGAGCGATCACGTTGTTCAAGGCACGGACAAAGACTTCGATCTGCGCCAGGCCGTCGAAGGCGAACTGCACCTGCAACACGTAGGGATCACCGGCGTCAGCGGTGGCCAGGTGATGATAGAGAATCCCCGCCTGCAGAGGCGCCAGGTCATAGATGTCCTGTACGTTGGCGACGCCGCCGGACACGGTTGCCACCACCCGGTCGATGCCGGCCTGGTCCAGGGTTGCCAGGGGCAACATGTCCGGCGTAATGCAGGGACAACCGGGCTCGATGGGATTGACCGGCACTTCCACGGTGCGGGAACGGCCCAGGGTCGCCGCCAGCGCTGCCACGCTCGGCTGACCGAACAACACGCGCACGTCACAGTGCAGGTCCCGCTGACGCATGCGCTCGATCAGCTTCACCGCCAACAGCGAGTGACCGCCCAGTTCAAAGAAGTTGTCGTGCCGGCCGACCCGGGAAACGCCCAGCAGGTTCTGCCAGATATCGGCGATACAGGCCTCGACTTCACCCTGCGGAGCCTCATAGGGGTGCCGGACAAAAGCATCACTGTCCGGGGGGGGCAGGGCCTTGCGATCCAACTTGCCGTTACCGGTCAACGGGAACGTCTCGAGCTTGACGAACGCGCTCGGCACCATGTAGTCGGCGAGCGACACCAGCAGTTGTTCGCGCAATCGGGCAACGCTCGGTTGTACACCGTCATCAGCCCGCCAGTATGCGACCAACCGCGGGACACCGGGGCTGTCCTCACGGGCAATCACCACGGCTTCGCGGACACCCTGGCAGGCGGCCAACCGCGCCTGGATCTCACCCAGCTCGATGCGAAAACCACGGATCTTCACTTGGTCATCGTTACGCCCCAGGTATTCGAGACTGCCGTCAGGTAGCCGACGCCCCAGATCGCCAGTGCGGTACAGGCGTGCGTCGGCGCGGCCGCTGAACGGATCGGCGATAAAGCGTTCGGCGGTCAATTCCGGCCGGTTCAGGTAACCCCGCGCCACACCGGCGCCACCGACGTACAGCTCGCCGACCACCCCCACCGGCAGCGGCTCGCGTCGGGCATCCAGTACATATAACTGCAAATCGGGGATGCGCACGCCGATAGGGCTGGCGCCGACCCGCTGCGCATCTGCCGCCTCCAGCGGTCGATAGGTCACGTGCACCGTGGTTTCGGTGATGCCATACATATTCACCAGACGCGTACCCGCGTTGGCGATCCGGGCGTACCAGGGTTTGAGCAACCCCGTTTCCAGGGCCTCGCCGCCGAAAATCACCTCTCGCAGGGAATGCTGCAATGGGCTGCGCCCCTGGGCCGCGAGCAATTGTCGGAATGCGCTCGGCGTCTGGTTGAGAATCGTCACGCCGGTGTCGCACAGCAGTGCGTAACACGCGTCCGGCGAACGAACCACCCGCTGCGGCACCATCACCAATGCTCCGCCGAAACTCAGCGCCCCCCAGATTTCCCACACCGAAAAATCGAACGCGAACGAATGGAACAGCGCCCATACATCCTGCCGGTTGAACCCGAACCAGTCTCGGGTGGCCGAGAAAAGTCGCGTGACGTTGCGATGCTCGACCATCACCCCCTTGGGGCGCCCGGTAGAGCCTGAGGTGTAGATCACATACGCCAGGTGGGCCGGGGTCAGCCCGACAACGAGCGGATCGCCGGTGGGCCCGGCCTGCAAGACATCGTCGTCGAGATCAATCTGCGGCACGCCGGAATCGGCGACGCGGTCCCGCGTATCGGCCTGAATCAGCACCGCCACCGGCCGACTGTCCTGCAAGGTGAAGGTAATACGTTCCAGGGGATAAGCCGGGTCGATCGGGACATAACCGGCACCGGCCTTGAGCACACCCAGCAGGCCGATGATCATCTGCGGCCCACGCTCGACACAGATCGCCACCCGATCGTCGGGACGAATCGCCAGGGACAGCAGATGGTGGGCAAGCTGATTGGCGCGACGGTTCAAGTCTCCATAGCTGAAGGTCCGGCCTTCGAAAATCAGGGCGACGGCCTCCGGCCGAGCTTGCGCATGGGCTTCGAATTGCTGATGGATCAACGGTGTTTCGCGCCACGGCATCAACGGTGCATTGACGCCATGCAACAGCTGTTCACGTTCGCTCGCCGGCAGGATGTCCAGGCTGTGCAGCGGCGCATCTGGCGTGGCCTCCAGTGCCTGGGCCAGGCTTTCCAGCGCGGTGTGCAGGTAGCGGGTGATGCGTTCGGCCCCCAGGCTCGCTTCCACCAGTACGGTGAGTCGCACATCCTGCCCAAGGTCATCGACATTGACGGTCAGCGGATAATTGGTACGTTCCCGGGCGCCCAGCACCTGGACACCCGGGGCGATCTCGATCACCTCGGCGACCTCCTCGACCGTGCTGTGACGGTAATTGAGCATGGCACTGAACAACGGCGTCGGCATGGCCACCGCGCTGCAACGCTGGGCCAATGCCAGCGGGGCCTGCTCATGGGCGAGCAAGGCGGTCAGGCGCCGGTGGGTCGCCAGTACGCCGGCTCGGACACTGTCCTCGCCAACATCCACCCGCAGCGGCAGCGTATTGATGAACATCCCCAGGGCTCGTTCACCGCCCTCGCCGGCCTCCATCCGTCCCAACAGGACGGTGCCGAACACCACCGCCGTACGTCCGGACAACTGTCCCAACACCCGGGCGAGCGCCAGGTGCAGGAGGCTGGTGACACTGACGCCGAGCTGACGCGCCTGCGCTCGCAGCCGCCGACTCAGGTCGCCGTCGAGCATCTGCCGGGCCTCTTCGATGTCGTGGCCGTCGCCATGGACGTCCTGTAGACCAAAAGGCAGTGTCGGCTCGTCGATGTCAGCGAGCATGTCGCGAAAGAACGCTTCATGGTTCCGCTCGGCATCCGCCTTGCGGGCCTGGGCCAAGTGATTTCGGTAGGGTACGGCAGGCGCCAGTCGATCCGTCTGCCCGAGCAGGCAGGCCTGGACTTCCCGCCGGACCACGTCGAGGGCGATGTGATCCATGATCAGGTGATGAAACAACATCAGGCCAACGACTCGCCCCTGCACCGGATCGTGGGCATACACCAGGCGCAGCAACGGTGCCTGGCGTAAATCGAGACGGAAATGACGAGCATCGTAACGGGCCAGCAGTTGGCCCAGCGCATCGGCGTCATCGTCGAGTTCGACCTCCTCGCACACCAGCGCAGCCTGACACCAGACCACCTGCATCGGCTCATCCAGGTATTCCCAGGCGAAAGAGGTCCGCAGGATATCGTGGCGCTCGATCACCCAGCGCAGGGCCTGGGCGAATGCACCCAGGTGCTCGCGGCTGGCAAAGGCGAACCGCGCCTGGGATACGTAGGGATCGCCTTCAGGCGCGCGGAGATGGTGATAAAGCATGCCCTCCTGCAGCGGCGACAATGGGTAAATGTCCTGCACATTCGCGGCCCCGCCCGGAACGGTGGCGACGATACGGTCGATAGCGGCCTGGTTCAGGTTCGCCAGCGGCAGCATGTCCGCGGTGATGCGAAAGGCCGGACTCAGCCAGTCGCCACCCTGGCTGGCGACTAGCTCCAGCAGTTGCGCCTTGTGTTCGGCGAGAGCCTCCCAAAGTGCGTCATCCAGTGAATCGTCGCGGCCTTGGACAACCAGGGCCCCATCTTCCTGTTGAAGTCGGATCGCATGGCTGGAAAGAACCGCCATCAGGTCGTGGAATTGCATGGGACAACCTCCTGTAACGACGGGAGAAAGACCGTGCAATGCGGGCCCTCTCCTTCATCCTTGATAGATGTGCACAAAATCCTGGTGGCGAGGTGGCTTGTCCCCTCGCCACAGGTTCAGAGTCGACGCTTGCGATTGAGGTAAGGGATGGTGGTAGCCGGTATGTCCGGCTGTTGCACGTGTGTGGTGGTATGGGTTGCCAACGCCGCGAGCGTCGATTGGCTGAAGAGCGTGCGCGCATCCACGTGCAAGCCGACCTGGCGCATGCGCGCCACCAGGCCAACCGCCAATAGCGAATGCCCGCCGAGTTCAAAGAAGTCGTCGTGCCGGCCGACTCGCTCGACCTCGAGCAGCTCGGCCCAAATCCGCGCCAACGTTGCCTCGACCTCCCCCTCGGGCACCTCATAACGACGGCTGAGCAGCGCGTCGGCAGCCGGTGCCGGCAGGGCCTGGCGGTCCACTTTGTCGTTGGGGGTCAGGGGCAACGCGTCAAGCAGCACATAGGCGCCTGGAACCATGTGCTCCGGCAAACGCTCCAGCAGATGAGCCCGCAAGGCCTCGATGGACGGTGCTTCGCCGCCTTCGCGCACGGTGTAGTAAGCCACCAGACGCTCGTCGCGCAGCAGCACCACGGCTTCGCGCAAGGCCGGGTGCTCGATCAGCCGTGCCTCGATTTCCCCCGGTTCCAGGCGTACGCCGCGCAACTTGACCTGGAAGTCGTTGCGTCCCAGGTATTGCAAGTTGCCGTCGGGAAGATAACGCACCAGATCGCCCGTGCGGTACAAGCGGTCGCCGGCCACGAACGGACTGTCGATAAAGCGCTCGGCCTGCATCTGCGCCAGCCCCAGGTAACCGCGCGCCACGCCGACCCCACCGATGTGCAACTGGCCGCCGACACCGAACGGTACCGGACGGTCGTGGGCGTCGAGTACATAGAGTCGGGTATTGCACAGGGCCTTGCCAATCGGCACCACAGCCTCCGGTACCGGCATGTGCGGTTCCAGGGTCCACCCGGTACTGTCCACCGTGGTTTCGGTCGGGCCATAGACGTTGTGCAAACGAACCCACGGCAGCCGCTCACGCACGCGGCGGGCAACAGCGACGGTGAGCTCACCGCCACCGTTGAGGATGTCGGTGAGACTGGTGCATTGGCTGACGTCATCCTGTTCGATGAACTGTTGCAACAGCGCCGGCACGAACTTGACCACGGTGATGGCCTGCTCACGGATCATTTGGACCACATAGGCCGAATCGCGATTGCCATCGGGACGCGCCAGCACCAGGCGCATGCCGGAGCACAGCGGCCAGAAGATTTCCCAGACCGAGCTGTCGAAGCTGAACGGAGCCTTCTGCAACAAGGCGCCGTGTTCGGTAGGCGGGCTGATCTGCGACCCCCAATGCACCATGTTGCAGGCGCCACGGTGTTCGAGCATCACGCCTTTGGGGACGCCAGTGGACCCGGAGGTGTAGATCATGTAAGCCAGACTCGAGCCGCTCAGGCCCGGCACGAACGGTTTGTCGGCCGGGTGTTCCTGCCAGGCGCAACGGTCGAAATCGATCAGCGGCAAATCGGATTCGCCGAGCAGACGCCGGGTTGCCTCGTGCACCAGGACCGCTACCGGAGCGCTGTCGCGCACCATATGGTTCAGGCGCTCCAACGGGTAATCGGGGTCCAGCGGTACATAGGCGCCGCCGGCCTTGAGAATGCCGAGCAGACCGATCACCAACTCCGGGCCGCGCTCGACGCAGATCGCTACCCGCGATTCAGGCCGCACGCCCCGCTCGCACAGGTGCCGGGCCAATCGATTGGCCTGCTCGTCGAGTTCGCGGTAGGTCAGCCGCCGTGAGCCGGCCTGCACCGCAATCGCGTCCGGCTTGCGAGTAACCCAGTCTTCAAACAACCCATGGATAGTCTGCTCGATCGGGCAATCGACCTGAGTGTCGTTGAACTCGACCAATAAGCGCTGGCGTTCGGCATCCGGCAAGATCGACAGACTGTTCACCGGCGCTTGCGGCGCCTGCCCCAACGCATCAACCAGGGCCTGTAATACCGTTTGCATGTAACCGCAGATTCGCCCGGCGCCGAGGCCCATCCGGGTCTTGGCGATGAGTCTGAAGTCCGTGCCCGAATCCTCGGCGATCAGGCTGAGCGGATAGTTGGTACGCTCCTCGCTGACCAGGGTCTCGATACCTTGCCAGGCCTGTCGCGCCTCCTCGTCCGGTACTTCGTCGGTGTTATGACGATAATTGAACAAGGCGCTGAACAACGGCGATGGCGCCGCAACGCCACTGCAACGCTGGGCCAGCGCCAGCGAGGCATGTTCATGGGTCAACAGCGCACTCAACCGGGCATGGGTGGCCTGCACGCCGGCGCGCACGCCCTCGCTCACATCCACCCGCAATGGCAGGGTATTGATGAACACCCCCAGCGCCCGGTCCGCGCCCTCGCCGCCCTGCATGCGCCCCATCAACACCGTGCCGAACACGACCCGGTCCTGTCCGGAGGTCGCCGCCAGCACCTGAGCCCACGCCAGATGGAACAGGCTGGCGGCGCTGACGCCCAGCGTCCGGGCATGGTTGCGCAAGCGTAGCGCCAACCCGCCATCCAACGATTGCACCGCTTCGTCGATGCCCCGGCCCTCATCGCGCACATCGCTCAAACCGAACGGCAGGGTCGGTTCGTCGATATCGCCAAGCATTTCGCGAAAGAACTGTTCATGCGCGTGTTCGCTGACGCCCAGGCGCGTCTGGGCCACATAGTTACGATACGGCACCGCCGCCGCAAGCGGCTCGGTCCGCCCCAGCAGGCTGGCCTGCATCTCCTGGCGCATGATCTCCAGTGCCACGTGATCCAGCGCCAGGTGATGGAACAACAGCACCGCAACCACCCGCCGATTTACCGGATCATGGGCGTACACCAGCCGGATCAGCGGCGCCTGGCTGATGTCCAGGCGGTAGTGACGGGCATCGAAGCGTTCATGCAACTGATCGAGAATGGCCCCTTGGGCCGGATCCAACTGCACTTGCTGCACCGGCAATCGGGCCTCACGCCAGACCACCTGCACCGGCGTGGTCAATCCTTCCCAGAGCACGGCGCTGCGCAGGATATCGTGCCGGACCATGACCTGGCGCAGTGCATCGGCGAAGGCTTCGAGGCGCTCGACACTGTCGAATGCCAGACGCGATTGCAGGAGGTACGGATCGCCCAGTTCTGCGGTGATGTGGTGATAGAGAATGCCCTCCTGCAACGGCGCCAGGGGATAGATGTCCTGCACATTGCCCGCCCCACCCGGCACGGTGGCGACGACACGGTCGAGGGTGTCCTGATCCAATTGCACCAGCGGCAACATCTGCGGTGTGATGTGGATGCAATCCGCTGCAATCCGGTTGGCCGGCACGACGATCTCTCGCCCGTTGCCGGTCGCAGCCGCCAGGGCCGCGAGGGTCGGCTGGCCGAACAACACCTGTACATCGGCAGCCAAGCCATGCTGGCGCATCCGCTCGGCCAGGCCTACCGCCAGCAGTGAATGACCGCCCAGCTCAAAGAAATGGTCATGACGCCCGACTCGTTCAACCTGCAGTACTTCAGCCCAGAGCCGCGCCAACAGGTTTTCGGTTTCGCCCTGGGGCGCTTCGTACTCCCGGCGAACCAGTGCCTCCGGGCCCGGTGCCGGCAACGCCTGGCGATCGAGTTTGCCGTTGGGTGTCAAAGGCATCGCCGCCAGCCGCACGTAGGCCGTCGGAAGCAACGCAGCTGGCAGGCAGGACTTCATGTGATCATGCAAGGCCGCAATGTCCAGCGGCTCTCGCTCAGTGAACCACGTCAATAGTTGCTCGTTGCGCACCAGGGCCACGGCCTCCCGCACCGCGACATGACGGCCCAGCGCAGCCTCGACTTCCCCCAACTCGATGCGTACGCCACGGACTTTCACCTGGTCGTCGTTGCGGCCCAGGTACTCCAGATGACCATCGAAGCCCCACCGCGCAAGGTCTCCGGTGCGGTACATCCGCGCTTGCGGATCATGGCTGAAGGGGTCCTTGAGAAAACGCTCTTCGGTCAATTGCGCACGGTTCAGATAGCCTCGGGCAACCCCGGCGCCACCAACATACAACTCGCCCGCCACCCCCATCGGCACCGGGCGCTGTCGGTCGTCAAGCAGATGCACCGTCGCATGGGTCACAGGCTTGCCGATATGCGGCAGCCCTGCGACATCGATTTTCCCCGACGTGGCAACGACCGTGGCCTCGGTCGGACCATAGTTGTTCACGACCTCGAATGTCTGCGGGTGAGGAAGAGATCGCAAACGATCGCCACCAATGAGCAACGTGCGCAAGGTCGGATGTTGCAAGTGACGGCTGAAGGCGTACTCGGCCACCGGCGTCGGTAAGAAGCTGATGTCCAGCGGCTGTTGGCACCACCAGTCGAGCAAGGCATCAATGTCTTCCCCGCCCTGGCTTGCGGCTGGCAAATGCAGGGTTGCCCCTGCACACAGCGCGGGCCAGATCTCCCAGGCCATGGCGTCGAAACCGAATCCTGCCAGGCTTGACGTATGGCTGCCGCTGCCCAGGCCGAACGCGTCACAATGCCAGTCCACCAGATGGGACAGTGCGCGGTGCTCGACCATGACCCCTTTCGGCAGACCGGTGGAACCCGAGGTATAGATGACGTAGGCCAGGTGTTCGTCGGTCAAGCCCGCTGGCCGGGTATTGGAGGCAAGACCCGATGGCCAGGTGCGACGGTCGAGATCGAGCACTGGCACGTCCAGGGCCGGCAGTCGCTCACGCACATCGCGTTGGGTCAGCACCGCTACCGGCACACTGTCGCCGAGCAGGTAGCTCAAGCGTTCGGCGGGATATTCCGGATCGATCGGCACGTATCCGGCACCGGCCTTGAGGATCGCCACCAGCCCGACCAGAGTGTCCAGGCCCCGCCGCGCCACAATCGCTACCCGCTCGTCCGGTCGCACACCGAGCCCGATCAGATGATGGGCCAGGGCATTGGCGCGCCCGTTCAAGTCGCCATAGGTCAGGCTGCATCCAGGCGCGACCGCCGCCACGGCGTCCGGCCGTTGCGCCGCTACCGCCTCGAAACGTTGGTGAATTATCCGTCCTCCGGAGGACTCACCCTGGGGACCACGCCATTGCCGCAACAGTGAATCTTCCGCCGGCGTGCTCAAGGCAAAATCGGCCACCGGCAGGTCGGCGTTCTCCAGCCCCTGCTCCAGCACCCAAAGCAAACGCTCGGCCAATGCCGCTATTTCCACCGCCTCGAAATACGCCTCGTTGTAGACCAGGTGCAACCAGACCTTGTCGTTATAGCGATTGCTGCGCAAATGGATGGCCAGCGGCATGGCCTCATGTCGATTGGAAACCTTGATCGTGTGGGCCAACGCTTCACCGTAACGGTAGTCATGATCATCCTGTTCGTAGGACACCGACACGTCGAACAGCTGGGCGCGGTCCTCACGCAGCAGGCCCAGTGCCCGATTCATATCGCTGAGGGAAAAGCGCTGGTGGCGGAAGTCCTGTTTCAATTGCCTGCATACTTCACCAACCAACTCGCCGAACGGGCGTTCGCGCCCCAGGGAGAGACGCACGGCACTGACCTGAGTAAACAACCCCAGGGTTTCCTTGAACCTGGCCCCGGACCGGTTGAGCAGCGGCAACCCGACCACCCATTCGTCACGTTGTCCGGTGCGACTGAAATAAACGTACAGCGCTGCCAGCAACACATGGAATGCCGAAGCGCCGAGGTGCCGGAACGCCTGCTTCATGCGTTCATGCAGCAAAGCGGGAAAGGCATGCACATGGGTACGGCCCGGTGCGGCGTCCCCCGCAAGGCGCTGTCGGTAGCGCGGTATCAATAATGGTTCCGGCAGGACGCAATACTTGTCCAGCCAGTAAGCCCTGTCCCGTTGCGCCCGCGCCGATTGCCGGTAATCGGCTTCCTCGCGGATGAATTCGACATAACCCGGCGCCGACAGCGGCGGTTGCCCGGCCAATAACAACGCACTGTAGATGTCGCCCAGGGACTTGAGCATCTGGCCAAACCCCCAGCCATCCAGGATCAGGTGATGGGCCTGGGTAGCGAGCCAGTGACGGGTCGCATCGAGGCGGATCAGGCTGAAACGGAACAGCGGCTCGCCTTCCAGCCCATACATCTGCTGCATCTGCTCCTGGATCAGCGTCTGCGCCATGGATTCAGGATCAGGATGGGTCGCGAAATCATAGAACGGCATCGATACCGGCAACGACGCTGCAAAACGCTGCCGTGGCAGACCCTCGTTGCCCGGCAGCAACACCGTGCGCAGCGCGTCATGCCTGGCCACCAGACATTCGAGCGCACCTTGCATCACTTGCGCATGCAACGGGCCGGTCAGTTCGACATAACCGCCGATGTTGTACAACGGCGAGTCACCCAGCCGTCGCTGATCGAGCCAGATGTCTCGCTGGGGGGCGGTCAGGGGGAAGCTTTCGGATGGCATGGCAAGGCCATCCACCGCAACAGCGGGTACAGGGTTCATAAGATCCTTCTCATATGATTGCGCGGATTTGCACCCCCCACTCGGGTGCCGTGGTTCCGGACAACCCCATCCCGTGGGGCCCTACTTGGCGTCAAGAGTATCAGGCATCTCTCAAAATTCCTGACCCAATAACTGAAAGTCTTGTAGGAAAAACGCCATCCTCCAGGGTATGTCCCTGATTTCCGCCACGGCGGCGTCAAAGCGCCAACCTGATTTGCGATGGCGTGTCGATCCGATCACCGCTTGTTTACAGATGTGCTGCGCCGCACAAACCGTATCCCGCGAGACGCTGTCTCAATACCCGAGGCAGACGTAGAATGGTGCACCACCTTTCAATACCTGAAGTATCAATCATGAGCCGGATCACACGTGTGTTGAATGTCCGCTCCCTAGCACTCTGCCGGCTTTGCCTGTCACTAACGATGCTGGTGGCCTGTCAGACGCACGGCGATCCACTGTCGATTGAACTGCATATCCTGGATGCTCCCCCCCTCACATTCATCGATGATCCCCGAGGTCATGGAATCGTCGGAGACATTGCCATGCAAGCCATGGCCAAGGCCGGATATGCGGTAAAACTCCACGTGCTCCCCTGGGCAAGGGCGCAAAAGCATGTCAGCGAGGAACGCGATCACCTGATCGCGCCTCTGTCACGCATACCCGTGCGCGAGGACCGCTTTACCTGGATCGCGTCGATCATGCCGATGGAGCGCGCGTTCTTCAGCCTTGACCGGCAGGTGGACAGCTTCGCCCAAGCCAAGAAGACCTACCGCAAGATCGGCGTAGGCCTGGGTAGTGCTCAGGAGGAAATCCTGCGCTCGGAGGGGTTCAGCGACGATCAGATCCATCCTCTGACCATCGGCGACAATCCGGCCCAGATGCTGTTGATGGGACGTATCGATGCCTGGTTCAACGGCGTTCCGGAAAGTCGATACATCTGGCCGAAAGTGTCCGAACGCCCATTGCTCATGAGCCCTGTTGGCAGCAATGCCGACCTTTACCTGGCCTGCTCGAAGCAGTGCACACCGAAAATGGTCCAGGAGCTGCGCGAAGCCGTTGAAGCCCTGCGCCAGGATGGAACGTTCGAACGCATACAGGCGCTCTATCTGCCCCAATAATCCCTGGGCTCTTAACAGCCTTGATACTCGTTCATGCTGCGTTGAAAACAGCCTGTGGGATGGCAACTGGCTTATATCATTCCGAATGATAGTGATCTTTGCTTCATTCGATTCGTTCCTTCTCTTCCCGCCACGCATTATCCGCCCATTCTCAATACATTGGCGGAGCTATCCATGGAACATTCACTTTCAAAATTGCGCTTTCCCCTCGCACTGTTGGCGGTGCTGGTGATAAGTGCCTGTGGCAAGACTCCCGATAGCGCAGCTTCCATGCCAGCTGCCAAGGTCAGTGTAGCCAAGGTACTGGAACAACCGGTCAATGAATGGGATGAGTTCACCGGGCGCCTGGAGGCACCGGAAACCGTCGAGATTCGTCCACGGGTTTCCGGGCAGATCGATGAAGTAGCCTTTACCGAAGGTGCATTGGTCAAGAAAGGCGACTTGCTGTTCCAGATCGACCCTCGCCCTTTCCAGGCCGAGGTGCGTCGTCTCGAAGCCCAGCTCGCCCAGGCCCGTGCGACCGCCGCCCGTAGTGAAAACGAAGCCCAGCGCGGCGAACGCCTGCGCCAGAGCAATGCCATTTCCGCCGAGCTGGCTGATTCGCGCACCACCGCCGCCCAGGAAGCCCGTGCCGCCGCCGCGGCCATCCAGGCGCAACTGGACCTGGCCAAGCTGAACCTGAGCTTCACCCGGGTCACCTCGCCCATCAGCGGTCGCGTCAGTCGTGCGGAAATCACTGCCGGCAACCTGGTGACCGCTGATACCACGACGCTCACCAGCGTGGTGTCCACCGATAAGGTTTACGCCTACTTCGACGCCGACGAGCGTGTCTTCCTCAAGTACACCCAACTCGCCCGCCAGGGCCAGCGCGGCCAGACCACGCCGGTCTACATGGGCCTGTCCAACGAGGACGGCAACCCGCACCTGGGCCAGATGAACTTCATCGATAACCAGGTCAACCCGCAGACCGGCACCATCCGTGGCCGCGCCGTGTTCGACAACAAGGACGGCGCCTACACCCCTGGCCTGTATGCCCGGCTGAAGCTGGTGGGCAGTGGCACCTACTCCGCCGTGTTGATCAACGACGAAGCCGTGGGCACCGATCTGGGCAAGAAATTCGTGCTGGTGCTGGACGCCGACAACAAGCCCGCGTACCGCGCCGTCGAGCTGGGGCCGAAGATCGAAGGCCTGCGCATCGTGCGTAGTGGCCTGAGCAAAGACGACACAATCATCGTCAAGGGATTGCAACGGGCGCGTCCAGGTGCACCGGTAACCCCTGAAACCGTGCCGATGGCCAGCGAAGAAACCCTCGCGGCCCTGGCACAACAACGCAAAGCACTCGAAGCCAGCAACCTGCCCCAAGTCGCGCCTTCCAAGGCGACAAACGGAGCGGCAGGCAAACTGGCCGCTGCGACCCCACGCGGTTAAGGGACTGAATCCAAGATGAAATTTTCCCAGTTCTTCATTTCACGGCCGATCTTCGCAGCGGTGCTGTCGCTGCTGATCCTGATCGCCGGCGCTATCTCGCTGTTCCAATTGCCGATCAGCGAATACCCGGAAGTCGTGCCGCCGACCGTGGTCGTGCGTGCCAACTTCCCCGGCGCCAACCCCAAGGTCATTGGCGAAACCGTGGCCGCGCCTCTGGAGCAGGCCATCACCGGTGTCGAGAACATGCTGTACATGTCCTCGCAGTCCACCGCCGACGGCAAGATCACCCTGACCATCACCTTTGCCCTGGGCACCGACCTGGACAACGCTCAGGTACAGGTGCAGAACCGGGTCACCCGGACCGAGCCCAAGCTGCCGGAAGAAGTGACCCGTATCGGGATTACGGTGGACAAGGCCTCGCCCGACCTGACCATGGTCGTGCACTTGACCTCGCCTGACAAACGCTACGACATGCTCTACCTGTCCAACTACGCCCTGCTCAACATCAAGGATGAGCTGGCGCGCCTGGGTGGCGTGGGTGATGTGCAGCTGTTCGGCATGGGCGACTACTCCCTGCGGGTCTGGCTGGATCCGAACAAGACCGCTTCGCGCAACCTGACCGCCACCGACGTGGTCAACGCGATCCGCGAACAGAACCGCCAGGTCGCCGCCGGTGCCCTGGGCGCGCCGCCTGCGCCGAGTGCCCAGGCCTTCCAGCTCTCGATCAACACCCAGGGTCGCCTGGTCAATGAAGAAGAGTTCGAGAACATCATCATCCGCTCCGGTGCCAACGGCGAGATCACCCGCCTGAAAGACATCGCACGGGTCGAGCTGGGCTCGAGTCAATACGCCCTGCGCTCGCTGCTGGACAACCAGCCGGCGGTGGCGATCCCGATCTTCCAGCGCCCTGGCTCCAACGCCATCCAGATCTCCAACGACGTTCGCGCCAAGATGGAGGAACTGAAGAAGGGCTTCCCGGCAGGCATGGACTACAGCATCGTCTATGACCCGACGATCTTCGTGCGCGGCTCCATCGAAGCGGTGGTCCATACCCTGTTCGAAGCGCTGATCCTTGTCGTGCTGGTGGTGATTCTGTTCCTGCAAACCTGGCGCGCCTCGATCATCCCGCTGGTCGCCGTACCGGTGTCGTTGATCGGTACGTTTGCCGTGATGCACCTGTTTGGTTTCTCGCTCAATGCCCTGTCGCTATTCGGCCTGGTACTGGCGATCGGTATCGTGGTGGATGACGCCATCGTGGTGGTGGAGAACGTCGAGCGCAACATCGAGCTGGGACTGGTCCCGGTGGAAGCTACCAAAAAGGCGATGGGGGAAGTGACCGGGCCGATCATCGCGACCGCCCTGGTGCTGTGCGCCGTGTTCGTACCGGCGGCATTCATCAGTGGTCTGACCGGACAGTTCTACAAACAGTTTGCGTTGACCATCGCGATTTCCACCGTAATCTCGGCGATCAACTCCCTGACACTGTCGCCTGCGCTGGCTGCCGTATTGCTCAAAGGCCACGATGCACCCAAGGATCGTTTCTCGCGCTTCCTGGACCGGATCCTCGGTGGCTGGCTGTTCCGTCCGTTCAACCGCTTCTTCGAGCGTGCCAGCCACGGCTATGTAGGCACGGTTGCCCGCGTAATCCGCAGCAGCGGCATCGCCCTGTTCGTCTACGCCGGCCTGATGGTGCTGACGTTCTTCGGCTTCTCGACCACGCCGACCGGCTTCGTGCCCGGCCAGGACAAGCAATACCTGGTGGCCTTCGCCCAACTGCCGGACGCCGCGAGCCTGGACCGCACCGAGGACGTGATCAAACGCATGTCCGACCTGGCTCTCAAGCAACCTGGTGTCGAAAGCGCCGTGGCCTTCCCCGGTCTGTCGATCAACGGTTTCACCAACAGCCCGAACGCCGGCATCGTGTTCGTGACCCTCAAGCCCTTCGATGAACGCAAGGACCCGAGCCAGTCGGCCGGTGCCATCGCCGGAGCCCTGAACGGCCAGTACTCGGAAATCCAGGAAGCCTACATGGCGATCTTCCCACCGCCGCCGGTACAGGGCCTGGGGACCATCGGTGGCTTCCGCCTGCAAATCGAAGACCGGGGCAACCTGGGCTACGACGAGCTGTACAAAGAAACCATGAATATCATCACCAAGAGCCGCAGCGTGCCGGAACTGGCCGGCTTGTTCACCAGCTACACCGTGAACGTGCCTCAGGTCGATGCCGCCATCGACCGTGAAAAAGCCAAGACCCACGGCGTGGCCGTCAGCGATATCTTCGACACCCTGCAGGTCTATCTGGGCTCGCTGTACGCCAACGACTTCAATCGCTTTGGCCGCACCTACCAGGTCAACGTCCAGGCCGAACAACAGTTCCGTCTCGAATCTGACCAGATCGGCCAGCTCAAAGTGCGTAACAACCGTGGTGAAATGATCCCGCTGGCAACCTTCCTCAAGGTCAGTGACACCTCGGGCCCGGACCGCGTGATGCACTACAACGGCTTCATCACCGCCGAGATCAACGGTGCCGCCGCGCCGGGCTACAGCTCCGGCCAGGCCGAGAAAGCCATCGAGAAACTGCTCAAGGAAGAACTGCCCAACGGCATGACTTACGAGTGGACCGACCTGACTTACCAGCAGATTCTCTCGGGCAACACTGCACTGTTCGTATTCCCGCTCTGCGTACTGCTGGCGTTCCTGGTACTCGCGGCACAATACGAAAGCTGGAGCCTGCCGCTGGCGGTGATTCTGATCGTACCGATGACCCTGCTGTCGGCCATTACCGGGGTGATTCTGTCGGGTAGCGACAACAACATCTTTACCCAGATCGGCTTGATCGTATTGGTGGGGCTTGCCTGTAAGAACGCGATTCTGATCGTCGAGTTCGCCAAGGACAAACAGCTGGAAGGCATGAACCCGCTCGCTGCGGTCCTGGAAGCCTGCCGCCTGCGTCTGCGGCCGATCCTGATGACGTCCTTCGCGTTCATCATGGGCGTCGTGCCCCTGGTGTTCTCCAGCGGTGCCGGTGCCGAAATGCGCCACGCCATGGGTGTCGCAGTGTTCTCCGGGATGCTCGGGGTGACGTTCTTCGGCTTGCTGTTGACCCCGGTGTTCTACGTACTTATCCGCAACTTCGTCGAGCGCAGCGTGGCCCGCAAGGCGGCCCGGGCTTTGAAACTGGAGACACAGCAATGAGTTTGAAAGTGTTCATGCCGAGCTTGCTGGTCCTGGCGCTGAGCGCCTGCGCCGTAGGCCCGGACTACAAGGCACCGCAGACGGAGGCGGCGAATATCACCACCGCCACCGACGGCACCGCCGGCCAGAAGAACTTCGACCGGGCCCGTTTCGAAGGCATCTGGTGGCAGCAATTCGACGACCCGACGCTCAATGCATTGGTCACCCGCTCGCTGGAAGGCAACCGCGAGTTGCGCGTCGCCTTCGCCCGCCTGCGGGCGGCCCGGGCGATTCGCGATGACGCCAGCAATGACGCCATGCCGACCATCACCAGCCGTGCCAGCAGCAACCTGGGCAAAGGTCAGAATCCGATGGGGCAGACCGACGACCGGGTCAATACCGAGCGCTATGACCTGGGCCTGGACATGGCCTGGGAACTGGACCTGTTCGGACGCATTCAGCGCAACCTGGAGGCCACCGATGCCGACCAGCAGGCCGCCGAAGCCGACCTCTATCAGCTTCAGGTGACCATGATTGCCGAACTGGTGGATGCCTACGGTCAACTGCGTGGCGCCCAGTTGCGAGAGAAAATCGCCCTGGCGAACCTTGAGAACCAGCAGGCGTCACGCAAGATCACCGAGAGCCTGCGCGATGCCGGTGTCGGCGATCAGCTCGACGTGGTGCGCGCCGATGCACGCCTGGCCTCGGTGGAAGCCAGCGTGCCGCAATTGCAAGCCGAACAGGTGCGCCAGCGTAACCGTATCGCCACCTTGCTCGGCGAGCGCCCGGACAAGCTGAGCGTCGACCTGAGCCCCAAGGAGCTGCCCGCCATCGCCAAGGCCCTGCCCATCGGCGATCCGGGTGAGCTGCTGCAACGGCGTCCGGACATCCTGAGCGCCGAACGCCAGCTGGCGGCTGCCACGGCGCGCATTGGCGTCGCCAAGGCCGACCTGTTCCCGCGGGTCAGCTTGAGCGGTTTCCTTGGCTTTACCGCCGGACGTGGTTCGCAAATCGGTTCCTCGGCGGCCAACGCCTGGGCGCTGGGCCCGAGCATCACCTGGGCCGCCTTCGATCTGGGCAGCGTACGGGCACGTCTGCGCGGGGCCAACGCCGAGGCGGAAGGCGCCCTGGCGACCTACGAACAGCAAGTGCTGCTGGCCCTGGAAGAGTCGGAAAACGCCTTCAGCGACTACGGCAAGCGCCAGCAACGCCTGATCTCGCTGATCCGCCAGAGCGAATCGAGCCGCGCCGCCGCTGACCTGGCCGAGATCCGCTACCGCGAAGGCACCGTGGACTTCCTTGTGCTGCTCGACGCTCAGCGTGAGCGCTTGGCCGCCGAAGACACCCAGGCTCAGGCCGAAGTGGACCTGTATCGCGGCATCGTAGCGATCTACAAGGCCCTGGGCGGAGGCTGGCAACCGGAGACTGTCGCCAGCAACTGACCGCCCCCGCACCCGAGCTCCTTTGGTTGGCCGCAACCAACCAAATTCCTTGCCCCGCGCCTCATTCGGACGCGGGGCTTTTTTTGCCTGTTGCACAGGCCAGTGCAAATGCCGCAGGGTTTGACTCACGCCCCGGCCTGACCGAAGCTTGCAGGATTTTCACGCACTCTGGTTATGGATTTCCTGCATGCCCTCGCCTCGCCGCTATCTGCTCCTTTGCCTGTCCGCCCTGCTGGTGATCGGTCTTGTCGCGGTGTGGTTGCGCAGTACCACGCCGCAGATCCCCGAAGCCATCAAGCGTGGCTACAGTGAGGCCCTGGAATATGCACGCAACGGGCAGCCAGGGGCGGCGCGGATGCTCTATCAACAGCTGGGACGCCCGGATCTCTCACCCAAGCGCCGGGTGTGGCTGCACGGCGAACTGCCCAATTACCCGAGCCCACAGGCCCTGAAGCTGGCGGATGCAGACCTGCACAGCGAATCGGCGGATGTTCGCCGGGCAGCCATTGGCAGCATCGTCGGGCTGGTGCCGGCAAACCAGCGCACCCTGCTGCTGGGACCAATGCTCGAGGACAACGAGCCTGAAGTGCGGTTTGCCGCCGTGAATGCACTGCTGGGCCTGTCACCCGATGACCTGGGCTTGTATTTCGGTGCCATGCAGCTGGCCATCGACACTTGGAAACAGGTGCTCCAGGACGGCCCGCTCACCAGTGAATCCCTGTATCAGCTCGCCCGCCTGTACCTGCACAACGCCCAGCTGGACAAGGCCCGACAAGCCCTGGAACAGGCCTTGAAGCTCAAGCCGGATAACCTGCCGGCACTGGTCATGCAGGTCGAAGTGCTGGACAAACTGGGCCAGGGCGATGCCGCGCGCAAATTGCTCGCCCGAGAGTTGCAAGCCCAGCCGGAATCGGCTTATCTGCAACATGCGCTGGGCATGTGGTTGCTGCAGCATGGCCAGACCGAATACGCCGTGCTCGGCTTGGCGAAAGCGGTGGAACTGGAGCCGGAAAACCGTCATTACCGTTATGACCTCGCCACCACTCTTCACGCCGAGAATGAGGTGGAAGCGGCGCAAAAGCAGTTGCAAGAGATCGTCCAGCGCTACCCCGCCGACCGCAAGGCGCGGGTCCTGCTGATCAATTACTGGAAGGAAACCGGTCAGTTGCAGCATGTTCAGGTTCTATTGGCGAAGTTGGAACAACTGAACCCCGACGACCCGGCGTTGCAGCAAGCCTGGTGAGGGTGCAAGCCATGATTCCCTGGCGAGCGATCGCGTGATGTCCGACGGCCGGAAACACCGAATCAAGGCTCGAAGTCGTCGACAGTGTCACACAAGCAAGCAGAGGAAGCGGAACCGCTATCGCCGCCAACGGTCAAGTAATGAGGCGGTTCATTTCAGGCTCTACCCGGCCTACCGCCCATTTCCCTGGTCATGAGAGGGCTCTTTTTGTCTACATCCAACGAGTTGATCAGCGCAAAAGCCGCTACCGGCATTGAAGGGCTGGACGATGTCCTTTCCGGTGGCCTGTCCCGCGGTCATGTGTTCCTGCTTGAAGGGGAACCGGGGACCGGCAAAACCACGGTCGCCTTGCATTTCCTGCTGGCGGGCGCCCGGGCCGGCGAGCGATCCTTGTATATCACCCTATCGGAAACCGAACGGGAACTGCGTCAGGGTGCCGCCTCCCACGGTTGGGAGATGGATGACAACATTGTCATTTTCGAGCTGACCCCGCCAGAAAGCCTGCTCAACGCCGAGCACCAGCAAAGCCTGCTGTATTCTTCGGACCTCGAGCTGGGGGAAGCCACCCGGCAGATCTTCGAAGTGGTGGAACGGGTCAAGCCGACCCGGGTGGTGCTCGACAGCCTGTCGGAGATCCGCCTGCTGGCCCAGAGTTCGTTGCGCTATCGCCGCCAGATCCTGGCGATCAAGCATTACTTCGTGCGCTACGACGCCACGGTGCTTTTGCTCGACGACCTGACCACCGAGTCCTTGGACAAGACCGTCCACAGCGTTGCCCACGGGGTGATTCGCCTGGAAGAACTGACCCCCACCTATGGCGCCGAGCGACGCCGGATCCGGGTGGTCAAGTATCGCGGACAGAAGTACCGCGGCGGTTACCATGATTTCACCATCATGACCGACGGCGTGCACGTCTTCCCACGACTGGTGGCCGCCGAACACCGCGGGCAATACAACCGCCATCAACTCTCCAGCGGCATCGCACAAATGGACGCCTTGCTGGGCGGCGGTATCGAAACCGGTTCCAGCACCTTGATCCTGGGTCCGGCAGGTACCGGCAAATCGCTGATTGCACTGATTTTCGCTGCAGCCGCGGTGAATCGTGGCGAGCGCGCCGCGCTTTTCATCTTCGACGAGGAATTGGGCCTGTTGTACGAGCGGATGAAAAACATCGGCATCGACCTGCAGGCACTCCAGGACACCGGCAGGTTATTGATCGACCAGGTGGACGCCGCCGAACTGTCTCCCGGCGAGTTCTCCCACCGGGTGCGTCGTTGCGTCGATGACGGCAACATCAAGACCGTGGTGATCGACAGCATCAACGGCTATCAGGCGGCCATGCCGGAGGAAAATGCCCTGGTGCTGCATATGCATGAGCTGCTGCTCTATCTCAACCGCAAGGGCGCGGCGACCTTCATGACCGTCGCGCAACACGGCCTGGTGGGCGACATGCAGGCGCCGGTGGACATCACTTACCTGGCCGACACGGTGATCCTGCTGCGTTACTTCGAAGCGCTGGGCAAGGTTCGCCGAGCGATCTCCATCATCAAGAAACGCACCGGCAGCCATGAATCCACCATCCGCGAATACCGCATCGGCAACCAGGGCATGACCATCGGCGAGCCGCTGGAGGCCTTCCAGGGGGTATTGCGCGGTGTGCCAACCTACATGGGAGCGGACAATCCGTTGCTCAAGGACGACATCCAGTGACGTTAGCGGAACCCTTGTCCGAGCGGGCGTTGATCCTCGCCCCGCTGGGAAGGGACAGTCAGATTGCCTTGATGATCCTCAATGAAGCCGGTTTTGCCGGCCTCATCTGCCGTCATCTGGGGCAGTTGTGCGAAGAATTGGAGAAAGGCGCCGGCTTGTTGGTGATTTCCTCGGAGGCCCTGGTGGGGCCGGACCTGGAGACGCTGTTCCTGCAAATCGAACAACAGCCTGCCTGGTCCGACTTGCCCATCGTCCTGTTGACCCATCACGGTGGCCCGGAACAGAACCCGGCGGCACGCATCGGCGTGCAGCTGGGTAACGTGACCTTCCTGGAACGCCCTTTCCACCCCGTGACCCTGGTCAGCCTGGTGACCACCGCACTGCGCGGCCGCCGAAGGCAATACGAAGCCCGGGACCGCCTGATCGACCTCAGCAACAGTGAATTGCGCCTGCAAAATACCCTCGAAACCCTCGAGCAGCAGGTAGAGGAACGTACCGCACAACTGCGCCACAACGAAGAAGCCCTGCGCCAGTCACAGAAAATGGAAGCAGTCGGCCAGCTCACCGGCGGCATCGCCCACGACTTCAACAACATGCTCACTGGCATCATCGGCAGCCTGGAATTGCTGCGCCGGCGCCTGGCGCGCGGTCGTACCGAAGACCTGGACAGCCTGATCGACCTGGGCGTGACCTCCGCCAACCGCGCCGCCGGCCTGACCCATCGTTTGCTGGCTTTCTCACGCCGGCAATCGCTGGACCCCAAGGCCGTGCAGACGAACACTCTCGTGTTGTCCATGGGTGAGCTGCTGCAACGCAGCCTCAACGAAAGCATCCGGCTCGACATGCAACTGGACGATCAACTGTGGATCGCCGAAGCCGACCCCAACCAACTGGAAAGCGCCCTGCTCAACCTGGTACTCAACGCCCGGGATGCCATGCCCGATGGCGGAAGACTTGTGGTGAAGACCTTCAACCAATATCTGGATACCGGATTCACCGACGCCTACACCAACCTCGAACCCGGCGACTACGTGGTACTGAGCGTGCAGGACACCGGTTGCGGCATGCCGGAAGCCGTCGTCAGTCGCGCCTTCGACCCCTTTTTCACCACCAAACCCATCGGTCAGGGGACAGGGCTGGGCTTGTCGATGATCTACGGATTCAGCAAGCAGTCCCACGGCCATGTGACCATCGACAGCGTTGTCGGCCAAGGCACCACGGTCAACCTGTACCTGCCGCGCTTCCACGGTGAAGAAGTGCAGGAAGCGCCCGTCGACAACCAGCACACGCCCCATGCACAGAATGGCGAGACCGTGTTGATCGTCGAAGACGATCCCGCGGTACGGGTGTTGGTCAGCGCGGTGCTGAGCGAGTTGGGCTATACCTTCCTCGAAGCCGCCGACGCCAACGGCGCGATCCCGATCCTGCAATCGGGTCAACGTATCGACCTGTTGATCAGCGACGTAGGACTGCCCGGCATGAACGGCCGGCAACTGGCGGAAATCGGTCGGCAATTGCGCCCGGATCTACGGGTGCTGTTCATCACCGGCTACGCCGAACACGCCGCTGTACGCGGCGGCTTCCTGGACCCGGGCATGCAGATGGTCACCAAGCCGTTCACATTCGATTTGCTGACGGCCAAGGTGCGGGAAATGATCCGGGCCTGAACGGCCCGAGCCTGCCGACATTTCAGGAAATCAGGACAACATTGTCCGCATGATGCTCTGCAGTTGATCCAGCTTGAACGGCTTGCCCAGGATCGGTGCCGCTCGGGTGATCGGACTGTCGGTTTCCTTTATCTCCGCGGCGTACCCGCTGATGAAGATCACTTTCAGGTCGGGGCGCAACCTGACTGCAGGCTCGGCGATCTGCACCCCGGAAATGCCGCCTGGCAGACGAAAATCAGTAATCATCATGTCCAGGTGGGGCTTGCTTGCCAGGATCTCGAAGGCCTTTTCACCGTTCTCGGCCTCCAGCACCCGATACCCTTCGCCCGACAGGTAAGCGGACAACACCGTCATGACCGAGGGGTCGTCCTCGACGATCAATACAACATCTTGCGCATCTTCACTCATGAGAAGCCTTTGTTCGATCAATAGCTGCTGATACGACCATAGGGTCACCCGGAGGTTGCGTCGGACCGACGGTTTTCTGCAAAGGCAGACAAACGCGAAACAAGGCCCCTTCGTTGATGCGACTGTGGACGGTAATGGTGCCTCCATGGGCGGTCACAATCTGTTCGGAAATGAACAGCCCCAATCCCAGGCCGGAGGACACCGCCTTGGATGACACCCGCTCGAACTGCTGGAAGATGCGCCTCTGGTTCTCTTCGCTGATGCCTATGCCATGGTCCTGGACTTCGACGCACGCGTGGCCGGGCGTCTTGTACACCCGCACGTCGATAGGGCTCTTGCCGCCATAGCGCAACGCGTTGGTCAGCAGGTTCGACACCACCTGTTCGATCCGGAATTCATCCCAGTGCCCCTCCACCGAGGGCTCGGCGGTAAAGGTCAGCGTGCATTCGGCCGCCACGATCTGCGGCTGAAAATTGCGCAACAGGTTCTCCACCAGCGTGGTCAGGTTGAAGCGGCTCGGACGGATAGACAGTTTGCCGGTGCGAATCCGGGACACGTCCAGCATGTCTTCGATCAAGCGGATCAAACTCTTGATCTGGCGCTCATCGCGCTCGACCATCGCCCGCACCTTGTCCAGGCTGAACGCCGCGGCGTTATCCCGGGCCAGGTGCATCTTTCGCAGTTGGGTTTCAAGGATCAGGCCGTTGAGGGGCGTTCGCACCTCATGGGCGACGATCGACATGAAATCATCACGCATGCGCACCGCCTGTTCGAGTTCGCTGCGGACAGTCTGCAGCTGTTGCAGCAGCACCTCCTGCTCCCGACGACTCTGTTCCAGAGCGACCACCTGCTCTTTCACCGCCTTCTTTTGGCGATAGAGCTCCACGAATACGTTGACCTTGCTCCTGACCGCATGGGCGTCCAACGGCTTGTGCAGGAAGTCCACCGCGCCGTTTTCATAACCGGTGAAGGCATAGTTGCGTTCACGCCCGGCGGCGCTGACGAAAATGATCGGGATGCTGCGGGTCTTCTCGGTGCCGCGCATCAGCTCGGCGAGTTCGAAGCCGTTCATTTCCGGCATCTGCACATCGATGATGGCCAGGGCGAATTCATGTTGCAGTAGCAGCGACAACGCCTGGTCAGCCGACAGCGCCTTGAAGACCTTGCGGTCAGCGCCTTGAATCAGCGCTTCCAGTGCCAGCAGATTTTCCGGCAGATCGTCGACGATCAGCAGTTTGGCTTGAATCTCTTGTGGCATGTCGTTCATTCCAACCCGGCCAGCAAATGGCTGATGCCTTGTAAAGTGAGGATATGGTCGGGCTCGTGCAGCGCCAGCGCCGCCTCGGGCATGGTCGACACCTGGGCTTCGTCGGGATCCTGGACAACCGTGATTCCCCCCAACGCCTTGACCCTGGCCAGGCCACGGGCGCCGTCATCGTTGGCGCCGGTCAACAACACCGCCAGCAGGTTCGGCCCATAGACGTCGGCGGCGGACTCGAACAGGACGTCGATGGAGGGTCGGGAATGATGCACCGGATCCTCCAGGCTCAACGACAGGCTGCGATCGGCCTCGACCGACAAGTGATAACCGGGCGTGGCAAAGTACAGCGTGCCGGGCTGGATGTCCTGCTTGTCCCGCGCCTCCTCCACCGGTATCGCCAGACGATGGCCGAAGACCGTGGCCAGTTGGCTGTCGCGCTCGTCGGGCAGGTGCAGAACGACCAGCACAGGTATGCCGAACCTCTTGCGCAATTGCCCGAACACCTTGAGCAGCGCCTCGACTCCGCCGGCGGACGCGCCGACGACAATGGCCTCTACCCGCGGCCTGGGTCCGTCCGTCGTCTGGTTCATAACTTGCGATATATCCGTTCCTGTTTGACCAGCGGTTCGAATTGATTGCCGTATGAAGAAAAATCCAGTGTTTCCTTGCTGCCCAATACCAGGAACCCTCGATGACTGAGTGATTCATGGAATAACCCGATGGCGCGATCTTGCAGCTTTTTATTGAAATATATCAATACGTTACGACACGAAATTAATTGAGTTTCAGAAAAGACGCTGTCCGTTGCCAGGCTGTGATCTGCAAAGGTCACGTTCTGGCACAGGGTCTTGTCGAACATGGCGTAATCGTAAGCGGCGGTGTAATAGTCGGCAAACGACCGCCGCCCACCGGCCCGCTGGTAATTCTGGGTATAGGCCCTGACGTTTTCCAGGGAGAAGATGCCCTGCTTGGCTTTCTCCAGCGACCTGGGGTTGATGTCGGTGGCATAGATGAATGTGCGGTCCAGCAGGCCTTCCTCCCGCAACAGGATCGCCATGGAATAGACCTCTTCCCCGGTGCTGCAACCGGCGATCCAGATCTTGATCGACGGATAGGTTTTGAGCAGCGGAACGATTTCTTCGCGGATCGCCAGGAAATGCGACGGGTCGCGGAACATCTCACTGACGGGGATCGTCAGCAGCTGCAATAACTGCATGAACATGCCCGGATCGTGCAATACGCGCTCCTGGAGCGCGGAAATCGTCCGGCATTCGAACTGACTCAATGCGTGCAGGACCCGGCGCTTGATGGAAGCGCCGGAATAATCCCGAAAATCGTAGCTGTACTTGAGGTAGATCGCTTCGATCAATAAACGAAGTTCAATGTCAGTGTCACGTTCCACTAAATTCTTTCCATATTTGGCAACCACACGCGAATCAGCGAAAACAGACGGTCCAGGTCGATCGGCTTGGCCAGGTAATCATTGGAACCCGCCGCCAGGCAACGCTCCTGATCGTCCTTCATGGCCTTGGCCGTCACCGCAATGATAGGCAACTTGCGCCAGCGCGGGTCCTTGCGGATCAACGCAGTGGCTTCGAAACCGTCCATTTCCGGCATCATCACATCCATCAGCACCAGGTCGATGTCGTCGTTCTCATTCAAGCGCTCGATCGCCTCGAAGCCGTTACGGCCGATGACCACGATGGCGCCTTTTGCCTCCAGGGCGCTGGTCAGTGCGAAGATATTGCGCACATCGTCGTCCACCAACAGCACCTTGCGCCCTTCGAATACCTTGTCGCGGCTACGGGCAGCCTTGAGCATCCGTTGACGTTCATGGGACAACCGGGATTCGACTTTGTGCAAAAAGAGTGTCACCTCGTCCAGCAACCGCTCCGGAGAACGGGCGCCCTTGATGATGATCGAGCGCGAATATTTGCGCAGCTCGGCCTCTTCATCGCGCGTCAGGTTGCGCCCGGTGTAGACAATCACCGGCGGGAACGAACAGATTTCCTCCGCAGACATACGCTTGAGCAGATCGTTGCCGAGCATGTCCGGCAGCTTGAGGTCGATGATCATGCAGTCGTAGACGTTGTCCCGCAGCAGATCCAGGGCTTGCTGGGCAAAGCCCACCGCAGTGATCTCGATGTCATCGTCGCCGATCAGGCGGGTGATGCTATCGCGCTGCAAGTCATCGTCTTCCACTAGCAGGACGCGCTTGACCTTCTGGGTCAGCTTGGCCTCCAGGCGGGCGAACACGTCCTTGAGTTCTTCACGGGTGGTCGGTTTGACCGCGTAGCCGATGGCGCCCATGTGCAATGCCGCCTCGACGCGGTCCTCGACGGAAATCACATGCACCGGGATGTGCCGGGTCTCGGGCTGTTCCTTGAGCCGCTGCAACACGGTCAGGCCGGAATGATCGGGCAGGCGCATGTCCAGCAGGATTGCATCGGGTTTGAGGTGGGAAGCCAGGTCGAAGCCCTCGTCGGCAGCGTGCGCCACCAGGCACTGATAGCCCAGTTCATGGGCCAGGTCGAACAGGATCCGGGCGAACTTGGGTTCGTCTTCGATCACCAGGATGCAGCGGGTGTCGAAGGGGGCTTTGTCCCTGTCATCAGCGAAGCGGGCCACAATGTCCACATCGGCGATAATGGGCGCGGGAGCCGGCGCCGGCACATAGGACGCCGGAGCGGGTAATGTCGCCGTAGGGGTGAACGTCCTGGGTTCTGCCGGTGCGTTACCGGGGTCGACATAGCGCTCGGGCAAGACCAGCGTGAACACGCTGCCCTGCCCCGGCTCGCTGGAAACAGAGATCGAGCCACCCAGCAATGTGGCCAGGTCCCGGGAGATCGACAATCCCAGGCCGGTGCCTCCGTAACGACGGTTGGTGGTGCCGTCCGCCTGGCGGAATGCCTCGAAGATGATCTGCTGTTGTTCGGCGGAAATGCCGATACCCGAGTCCCGCACCATGAATGCGATGCCGGAGCCCGGCTGACCGGCCACCGACAGGCAGACCGTACCCTGTTCGGTAAATTTCACCGCATTGGACAGCAGGTTCTTGAGCACCTGTTCCAGGCGCTGGCGGTCGGTGTACAACATGGTGGGCGCGTCCGGAAGCAACTGCACTTCGAAACCAAGGCCTTTATCAGTCGCCAGAGGCTTGAACATATCGCGCAAGCCTTCCACCAGGCGCGGCACGCTGGTGTTCTCCGGCCGGACTTCCAACTTGCCGGCCTCGACCTTGGAAATATCGAGAATATCGTTGATCAGGTTCAGCAGATCATTACCGGCCGAGTAGATAGACTCGGCAAACTTGACTTGCTCCTCGCTGAGATTCTTCTGAGGGTTTTCCGCCAGCAACTTGGACAGGATCAATGAACTGTTGAGCGGCGTACGCAACTCGTGAGACATGTTGGCGAGGAACTCGGACTTGTATTTGCTCGATCGCTGCAACTCTTCGGCGCGTTCCTGCAATTGCAACTGGGCCAGGTTCAGTTCGGTGTTCTTCTGATCCATGGCGTCGCGTTGCTCGGCCAGTTGTTCGTTGGTCTGCTCCAGTTCCTGTTGCTGGACTTCCAGATGCGCCTGGGATTCCTTGAGGATGCGCGACTGTTCTTCCAACTCTTCGTTGGCCGTCTTGAGCTCCTCCTGCTGGACTTGCAACTCCTCGTTCAGTTGCTGGGTTTCGGCGAGCACTTCCTGCAAACGCTGACGATAGCGGGCAGCCTCTATGGACGTACCGATGTTGCCGGCGACCCGCTCAAGCAGCTCGAGATCGCGGTCGGTCAAGGGACGCAGGAAGCCCAGTTCGACGACGCCATTGATCCGGCCGTCGTCGCTGGTGGGGACCACCACTACGCTGTTGGGCGCCCCGCTTCCCAACCCCGAACTGACTCTCAGGTAATCGGCGGGCACCTCGTCCAGGCGGATCAGTCGCCCTTGCTGCACGGCTTGGCCGACGATGCCTTCACCGGCGACGATAACCTGCTCCTTTTCATCGTCCTCTCGGGACATGCCATAAGTGGCGACACGCTTGAGCGTGCCGTTTTCATCACGCGCATAAAGCGCTGCAACGGCCGTGTCCAGGTACCTGGCGCAGAACTGCAGGATGTTGCGCCCCAGCAGGTTCAGGCTCAGCTGGCCCAGGACCTGCTCGGCCAGTTGAGTCTGCCCCGTGCGCAGCCAGGCCTGTTTTTCCAGATGAAGGGCACTCTGCTGCTGGATCTGTAGGCTGGCGCTGTAACTGCTGGACAGCCCCAACAGATCCCGCCGACCGATATAGGCCAGCAATCCGCTGATCGCGGCAACGAACATCAAGTACAGGGTAATGCTCCACAGCGTCGTGGTGCGCACCTTCTCGTTGCGCGCCGTGCGCAGTTGCTGCTCGGTATCGACGATGTCCTCGAAAGTCTTGCGGATCTCATCCGTCAGGCGCTTGCCACGCCCGGCCTTCACCGCGCCACGGTAATCGCCACTGCTGCGTTGCAGGTCGATCATGCTCTGGGCGTAGTTGGCCCATTCGACCTGAAGTGCCTGCACCTTGTGTATGCGATCGGTCTGGACGGGGTTATCGGCTGTCAATTCCAACAATGTATCCAGCGCAACGGCAATGCGCGGCTTGGCCACTTCGTAGGGATCGAGAAAATGTTCGTCACCGCTCAAGAGGTAGCCACGCATGCCGGTTTCAAGGTCCACGCTCAATTTCAGCGCTTCGTTGGCATTATTGATCACCCGGTCGGTATGCCCGACCCATTGGATCACCGACAGCAGGTAAGTGATCAGCACGATGAAAAACACCGCACTGAGGGCACCCATGCCCAGTGGCAGGCTGATGTTGCGGATCAGAAGCTTGCGGAAACTTTGCTCGTCAACCGAAGACGAAGGAGTCATGAGAAGGACCTTGGCGAACAGTTGAAAACCATGGAGTGTGCCCGAAAATGACGGGTTGGATCCACATTTCTGACGAGTCAAGGCTGTATTCCCCGACGGCGGCCAGCCAGTAGCAAGGGAAGCGACTATCCTTGTCAGCTCTTGTACTATAGATCCTTTCTTCTACAGCCCCGGGAACTTGTCCCACCTCGCGACTTACTCATGCATAGGGTCTTTTTTCACTCCCGATTTCATTTTTCCGAGAATAACGATTATGTCCACCGCCGCCCCTGTCACTAACACCACTGTTCTGGTAGTCGAAGATGACGACATCGTTCGCATGCTGATCGTCGATGTACTTGAAGAACTGGAGTATCGGGTGCTCGAGGCGGACGGCTGTGAACAGGCGCTGGAGTATCTGCGCAACCTTGATCAGTCCATCGACCTGATGATGACGGATGTTGGCCTGCCGGTGATGGACGGCCGCGAACTTGCCAGACAAGCGCGTTCGGTACGTCCGGGACTGCCGGTTTTGTTCGCCAGCGGCTATGCCGAAAGCATCGATGTACCCGACAGCATGGCGGTCATCGGCAAGCCGTTTTCCATCGACCAGCTACGTGACAAGGTCAAGAGCCTTCTGCCTTGAGCCGGAGTGAGTTCTTGGTCACTATCGGCGCCCCACGCAGCACCTGCGCCTGATTAACCCAAGGAAAACACCTGCTCATGTCCCATCCCTCCGCCCTCAAGGTCCTGGTCATCGGCTACGTCTGGCCCGAACCCCGCTCATCGGCAGCCGGTGGGCACGTCATGCAGATCCTGGAGACATTCCTGAGCGAAGGATGGGATATCACCTTCAGCAGCCCCGCTCGCCCCGGCGAGAACCGTGCCGACCTGGTCGCGCTGGGCATCCATGAGGTGCCGATCGAACTCAATAACAGCAGTTTCGATGCATTCATCCGTGAACTGGCGCCGGATATCGTGTTGTTCGACCAGTTCATGATGGAGGAGCAGTTCGGCTGGCGGGTCGAGAAACACTGTCCCAATGCCCTGCGGCTGCTGGAGACATCGGACTTGCAGAGCCTGCGCCATGCGCGACATCAGCGCCTGAAGGACCGTTTGAAGGCCGACGATCATTCTCAGGATTTCAGCGATCTTTTTGCACCAGCGCTGCACCAGGAATTCCAATTGATGGCCGACACCGAGATGGCGAAGCGGGAAATCGCTGCCTTGTACCGCTGCGATTTGAATCTGATGGTGTCCGAGATTGAAATCGAACTGCTGGTGGAGCATTTCGGGCTGCCCCGTAGCCTGCTGCTGTGGTGCCCATTGATGCTGGACCTGCCGGACGCGCCTTGGGTGCCGTTCGACGGACGGGCGCACTTTCTGAGCATCGGCAACTTCCGCCACGCGCCGAATTGGGATGCGGTGCTCTGGATGAAAAACGCCATCTGGCCGCTGATCCGCCAGCAACTGCCCGGCGCGCAACTGCACCTGTACGGCGCCTACACCCCTCCAAAAGCGGCAGCGCTGCATAACCCAGCCCAGGGCTTCCACATCATGAACTGGGCCGAAGATGCCTTGCAGGTCATGTCGGCGGCACGCATCTGCCTGGCTCCGTTGCGTTTTGGCGCCGGCATCAAGGGAAAACTGATCGAGGCCATGCTATGCGGCACGCCCAGTGTCACCACGCCCATCGGCGCCGAAGCCATGCATGACACGATGCCGTGGCCCGGAACGATTGCCACCAGCGCCGAGGCCATCGCCAACGCCGCTGTACAGTTGTACAGCGACCCTACGCGCTGGGCCCAGGCTCAGGATGCGGGCCGTGCGCTACTGGCGAACCGTTACCGCAAGCAGGTCCACGGCCCGGCACTGATCGAAAGCGTCCTGGCCTGCCGCGCCAACCTGGCGCAACGGCGTCGGGATAACTTCACTGGCAGCATGTTGCGCCACCACCAACACAAGAGCACCCAATACATGTCCCAGTGGATCGAGGAGAAGAATCGCCACCTCTGAAGACAGACCCTGAATCTCGGCAGTTTTCATCGGCGTGGACTTTTTCGGTCGCATGCCGGTCATAGGCAACGGTATAGGCAGCCCCTGCGCCGGGCATGACCGCCGGATGAGCATCCGGGGTGGCACGCGCCTGGCGAAGGGAGCATCATCCAGCGGCAATAACAATAAAAGCGCAGCCTCATGACCCGAACAGCGAGAGTCAACGATCCCTCCTATGAGTTGATGGATGACCATAACGGACAGTCCATCATTTATCGCCAGCACGGCTTTCCTTGCCCGCTGGTGCGCTGGCATTTCCATAAGGAATACGAGCTACACCTGATCGTCGCCAGTTCCGGCAAGGTATTCATCGGCGATTACATCGGCAACTTCTACCCGCAGACGCTGTTCCTCACTGGCCCCAACGTGCCCCACAACTGGATCAGCCAGGTGGCCGAGAACGAAGTGGTGCCCAAGCGCGATATGCTGGTGAACTTCACCGATGAGTTGTTCGACAGCGGCCATCAAGTGTTTGCCGAACTCAAGACCATCGTCCCGCTGCTGGAACGCGCCCGCTATGGCATCGAGTTTCGTTGCAAGCGCACCATCCGCCAGGCCACGATCCTGATGCAGCGAATTGCCGACTCCCAAGGCATGAGCCGCCTGGGTTACTTTTTCATCCTGATGGAGCTGCTGGCCACCACGGATGACTATCAGTTGCTCTCCGGTGCCACCTCCTCACAGATGGCCGATGAGCACAGCGTCGACCGCACCAACCGCGCCGTGGACTACATCTTCGCCCATTACGCCCGCGAGTTGCCTCTGGAAGAAGTCGCCGAGCACCTGGGTATGAAACCCACTTACTTCAGCCGCGTCTTCAAGCAGGCCACCGGCCGCTGTTTCGTCGAATTCGTCAATCGACTGCGCATCAGCAAATCCTGCGAGCTGTTGGCCGATGGCGACAAACCGGTCACCGACGTGTGCTTCGAGTCGGGTTTCAACAATATTTCCAACTTCAATCGCCGATTCCAGCAACTCAAGGGCATGACCCCTTCCCACTACCGACGGCTGGCGGTGCAGCGGCTAACGGAGCAGAACCAGGGCTGAGCGCTCAGTTCCCTCATCAATGAGGGCCTCACTCAGTGCAAAAAAGTATCAGAGCAAGTGCTACGGATGATTTGTCACGCCGTCGATTGAAGGCTGTAATCAGCGCACATTCTTCCTTTCATCCGGAAGACAAAAACAATAACTGTCCTTCCGCAGCCTGCCTGGCTCGGAAAAGGAGTGCGCGATGAAACCTTCGTTAAAAGCTCTGCTTGCTTCCACCTGCATGACCCTCAGCAGCGTCAGTTTCGGCGCGCAGACTCTTACCATTGCCACCGTCAACAACAGCGACATGATTCGCATGCAGAAGCTCTCGAAAACCTTCGAGGCCGAGCATCCGGACATAAAGCTGAACTGGGTGGTACTCGAAGAAAACGTCCTGCGCCAACGCCTGACTACCGACATCGCCACCCAGGGCGGGCAGTTCGACGTGTTGACCATTGGCATGTACGAAGCTGCACTCTGGGGCGCCAAGGGTTGGCTGGAGCCGATGAAGGATCTGCCTGCCTCCTATGACTTGGACGACGTCTTTCCCTCCGTGCGTGACGGCTTGTCCGTGAAGGGCTCGCTGTACGCCCTGCCGTTCTATGCCGAGAGTTCGATCACCTACTACCGTACCGACCTGTTCAAGAACGCCGGGCTGACCATGCCCGAACGCCCGACCTGGACGCAGATCGGTGAGTTCGCGGAAAAACTCACCGACAAATCCAAGGAACAGTATGGCCTGTGCCTGCGGGGCAAGGCCGGTTGGGGCGAGAACATGGCGCTCATCACCACCCTCGCCAACGGCTATGGCGCTCGCTGGTTCGATGAGAAGTGGCAGCCGCAATTCAACGGCCCCGAGTGGAAAGACGCTCTGAGCTTTTACGTCGACAACATGAAAAAATCCGGCCCACCCGGCGCCTCCAGCAACGGTTTCAACGAAAACCTGGCACTGTTCAACAGCGGCAAATGCGCCATCTGGGTCGACGCCAGCGTCGCCGGCTCATTCGTGACCGACAAGACGCAAAGCAAGGTGGCCGATCACGTCGGGTTCACCTTTGCCCCACACGAGAAAACCGACAAGGGCACCTCGTGGATGTACTCCTGGTCGCTGGCGATCCCTGCCAGCTCCAAAGCCAAGGACGCGGCCAAAGTCTTTACCAGCTGGGCGACATCCAAGGAATACAGTCAATTGGTCGCCAAGACCGACGGCATCGCCAACGTACCACCTGGCACTCGGACCTCGACCTACAGCGAGGAGTACATGAAGGCCGCGCCGTTTGCCAAGGTGACGCTGGAATCGCTGAAAGTCGCCGACCCGAAGGCTCCGACCCTCAAGCCTGTGCCGTACATCGGCATTCAGTTGGTGACCATTCCGGAGTTCCAGGCCATCGGCACCCAAGTGGGCAAGCTCTTTTCGGGCGCACTGACCGGCCAACAGACCGTGGACCAGGCGCTGACCGCCGCGCAGTCCACCACCGAACGCGAGATGAAGCGCGCCGGGTATCCCAAGTAACCCGAGGCTCCCGCTCTCCGCTTTCTGCTTTTTGTGGGAGCGAGCCTGCTCGCGATAGCGGTTACCCGGCCGACATCAATGTTGGATGTGTCGACCGCATCGCGAGCAGGCTCGCTCCCACAGGGGATCTTTTCAAGAGAAGATTTTCGCAAGCGGATTTCACAGGCCCGCACAAAACGGTTCAACGCCATGAATACTTCAACGACAACCGCCAAAGCGCCCATCGAGATAGCCCCACCACCGGCTCGCAAGATCCGCGTGGCCAATCCCGGCTGGTTCCTGGTCAGCCCTTCGGTGGCCCTATTGCTGCTATGGATGATCGTGCCACTGGGCATGACCGTCTATTTCTCGATGATCCGCTACAACCTGCTCTACCCCGGCGAGAATGAATTTGTCGGGCTGGAAAACTTCGCTTATTTCCTGACCGATTCGGGCTTCATGCCCGGCGCCACCAATACCCTGTTGCTGGTGGGCAGTGTTCTGTTGATCAGTGTGGTGTTCGGGGTGTTGATCAGCGCGTTGCTGGAGGCCAGCGAGTTTTTCGGGCGCGGCATCGTGCGGGTACTGCTGATCTCGCCGTTTTTCATCATGCCCACCGTCGGGGCTCTGATCTGGAAAAACCTGATCTTCCACCCGGTCTCGGGGATTCTCGCCTCGGTGTGGAAACTGTTCGGCGCCCAGCCGGTGGACTGGCTGGCCCATTATCCACTGCTGTCGATCATCATCATTGTGAGCTGGCAATGGTTGCCCTTCGCGATCCTGATCCTGATGACCGCCATGCAGTCCCTCGACCAGGAACAGAAGGAAGCTGCGCGCCTGGACGGTGCCGGTCCGATCGCGATTTTCTGGCACCTGACCCTGCCGCACCTGGCTCGGCCAATTGCCGTGGTGCTGATGATCGAGACCATTTTCCTGCTGTCGGTGTTCGCCGAGATTTTCACCACCACCAACGGAGGCCCCGGCTACGCCTCTACCAACCTGGCTTACCTGATCTACAACCAGGCACTGGTGCAGTTCGACGTCGGCATGGCATCGGCCGGAGGCCTGATTGCCGTGGTCATTGCCAACATCGCCGCCATCATCCTCGTCCGGATGATCGGCAAAAACCTCACCGACAAGCACTGAGGCCGCCGCCATGACACTTCAACAATCCCGTCGGCTGCAAAGCCTGCTGTTGGGCACGCTGGCCTGGGCCATCGCGTTCCTGATCTTCTTCCCGATCTTCTGGATGGTGCTGACCAGCTTCAAGACCGAAATCGACGCGTTCGCCACACCGCCGCAGTTCATCTTCATGCCGACGCTGGAGAACTACCTGCACATCAACGAGCGCAGCGACTACTTCAGCTTCGCCTGGAACTCGGTGGTGGTTTCCTTCAGCGCCACCGCCCTGTGCCTGCTGATCGCAGTGCCGGCGGCTTACTCCATGGCATTCTACGAAACCCAACGCACCAAAGGCACTCTGCTGTGGATGCTCTCCACCAAGATGTTGCCGCCGGTGGGCGTGCTGATGCCGATCTATCTGCTGGCCAAGAACTTTGGCCTGCTGGATACCCGTATCGCGCTGATCATCATCTATACGCTGATCAACCTGCCCATCGTGGTCTGGATGATTTACACCTACTTCAAGGACATTCCTCGCGACATTCTCGAGGCCGCACGCCTGGATGGCGCCACGCTGTGGCAGGAAATGGTCCGGGTGCTGCTGCCGATTGCCAAGGGCGGCCTGGCGTCCACCGTGCTGCTATCGCTGATCCTGTGCTGGAACGAGGCCTTCTGGTCACTGAACCTGACCTCGTCCAAAGCCGCGCCGCTGACTGCCCTGATCGCGTCCTACTCCAGCCCCGAAGGGCTGTTCTGGGCCAAATTGTCCGCCGTTTCGACCCTGGCTTGCGCGCCGATTCTGATCTTCGGCTGGATCAGCCAGAAACAACTGGTCCGCGGCTTGTCCTTCGGCGCCGTGAAATAACGCGCCCTACCCAATTAACAAAAAGTGGAGGCCCACCCCATGGCCAACCTCAAGATCAAGAATCTGCAAAAAGGTTTCGAAGGTTTTTCCATCATCAAGGGCATCGACCTGGAAGTGAACGACCGCGAGTTCGTGGTGTTCGTCGGTCCGTCGGGCTGCGGTAAATCCACGCTGCTGCGGCTGATCGCGGGCCTGGAGGAAGTCAGCGACGGCACTATCGAACTGGACGGCCGGGACATCACTGAAGTCAGCCCCGCCAAGCGCGACCTGGCGATGGTGTTCCAGACCTACGCCCTCTACCCGCACATGAGCGTGCGCAAGAACATGTCCTTTGCCCTCGACCTGGCCGGCGTGCCCAAGGCCGAGGTCGAGAAGAAGGTCAACGAAGCGGCGCGCATCCTCGAACTGGGACCGATGCTCGAACGCAAGCCCAAGCAGTTGTCCGGTGGTCAGCGTCAGCGGGTGGCGATTGGTCGTGCCATCGTGCGCAACCCGAAAATCTTCCTGTTCGACGAACCGCTGTCCAACCTCGACGCCGCGCTGCGGGTGCAGATGCGCCTGGAGCTGGCGCGGCTGCACAAGGAATTGCAGGCGACCATGATCTACGTGACCCACGATCAGGTCGAAGCCATGACCCTGGCCGACAAGGTGGTGGTGCTCAACGGCGGGCGCATCGAGCAGGTCGGTTCACCCCTTGAGCTCTACCACCAACCGGCGAACCTGTTTGTCGCGGGTTTTCTCGGCACACCGAAGATGGGCTTTCTCAAGGGCAAGGTCACGGTCGTCAGTGCCCAGGGCTGCGAGGTGCTGCTGGACGCAGGCACTCGCATCCAACTGCCGGTCAACAGTGCCAGCCTGAACGTCGGCGCCGCGGTGACCCTGGGGATCCGTCCGGAACACCTGAACCTGGCACAACCGGGCGAATGCACCTTGCAAGTGACCGCCGACGTCAGCGAGCGGCTGGGCAGTGACACTTTCTGCCACGTCACCACCGCCTCCGGCGAAGCCTTGACCATGCGGGTTCGCGGTGACCTGGCGAGCCGTTTCGGCGAGCAACTGAACCTGCACCTGGATGCCGAACACTGCCATTTATTCGATGCCGATGGCGTAGCGCTCACCCGTGCGCTGCGCGCCGCCGCCTGATTACCGAGACGTGTGATGAAACTCAACCGACAAAACCTGCACAACCTCGATCCACAGGTTGCCCTGCCCGCCTATCCGCTGAACGATATCCGCCAGGGCATCGCCCACATCGGCGTCGGCGGTTTCCATCGGGCTCACCAGGCGTACTACACCGATGCGCTGATGAACACCGGCGAAGGCCTGGACTGGGCCATCTGCGGCGTGGGCCTGCGGGCCGAAGACCGCCGGGCCCGGGATGATCTGGCCGGGCAGAACTACCTGTTCACCCTGTTTGAGCTGGGCGATACCGATGACACCGAAGTCCGGGTCATTGGCGCCATCAGCGACATGCTGCTGGCCGAAGACGGTGCCCGGGCACTGATCGACAAACTGGCCGACCCGCAGATCCGCATCGTCTCGCTGACCATCACCGAGGGTGGCTATTGCATCGATGACAGCAACGGCGAGTTCATGGCCCACCTGCCGCAGATCCAACACGACCTGAACCACCCGGACGATCCGAAGACCGTGTTCGGTTTCCTCTGTGCCGCCCTGGCCAAGCGCCGGGCCAATGGCATCCCGGCGTTCACCCTGATGTCCTGCGACAACCTGCCCCATAACGGCGCGGTGACCCGCAAGGCCTTGCTCGCCTTCGCCGCGTTGCGCGACGCCGACCTGGGGCTGTGGATCGACCGCAACGTCAGTTTCCCCAATGCCATGGTCGACCGCATCACGCCCATGACCAGCGTGGCCCATCGTCTGCAGTTGCACGATGAACACGGGATCGACGACGCCTGGCCAGTGGTCTGCGAGCCGTTCGTGCAATGGGTGCTGGAAGACAAATTCGTCAATGGCCGCCCGGCCTGGGAAAAGGTCGGCGTGCAGTTCACCGACGACGTGACGCCTTACGAGGAAATGAAGATCAAGCTGCTTAACGGCAGCCATCTCGCCCTGACTTACCTCGGGTTCCTCAAAGGCTATCGTTTCGTCCACGAAACCATGAACGACCCGCTGTTCGTGCGTTACATCCGAGCCTACATGGACCTGGACGTGACACCGCAACTGGCACCGGTGCCGGGCATCGACCTGAGCGACTACAAGAACACGCTGATCGAACGGTTCTCCAACCAGGCCATCGCCGACCAGTTGGAACGCGTATGCTCGGACGGCTCTTCGAAATTCCCCAAATTCACCGTGCCCACCATCAACCGCTTGATTGCCGACGGTGGCCATGCCCGGCGCGCGGCGCTGGTGGTGGCGGCCTGGGCGGTGTACCTCAAGGGCGAGGACGAAAATGGCGTGAGCTATTCGATTCCCGACCCGCGCGCCGCGTTCTGCCAGGCGCTGGTGGCCGACGATGCGCTGGTTACCCAGCGGATGCTGGAAGTGGAGGAAATCTTCGGCACGGCCATTCCCCGTTCGGCGGAGTTTGTGGCGGCGTTCGAATGGTGCTGCAACAGCTTGCGCGAGCATGGGGTCACACGCACGCTCGAGCGGGTGTTGGCTGATGCGGGCTAGACTGCCTTTTTGTGGCGAGGGCGCTCGCGCCCTCGCCACAGGGCCTTATTCGACTGGTCATTGCGTACCGAGACCCATCACCTGAGGATTTGTATGGCAAACCAACAGCTGTTCCTGGGCATCGATTGCGGCACCCAAGGCACCAAGGCCCTGATCCTTGATGCAGTTACCGGCCAGGTCCTGGGCCAGGGTGCCGCGCCCCACACGATGATCAGCGGTCCCAATGGCTGTCGCGAGCAGGACACCGAGCAATGGATCGATGCGTTCATCCAGGCGACTCATCAGGCACTGGCCGCCGCCGGCGTGGACGGTCAGGCCGTTCTCGGCATCGGTGTTTCCGGGCAGCAGCACGGTCTGGTACTGCTCGATGACCAGGATCAGGTCCTGCGTCCGGCCAAGTTGTGGTGCGACACCGAAACTACGCCTGAGAACGACCGTCTCCTGGCACACCTGGGCGGCGAAAGCGGCTCCCTGGAGCGCCTCGGCGTGGTCATCGCCCCCGGCTATACCGTGTCCAAGCTGCTGTGGACCCGTGACGTCCATCCCCAGGTGTTCGCCCGCATCGCCAGCATCCTGTTGCCCCATGACTTCCTGAATCACTGGCTCACCGGCCGTCATTGCAGTGAATACGGCGACGCCTCCGGCACCGGCTATTTCAACGTGCGTACCCGCCGATGGGACCTTGAGTTGTTGCACCACATCGACCCCAGCGGCCGACTGCAATCGGCGTTACCGGAGCTCATTGACGCCCACAAACCCGTCGGGCGGATCCTGCCGGCCATTGCCGCACGCCTGGGCATCAATCCCGATGCCGTGGTCGCCAGCGGTGGCGGGGATAACATGATGGGCGCCATTGGCACCGGCAACATTCAGCCCGGCGTGATCACGATGAGCCTCGGCTCTTCCGGCACGGTCTACGCCTACGCCCAGGAGCCGGTGGTCAGCCCGCAGGCCTCGGTAGCCACTTTCTGTTCCTCCAGCGGCGGCTGGCTGCCGCTGATCTGCACCATGAACCTGACCAACGCCACCGGCGCGGTGCGCGAGCTGCTGGAACTGGACATCGACGCGTTCAACGCCCTGGTCACCCAGGCTCCGATTGGCGCCGATGGCGTGTGCATGCTTCCGTTTCTCAACGGCGAACGCGTGCCTGCCCTGCCCCATGCCACCGCCAGCCTGTTGGGCTTGACGACCACCAACCTGAACCGGGCCAACTTGTGCCGCGCGGTGGTCGAAGGCACCACCTTCGGCCTGCGCTACGGACTGGACCTGCTGCGCGCCAACGGGCTCGAAGCCCGGAGCATCCGCCTGATCGGCGGCGGCTCGAAGAGCCCGGTGTGGCGACAGATCGTCGCCGACATCATGGATACCACGGTCATCTGCACCGAGCAGAGCGAAGCCGCTGCGCTCGGCGCGGCCATTCAGGCAGCCTGGTGTCATTCAGGATCACAGCAAAGCCTGAGCGAACTGTGCCAGCGCTGCGTCAAACTCGACCCGACCAGCGAGACGCGGCCGGTCGCCGAGCATGTCGTAGCGTCCCAGCAGGCCTACGAACGTTACCGACAACACGTCGCAACCCTTTGAGAGCAAGTCATTATGTATCTGGTGTGTGGTGAAGCGCTGTTTGATGTCTTCAGTGAAGACGAGGCTGGCGGCCCGGTTTCGCAGGTCAGTTTCAAGGCCATTGCCGGCGGCTCGCCGTTCAATGTGGCGGTAGGGCTGCGACGACTGGGGATGGAGTCGGCCTTGTTCGGTGGATTGTCCACCGACTATCTCGGTCGGCGCCTGCATCAGGTTCTGCTCAACGAAGGTGTCAGCACGACATACCTGGTGGACTTCGATGCACCGACGACGCTCGCGATGGTTGCCGTCGGTGCCAACGGCTCACCCCATTACAGTTTTCGTGGCGAAGGCTGCGCGGATCGGCAATTGAGCCTGGAACATCTGCCCTCATTGGGGCCAGAGGTATGCGGCCTGCATTTCGGCTCGTTCTCCCTGGTGGTGCAACCCATTGCCGATACATTGCTGGCGCTGGCGCAACGTGAAAGCGGCAAGCGCCTGATCAGCCTCGACCCGAACGTGCGACTGAACCCACAGCCAGACATCGAGCTATGGCGCGCCCGGATCGCGACGCTGGTGCAATATGCCGATCTGATCAAGGTCAGCGACGAAGACCTCAGCCTGCTCTACCCCGGGCAGGACCCACAAAGCGTGATCAGAAGCTGGCTCCAGCATCGTTGCCAACTGGTGTTCCTGACCCGTGGCGGCCAGGGCGCTACGGTGTTCAGTCAAGGCCATGGCAGCTGGTCGATGCCCGCCCTCGCGGTCGAGGTTGCCGACACCGTAGGCGCAGGCGACACCTTCCAGGCAGCACTGTTGACCTGGCTGGGCGAGAACGAAATGGATTCGGCCGAAGGCCTTCACGCCCTGACCCGGGACCAGATCAGCGCGATGCTCGACTTTGCGATGCGTGCGGCGGCTCTTACATGCAGCAAGACAGGACCGGACCTGCCGTACCGCCAGCAGCTCGTCTGAGGGATAAAATGAGGAAACGGGACGCTGGGTCTGGGCATGAGCCCAGCCCAACGTCAACGTCACTGACCGGCGTGGCTTAACGTCCGGTCATCCGGTGCTGCTGATGGAAGTAATTACCGGCTCCGTGATTATGCTGGAGTTCGGTGCGTAATTCGGCGATAAGGTCGTTGATTGCCCGGCAGCTGGTGAGCTTGTTGGCATCGATATCGGTCTTGAGCAAAGCCACACGGTCCGTTTCATGGTCGTCGAAGACCTTGATGGTCATCGACAGGTCCGGTGACAAGGTGCATTGCGAGCGCTTGGGCAACAAGCTGCTTTCAATGATGCTTCGCATTTCGAGGGCAGATAAAAACATGGCGACTCTCTCCTGTTGAGGCGTCCAACTTATTTTTTACGGCGACGATACTTCTTCTCCGTTCCTTCCCTGCGGATCTGGGACTACGAAATGTCGTGCCGTTCGTTTTTAGCGTTTCAATCAATAAGTTCTTCAAGTGAACTCTTGGATCATCCCGCAAAAAATATGCCTGCAATTGCCACGTTTCTGCTTGATATAAATCAATCACTTGGCGTGTCAACGCGTAGGCTTCCTCGGGCAAAATGCAAGGAAGCGGCGCGTTTCTCTTGCAAACTGCAACAACGCTGATGCGTCGCAAACTAGAGTAGCCCTAATTGCCACTATGGAAACGGGCATCCGTCGGCTGGCATGAAAAAAGCGATGACAGGTCACCTTTCCGGTGACTTTTCCTACAAACCCTGGTCACTTGAGCCCCACTTTATAGAGCGCTCCCTCGTCTTCGTCCGTCAGCACATACAGGTAGCCATCCGGCCCCTGGCGGACATCGCGGATTCGCTCCTTGAGTTCGCCCAGCAAACGCTCCTCGTGAACGACCTTGTCGCCCTCGAATTCCAGGCGGATCAGGTTCTTCGAAACCAGTGCCCCGATGAACGCGTTGCGCTGCCAGGGAGTGAAACGATCGTTGTCGTAGAACGCCATGCCACTGAGCCCCGGTGAAACCTGCCAGACATGGTGGGGGCCACGTGTTCCTTCGACAGTCTTGCCCTGAGCTTCGGGAATCGGCGCACCAGAGTAGTTGATGCCATGGGTCGCCAGCGGCCAGCCATAGTTCTGGCCGCGCTCGATGATGTTCAGTTCATCACCGCCCCTGGGGCCGTGTTCGTTCTCCCACAACGTACCATTCCAGGGATTGAGTGCAGCGCCCTGGGGATTGCGAATACCGTAGGCCCAAATCTCCGGCCGGACGTCTTTCTGACCGACGAAGGGGTTATCGTCCGGCACCTTGCCGTCAGGGTAGAGACGCACCACCTTGCCCTGCAGCTTGTCCAGGTCCTGGGCCGTCGGGCGGTCGTTGTTTTCTCCCAGGGTGATGAACAGGTAGCCATCACGGTCAAATACCAATCGCGAGCCGAAGTGGTTGCCCGTGGACAGCTTGGGCTGCTGGCGGAAAATCACGTCGAAATTCTCCAGGCGCTTCAGGTCCTCGGACAATTGCCCCCGCCCTACCGCAGTGCCGGCCTTGCCGTCCTCGCCACCCTCGGCATAGGACAGATACACCGTACGATCCTGGTTGAAATCCGGCGACAGCACCACGTCCAGCAAACCGCCCTGGCCATTGGCCCAGACCTCCGGTACGCCGCCCAACGGTGTCGACACCTGCCCGTCGGGGCTGATCAGGCGGAGGTTGCCCGGCCGCTCGGTCACCAGCATGCCACGCTGCCCCGGCAAGAACGCCACCGACCAGGGGTGCTCCAGCCCCTTGGCCACGGTGGTCACCTCCACGGTGCCCTCTTCGCTTTTGAATAACTGGGTCGGGGCGGCAAAGGCCGGCATGGCAAGTGTCAGGACAGCGCTGGCGCCGAGCGCCGTCAGGTATGTTTTACGCAACATGCACATTTCCTTCTGTGGTCTACCGATTGTCGTTCGGGCCCCTGGGAGGCGTATTGGATTCAATGGTCGGCCTGGGCGAACCCGGCGCAGGCCCCGAGCGAGGATAACCGTTGCCGATACCACCGTTTTCCAGGGTGGGCGGCCGGGGCACGGGGACTGTCGGGTTGTTGCGAATCGTCGGTACGTTGGGCTGGGTGCCCTGCATGCTGTTGGGGTTCGCCCGGCGTATCGGATTGCTGTAGGGGTTGTTGTTGCCTGGCAGGTTCTGGGCAACGACCACAGCCCCAGGATCTGGCGCGGCGGCGTGGACGGCGCTGGCCAGCAATAGCGTGAAGATGGCGAGCATCAGCCTGTGCATCGGGTACCTCCTGCGTCACGAAATCGCTCCGATATATCGAAAGCACGCTACGCCGCAGGTTCGCGGTTGTTAAGTAAATGTTAGGCAAATTGTCGGACGCAAATGTTACGAGGCATCTCCGGACCAGCCAGCGCTACCCGCCGGCAGCGTTTTCCACGGAAACTTTTGCCAAGGCGCAAAGGTCACCAGAGAGACTCTTCATCGGTAAGGAAAACCCCACCATGGCACGGGCAATCTGGAAAGGCGCAATCAGTTTCGGACTGGTCCACATTCCCGTGGCGCTGGTGTCGGCGACGTCCTCCCAGGGGGTGGATTTCGATTGGCTGGATAAGCGCAGCATGGACCCGGTGGGCTACAAGCGGGTCAACAAGGTCACCGGCAAGGAAGTGACCAAGGAAGACATCGTCAAGGGTGTCGAGTACCAAAAAGGCCAATACGTGCTGCTCAGCGAAGAGGAAATCCGCTCCGCCCACCCCAAGTCCACCCAGACCATCGACATTTTTTCCTTCGTAGACAGCGAAGCGATCCCGCTGCAAAACATCGATACACCTTACTTCCTGGCCCCCGACAAACGCGGCGGCAAGGTCTATGCGCTGCTGCGCGAGACCTTGATAAAGACCAACAAGGTAGCCCTGGCCCATGTCGTACTGCATACCCGCCAACACCTGGCGGCGCTGATGCCGTTGGAGTCGGCCCTGGTGCTGGTGATGCTGCGCTGGCCGGCCGAAGTGCGCGACCTCGACATCCTGGAGTTGGGCGATGAGGTGACTCACCCGACCCTGGCCAAGGGTGAGCTGGAAATGGCCAAGCGCCTGGTCGAGGACATGAGTGGCGATTGGGATCCCCAGCAATACCGGGACAGTTTCGAGGACAAGATCATGGAACTGGTGGAGAAAAAGGCCAACGAGGGCCGCCTCGAAGCCGTGGAAACCGACCCGGGCGAAGAGCAACGCAAGACCGCCGATGTCATCGACCTCACCGAACTGCTCAAGCGCAGCCTGGGCAGCAAAGGCAAGGCGGCCGACAAGCCCGGCGGAAAAAACGCCGAGAAACCCGCCAAGCCTCGTAAATCCGCGCCTGCCAAAAAAGCCACCAAGGCTTCCCGGGGCTAGTCCCCCGGCGCCAGCACTGCAAGGGAAACTGTCATGGTCATGGCCGAAAATGAACACGCCCGATTGCCCGATACCGAACCGGACGAAACAATGGCTCGACCCGACAATAGACTGGACCGGATCGCAGTACCCGCTCGCTTACCTGAACGCCTGTCCCCGCAACTGGCCACGCCCGTGGAGGAACCACCGCCTGGCGAATGGCGTTATGAGGTCAAGTTCGATGGCTATCGACTGTTGGCCCGCATCAGGGGCGGCGAAGTCCGACTGTTCAATCGCAATCATCAGGATTGGACCGAACGCCTCCAATTACACGCCGATGCCCTGGCTGCTCTGAATCTGGGGGATAGCTGGCTGGACGGTGACCTGGTGCTGCTGGACGACACCGGTCAATCCGATCTTGCCGCCCTGCGGCAAGCCTTTGAAATCGGTCGCACCGTGGACATGGTGTACTTCCTGTTCGACGCTCCGTTTCTCAACGGCAAGGACCTGCGAATGCTCGCGGTGGAAGAGCGGCGTGCGGCGCTGAAAAAAGCCCTGGCGAACAACGCAAGCAAGCGCCTGCGGTTCTCCGAAGCGTTTTCCGCCAGCCAGGATGAGATTTTCGAGAGCGCCGCCGCCCTTTCGCTGGACCGCGTGATCGGCAAACGCCTGGGCAGTCCTTATGTATCCCGGCGCAGCACCGATTGGATCAAGCTCAAGTGCCGGTTGCGCCAAGCCTTCGTCATTGTCGGTTTCACCCGCCCGAAAGGCACGCGCAGCGGTTTCGGTGCGCTGCTACTGGCAGTCAACGGACCGGCCGGGCTGGTGTATGCCGGCCGGGTAGGCACAGGGCTCACCCGATCGCAGCTCAAGCAGTTACATGAACAACTCCAGCGCCATGAGCGTGACGCCTCCCCCCTGGGAAAACCACTCAATGCCAGCCAGGGTCGCGGCGTACAGTGGGTCGAGCCGACCCTGGTGTGCGAAGTCGAGTTCGCCGAATGGACCCGCGGCGGCCTGGTGCGCCAGGCGGCTTTCCTCGACCTGTTGACCGATACACCGGCCAGCAAAGTCGTTCGCGAGCAAGCCCTGCCGATAAAGGCCACGGCACCTGAATCCAAACGCGGCGGCAGAAAGCGCTCGGTGGAAGTCAGCGGCGTGAAAATCACCCATCCCGAGCGAGTCATCGACAGTGTCAGTGGGGTCGAGAAAGTAGAATTGGCGCAATACTACGCCGACATTGCGCCATGGATCCTGCCCCATCTGAAGCTGCGGCCCGTTGCCTTGCTGCGAGCGCCGGACGGCATCGGCGAAGAGCAGTTCTTCCAGAAACACGCCGACCGCCTGGAAATCCCCCATATCAGGCAACTGGATCCGCAACTGGATCCGGGTCATGCAGCCCTGATGGAAATCGACAGCGCCCAGGCGCTGATCAGCGCGGCGCAGATGGGTACGGTGGAACTGCATACCTGGACCGCGACCCACGACCGGATCGAAACACCCGATCTGTTCGTCCTCGACCTGGACCCCGATCCGTCGCTGCCTTGGAGCGCCATGCTCGACGTGACCCGCATGACACTCTCGCTGCTCGATGAACTGGGGCTGCAAGGGTTCCTCAAGACCAGCGGCGGCAAAGGCATGCACATCATCGTGCCATTGGCACGGAGTGAGGGCTGGGACACCACCAAGGCATTCGCCAAAGCCATTTCCCAGTTCATGACCCGGCAGATGCCACAACGGGTCACGGCGACCATGGGGCCAAAAAACCGCGTCGGAAAAATATTCATCGACTACCTGCGTAACGCCCGGGGCGCCAGCACGGTCGCGGCCTATTCGGTGCGCGCCCGACCGGGCCTGCCCGTGTCAGTGCCCATCGCCCGGGCCGAACTCGATGGGCTGCGCAACGCACAGCAGTGGGACATCCATACGGCACTCGAGCGGGCCAGGGGTCTGGGCGCCGATCCGTGGTCAGGTTACAACCATCGCCAACGGATCACGGCCAGGATGTGGGAACAACTGGAAGCAGAGAAACCCGGGATTGAAACGTAGCGGCACAGCGGGAACGGTTCAGATCCAGACGAAGATCGCCAACAGCCCGCCGAAGAACGCCCACTTTTGCAGGTAATACAAGGTGCGGTTGCGTTTCTTCAGCGCCTTGCCTTGAAGACGGATACTGTAGAGTCTGGAAAATGCCCGGTTCAGCCCGCCGGTCTTGTCGCCGGCATCGTTCGGCGCGCCGGCGGCGGCCATCACGGTGCGACTGAACCAGCGATTGAAGGCAGTGGCCCAGCGGTATTTCAACGGTCGTTCCACGTCGCAAAACAGGATGATGCGATTGTCCGACGTCGTGTTTTCGGCGTAATGAATGAACGTCTCGTCAAACATCACCGCCTCGCCATCGCGCCAATGGTACTGCTCGCCATCGACATTGATGTAACAACCGCTGTCGTTAGGGGTTTCCAGGCCCAAGTGATATCGATAGGAGCCGGCATAAGGATCGCGATGACGCACCAGCTTCGAGCCCGGCGGCAACTCGGCGAACATTGCGGCCTTGATCGATCCGATGCCCTGCACCAGCTCGGTGGTGCGGGGACACAGCTTCATGGCCGAGGGATGGCTGTCGCCGTACCACTTCAGATAGAACCGCTTCCAGCCCGTCTTGAAGAACGAGTTGAAACCCACATCGTCGTATTGATTGGAACGTTTGATCTCGCCGGCTTGCAGCAGGCTCAGGCCTTCGGCGCGGATTTCCTCCCAATGTGCCTGCAACGGGCTCAGGTCCGGGAACTGCGCCGGGCTCAGGAAAGGCTTGTTGGGCAATTTCGAACACAGATAAAGCAGGCAGTTGATGGGGGCAAGAAAGGACGAGTGGTCGCTCAACTGGCGCCCGAGCTTGTGCCGTACGCGTCCGCGCAGGTGCACATAGCCAATGGAAAGAATGTAGATCGCAGCAATGATGAGTTTCACGCGATTCGTCACACAACTGGAGTGAAGGGACTGCTCCTTGCCGATCAGGAACCGGAGGACGTTCCTTGGCCAGCCAAGGGGCAAAAAGGGTGGCATCAACAGAGATGGCATTTTAGCCACAGTTTGTAACTGAAAGTTACCCTCAATTGTGAAAAACTGTCATGCCCAGGCAACACCCTATCGTTAACGCGGCCAGATCAGTACAATCGCCGCCCCAATCATGCGCCCCTTTTTCGCCGATTCCGGATAACCCCTTGATTTCTACAGCTAACATCACCATGCAGTTCGGCGCCAAGCCGTTGTTCGAAAACGTTTCTGTCAAGTTCGGCGCGGGCAACCGCTACGGCTTGATCGGCGCCAACGGTTGCGGCAAGTCGACCTTCATGAAAATCCTCGGCGGCGATCTCGAGCCGTCCGGCGGCCAGGTGATGCTCGAGCCGAACGTGCGCCTGGGCAAGCTGCGCCAGGACCAGTTCGCCTACGAGCAATTCAGCGTGATCGATACCGTGATCATGGGCCACGAGGAGTTGTGGAAGGTCAAGGCCGAGCGCGATCGCATCTACTCGCTGCCGGAAATGACCGAGGAAGACGGCATGGCCGTGGCCGAGCTGGAAACCGAGTTCGCCGAAATGGACGGCTATACCGCCGAATCCCGTGCCGGTGAGCTGTTGCTGGGCCTGGGCATTCCGCTGGCCCAGCATTTCGGTCCGATGACCGAGGTGGCGCCAGGCTGGAAATTGCGAGTGTTGCTCGCCCAGGCCCTGTTCTCCGATCCGGAAGTGCTGTTGCTCGACGAACCGACCAACCACCTGGACATCAACACCATCCGCTGGCTGGAAAACATCCTCACGGCGCGTAACAGCACCATGATCATCATTTCCCACGACCGGCACTTCCTGAACAGCGTCTGCACCCACATGGCCGACCTGGACTACGGTGAACTGCGCCTGTTCCCGGGCAACTACGACGAGTACATGATCGCGGCGACCCAGTCCCGCGAGCAGTTGCTGTCGGACAACGCCAAGAAGAAAGCCCAGATCGCCGAACTGCAGACCTTCGTCAGCCGCTTCTCGGCCAACGCCTCGAAAGCCAAGCAGGCCACTTCCCGCGCCAAGCAGATTGACAAGATCCAGTTGGCCGAGGTCAAGCCGTCGAGTCGCGTGAGCCCGTTCATCCGTTTCGAGCAGACCAAGAAGCTGCATCGCCAGGCAGTCACCGTCGAACGCATGTCCAAGGGCTTCGACGGTAAGACCCTGTTCAAGAACTTCAGCTTCACCGTCGAAGCCGGCGAGCGTGTAGCGATCATCGGCCCCAACGGTATCGGCAAGACCACCCTGCTGCGCACCCTGATGGGCGAACTGGTGCCGGACAGCGGCTCGGTGAAATGGACCGAAAGCGCGGAATTGGGCTACTACGCCCAGGACCATGCCCATGACTTCGAAGACGATGTCAGCCTGTTCGAGTGGATGGGCCAATGGACCCAAGGCGAACAGATGATCCGCGGCACCCTGGGCCGCATGCTGTTTTCCAACGACGAGATCCTCAAATCCGTCAAGGTGATCTCCGGCGGTGAACAAGGCCGCATGCTGTTCGGCAAGCTGATCCTGCAGAAGCCGAACGTGCTGGTGATGGACGAACCGACCAACCACCTGGACATGGAATCCATCGAAGCGCTGAACCTGGCGCTGGAGAACTATCCGGGCACGCTGATTTTCGTCAGCCACGACCGGGAATTCGTGTCGTCCCTGGCGACCCGCATCATCGAACTGAGCGCGGACGGCGTGGTGGACTTCAGTGGCACCTATGATGACTACCTGCGTAGTCAGGGTGTGATGTTCTAAGACGATTCAGCGCTGTAATGAAAAGCCCTGTCCAATGTGACAGGGCTTTTTACATCTCAAGTACACAAGTACTTGTGGGAGCGGGTTTGCTCGCGAAAGCGGTGTTTCAGAGTCAGGGTCAGTGTTGGACGTGCCGCCGTCTTCGCGAGCAAGCCCGCTCCCACTCTGGTTCGGAGTACGCCCGGAATCCATACTCACCGCAGCTCCCCACAGGTAATTGATGTGTCTTCAGTGTCTAGCCGCACGTTTAGTTAGCCTGCTTTCTTTTATTGCCACCTCGCGCCATGATGGAGCTCTCTCCCCCGCTGCCCGCGAACGAGCCCCATGTCAAAGCCTCAAGCCGCCCCCAGCTCCCTGTCGATCACTCTGCAAATCATCTCCATCGTGTTCTACACCTTCATCGCTTTCCTCTGCATCGGCCTGCCGATTGCGGTGCTGCCGGGCTATGTCCACGAGCAGTTGGGCTTCAGTGCGGTGGTGGCCGGGTTGACCATTGGCTCACAATACTTGGCGACGCTGCTCAGCCGGCCCATGGCCGGGCGGCTGTCGGACAGCATAGGGACCAAACGGGCGATCATTTATGGTCTGTCGGGGATTTTGCTCAGTGGTGTGCTGACGTTGATCTCGACCTTGCTGCAAAGCCTGCCTCTGATGAGCCTGATCATCCTGATTGCCGGCCGTTTGTTGCTGGGCGTGGCCCAAGGCTTGATTGGCGTGGGCACCATCAGTTGGTGCATGGGCCAGGTCGGTGTCGAGCACACGGCCCGCTCGATCTCCTGGAACGGCATCGCCTCTTATGGGGCCATCGCCATTGGCGCGCCGCTGGGTGTGATCATGGTGGGTGATCTGGGCTTCGCCAGCCTGGGCATCGCCTTGTCGCTACTGGCGGGGGTTGCGTTGCTGCTGATTCGCAACAAGCCGTCCGTGCCGGTGGTGCGTGGCGAACGCCTGCCGTTCCGGGCGGTGTTCGGTCGTATCGCGCCCTACGGGACGAGCCTGTGCCTGGCGTCGATCGGCTATGGCACTCTCACGACCTTCATTACCTTGTTCTACCTGAGTCGCGGCTGGACCGGCGCGGCCTGGTGCCTGACGGTCTTCGGCGTCTGCTTCATCCTGTCGCGATTGTTGTTCATTTCCAGCATCGGTCGTTTCGGTGGCTTCAACTCGGCCATCGCTTGCATGAGCATCGAAACCCTGGGGTTGGTGCTGCTGTGGCTGGCGCCTTCCACGGCGTTCGCCCTGGTCGGCGCGGGGCTGGCGGGTTTCGGGTTGTCATTGGTCTATCCAGCGTTGGGCGTGGAGGCCATCAAGCAAGTGCCGAATACCAGTCGAGGTGCCGGGCTGAGCGCGTATGCAGTATTTTTCGACCTCGCCCTGGCAATTGCGGGCCCCTTGATGGGCGCGGTGGCGTTGAACCTGGGTTATGCCTGGATTTTCTTCAGCGCAGCGCTGCTGTCGATCCTGGGTTTGGGCTTGACCTTGCTGCTGCGTCAGCGCGCCGGAAAAAACGCTTACTGATCCGCTGTCCGCATGCCGGCGCGGGTCGGCTTACCCAGGGCCTCGCTGAAAAAACGGCCCGCTTCGGAAATCATGGTGCGATGAATGTCCTTGCGGTCGACCCCATCGGCATCGGTGCAAAGTGCGGGCATTGCAGCAATCTGCTCGTCGGTGCACGGCGCCAGGAACACGAAGTGCCCTGCCCCGGCCAACGTTTTGAAGTCCGGCGCGGTGGGCAGCTTGCGGGCCAGGGCAGCGGCGTTCTTGTCGAAAGCCACCAGCTTGTCGCCATCGCCGCTGTACAACAACACCGGCACATGGACATCGGCCAGCGTATGGCGACCGAACTTGAGACTCAACGGCGCCATCAGCAATAAAGCCCGGACCCTGGGATCGGCCACCGGTTGCAGGTCGTCGCGGTCGGCAATCAGTTCGCCCTGGGTATTGCAGGCGTCATGGTCGTCCGGCCGTTCCTGGCAATACCGCCGTAGACGATTGAGGTCCGGCGTGGCCCCGGAAAGGATCAGTGCAGTCTCGCCACCGGCCGAATACCCGATGACGCCCACCTGTCCGGCATTGACGAACGGTGACAAGATCGGATCGTTCAGCGTTGCGGTGATGGCTTCGGAAATCTGGATGGGCCGACCGTATAGATTGCTCAAGGTGCCCAGCCTGCTGTGATCCTGGACGTTGTCGCCTGGATGGATCACCGCCACCACCACGAACCCCTTGCGCGCCAGGGACGTCGCCAGGTCATGCAGGGCCAAAGGCGTACCGGTGTTGCCGTGGGACAGCATCAGCATCGGAAAGCGGCCGATGGCGATCTGGGCGTCCGGGGCGGCGTCGATCTGGTAGCCCCCCAACTGGCTGGTTTGCTCCCTGGCGGTGGACGGATAGAAAGCAATGGCACGCATCGGCTGATGGTCCAGCGGATCGAGAAAGCTCAGCTCATGGAAGCCGGCACTCCAATGGGGATGCAACGCCGGTGCAGCCTGCACCGTCACCAGGCTACCGAGCAAACCAAGCAGTAATCCTGCACCAAGACGTCTCATTGACTCTTCCACCTTCACCAGCGAACAGGAACGCCCTGTCGCTCGCCACTCTGGCGTGCATGTCTCGCGCCAAGCATGACGCCGGAAACACGAAAACCCTGCACCCGACCCTCCTCGAAGGATCAGAATACAGAGTTTTACGAAGGTTGCCCGCAGGGGCAGGATTTTTTACCCAAGCCTCACGCAGCGGCGAACTGCGCGCCGATCTGTGCCTTGGCGTTGGACAGGGCCTTGGTACGCATGTCATCACCGTAAGCCAGGCCCTCGGCGCGGACGATCTCGATGTCGGTAATGCCAAGGAACCCGAACATATGCGTGAGGTACTGTTCATGACCCACGCCACTCGGCTGGCCGGCGTGCAAGCCACCGGCCGTGGACACGATCACCAGCTTCTTGCCGCCGCACAAGCCTTGCGGGCCGGCTTCGGAGTAGGTGAATGTCTTGCCGGCCACCGCGATGCGGTCAATCCAGGCCTTGAGCTGGGTCGGAATGGTGAAATTGTACATCGGTGCGGCCAGGACCACCGCATCCGCCGCCAGGAACTCATCCATTGTCGCGGCGCTGAGGTTCGCCTCATGCTGCAAGGCAGCGTCGCGCAGCTCGGCACTGGTACCGGCAGCGACCAGGGTCTGGGCAGAGAAGTGACTGATGGCGTCGGCGGCCAGGTCGCGGTAGGTCACGACCACATCAGGGTCGGCAGCTTTCCAGGCCTCGACCACTTCGCGGCTCAATTGGCGGGAAGCGGAGTTGTCGCCGAGGATGCTCGAATCGATGTGCAGAAGTTTCATGTGCGTGCTCTCCAATGAGGATCGCTACCAGGCGATCGAATGAGGAGAATCCTACCGATGAAACCAATAGCCGATTAGCCGACATTAATGCGATAGTTCGTTCCACTGACAGGACAATCGAGCCCGCGACATGCAAGACCTCAACGATCTGTACTACTTCGCCAAAGTCGTCGAAGCCGGCGGTTTCGCGGCTGCCGGGCGCACGCTGGGCATTCCCAAATCGAGGTTGTCCCGCCGTATCGCCGAGCTGGAGGAGCGCCTGGACGCTCGCTTGCTGCAACGCACCACCCGCCAGTTGAAATTGACCGCCGTCGGTGAACGTTATCTGCGCCACTGCCAGGCGATGCTATTGGAAGCCGAGATGGCCGACGAAGCGGTGGCGAGTATGTCCAGCGCACCGCGCGGACGGCTACGCGTCTCCAGCCCGGTAGGCCTGGCCCATGAAATGCTGGCGGGACTGGTGGCCGAGTTTCTGGAAAAATTTCCCCAGGTTCAATTGGAGATGATTCTGGTCAATCGTCGCGTGGACCTGGTGAGCGAGGGCATCGACGTGGCGTTGCGCGTGCGCGACCTGGGGGACGAGGACCCATTGCTGATGACCCGACGGTTGCGCCAGGCACGATTGATCATGGTCGCCAGCCCGGCATTCGTCGAAGGGCGACGGATCGAGACTCCCGAGGACCTCAAGCAACTGCCCGTGCTGGGGGCGCTGGAAACCGATCGCCTGGTGCATTTGCGCCTGCTCAACGACGATGAGCAAAGTGTCGAAATGGCTCTGGAAGCACGCCTGGGCATCGACGATTTCATCGTTCGCCGCGCCTGCGCCCTCGCCGGCCTGGGCTTTACTCTGTTGCCGAGCATGTATTGCGAAGAGGAATTAAGGGACGGCAGACTGGTGCAATTGTTACCGGGATGGTCATTGCCCGTCGGCTGGCTCCAGGCAGTCTATCCCCATCGACGTGGCCTGCTGCCGGCCGTGCGTGCCTGGATCGACCACCTCGTGGAAGCGTTCAACCGTTGCGGAGACAGGACACTATGAGTTTGAGCGAAGAGGACGTCGCACGGTTCTGCCTGGGCTTGCCCGGCGCCCGGGAAGATTACAAATGGGGCGGCGTACGGGTGTTTTCCATCGCCGGAAACAAGATGTTCGCCTTGCAGGGCCTGCGCAGCGACTCCCTGGCGTTCAAGGTCGACAAGGATTTGTTCCTCGGGCATTGCGACCGGCCAGGGATACACCCGGCCCCGTACCTGGCACGTGCGCAATGGATCATCATGCACACGCCCTACCCCTTGGGCGCCGAGGAACTGCGCAGCCTGCTGCAACGCTCCCACCAGTTGGTGGTCAGCAAGCTGCCCAAGCGCACGCAAGTGGGCCTGCTGCTGCCCTGACTCAGGTCAGCGTCAGCAGACGGCCGCCCAGCAACAGCTGGTCGATCCAGAAGGTCTGGTGCAGCAGCACGATGAACCAGAACACCACTTGGAACGACACCTTGCGGGTCTTGTGCCGAAATACCTGCTGGGCCAGCAACGCACCGGGCCAGCCGCCCGCCAGTTCCATGGCGTGCAGAACGTTTTCCGGGGTACGCCAGGCCTCGGCGCGGGCCTTGCGCTTGTCATTCCAATAAAGCAGGAAGGTCATCAGGCTGACACCCCCGTAAGCCGCCAGCGGCAGCCACGACGCTTCCTGGAGCAGGAGCAACAGCGAACCCGACAGCGGCAAGGTGCACAGCAGCGCCAACACGATCAGTTTAAGCCGCAGGTGCGGCACGGCGCCCCCAGCGGGACGCGTGGCGGGTTTATGGATGGCCGGGCGGCTCATGGCTGCGCGGTGGTCCAGTCGACCCAACCGAACTGCCAGGTCGCCAGGATCAACAGCCCGAATGCGATCCGGTACCACGCGAACACTGCATAGCTGTGACTGGCGATGAACCGCAGCAGCCCCCTGACCGCGATCATGGCAAAAATGAACGCAGTAACGAAGCCGATGGCAAACACCGGGAAATCCGCTGGAACGAACAGCTCGCGGTACTTGTAGCCCGAGTAGACCGCTGCGCCGACCATCGTCGGCATCGCCAGGAAGAACGAGAACTCGGTCGCGGTCTTGCGCGACAGGCCGAACAACAGCCCGCCGATGATGGTCGAGCCGGAGCGGGAAGTACCGGGAATCATGGCCAGGCATTGGGCCAGACCGACCTTCAACGCGTCCTTCCAGGACATATCGTCGACTGTTTCGACGTGCACTTGATGCTGGCGTTTCTCGGCCCAGAGCATCACGAAACCGCCCACCACCAAGGCCGTGGCAACCGTGATCGGGTTGAAGAGGTAATGGTGGATCAAGTCGGAAAGCAGCACGCCCAGGACCACGGCAGGAAAAAAGGCGATCAGCAGGTTTGCGGTGAACCGACGGGCGCCGGGTTGGGTGGGCAGGCCCACCACCACGTCGAAGATCTTGCGCCGGAACTCCCAGACCACCGCCAGGATCGCCCCCAACTGGATGATGATGTTGAACGCCATGGACCGTTCTCCACCAAACTGGAGCAAGTCGGCCACGACGATCTGGTGCCCCGTGCTGGAAATCGGCAAAAACTCCGTCAACCCTTCAACCACGCCAAGAATCAGTGCCGAAAAGGCAGTCCACAAATCCATTCTTCCCCCAAAAAAGACCTTGCCCTGGCAAGATCCCATCAATATTCAAGTGTCATGCAGCGCAGCACAATAACTGCGGCCTTTCAAAAAAAACCAATGAAAAATCAAAGGAAGGCTCAGGTTTTGCGCCGCGGGGCCGAGATCCTATCAGACAAGCCATGATAACGCCGCCGTGTAATGGCCAAGAGCAGCACGGTCGGCGTGGATGACAAGAATAAGAAACCGGAGTGACAGCGTATGAATAGCTTGCGCAGTGTGTCGATCAGCCGACGCTTGTGGCTCATCCTCGTCGTGGCCATCTTGATGGTATTCACGCTGGGCGCGTTGATGCTCAAGCAGATCCACAGCGACCTTTACCAGGCCAAGGTGCAGAAAACCCAACATGTGGTCCAGACCGCCAGTGGCGTGCTGAACTATTACCATGGCCTGGAAACCGCCGGCACCCTGACCCGCGAAGCCGCCCAGAAGCAGGCCCTCAACGCCGTGCGGGGCCTGCGCTATAACGAAACCGATTACTTCTGGATCAATGACCTGACGCCGGTCATGATCATGCACCCCACCAACCCGAAGCTTGAAGGCCAGAACCTTTCCGCGATCCGCGACCCGAACGGTTTTGCTCTGTTCAACGAGATGGTTTCCATCGCCAAGTCCAAGGGCGCCGGGATGGTGGATTATCTCTGGCCGAAACCGGGCGCCGAGGCACCGGTGGGCAAGACCTCCTACGTCAAACTGTTCGAACCCTGGGGCTGGATCATCGGCTCAGGCGTCTACGTGGATGACGTGCAGGCCGAATTCCGCGCCCAACTGATCAAGGCTTCGCTGATCGGCCTGGTCATCGCGTTGATCATGGGCGTGCTGTTGACACTGATCGTACGCAGCATCGTGCGGCCGCTGCAGGAAACGGTGAACGCCATGGCGAATATCGCCAGCGGAGAAAGCGACCTGACCCGGACCCTCGATACCCACGGGCAAGACGAAGTCACGCAATTGGCACGGCACTTCAATGCTTTTACCGCCAAGCTGCGCCAGGTCGTGAGCCAGTTGCAGGCTTCGGCCGGCGCGCTGGGACAGTCGTCCAATGAGTTGGGTAACGATGCCGCCCAGGCCCAGGAACGCAGCCAACAGCAATCGCAACAGATGGAGCTGGTCGCCACCGCGATCAACGAAGTGACCTATGGCGTGCAGGACGTGGCCAAGAATGCCGAACATGCCGCTAGCGAAATGCGCGACGCCGAATCCCAGGCCCAGCAAGGCCAGGTCAACATCGACGGCAGCCTGCAGCAGATCGACCGTCTCTCGCAGACTATCGACCAGGCCGTCGAAGTGATCCGCACCCTGGCGAGCGAAAGTACCCAGATCGGCAGCGTGCTGGAGGTCATCCGCTCCATTGCCGAGCAGACCAACCTGCTGGCCCTCAACGCCGCGATCGAAGCCGCTCGCGCCGGCGAACAGGGTCGTGGCTTCGCGGTGGTGGCCGATGAAGTGCGGTTACTGGCCCAACGCACGCAGAAGTCCACGGCGGAAATCCAGGCGATGATCGAGCGCCTGCAGAATCATTCCGAAGCCGCGGTGAAAGTCATCAGCGACAGCAGTCGAGCCTCGCAACTGACCATTGAACAGGCCGGCCTGGCCGGCGCCAGCCTCAACGCCATCGGCCAGGCCTTGCGCAACCTCAACAGCCTCAACGCTTCCATCGCCAGCGCCACCCTGCAGCAGGCCCATGTGGTGGAAGACATCAACCAGAACGTCACCCAGGCCGCCGGCCTCTCCCACAGCACCGCCCTTGCGGCGGAGCAGTCGAGCCTGGCGAGCGTCCGGCTCAAGGAACTGAGCGAGCAGTTGAATGGGTTGCTCAAGCAGTTCAGGGTCTAGGGCACCCGCCACCTGCTCGCGATAGCGGCGGAACATTCGGCATCGATGCATGCTGGACCACCGTCATCGCGAGCAGGCTCGCTCCCACAGAAGATTTGTAGTGCCTGTCAGCCCTTGGTCCGCGCCAGAATTGAGATTGGAGCTACCCCCACCCTAGCGTTTACAATCCCCGCCCTCTTCCACTCCTCCAAGGAACCGCCATGTCCGGGCTTGAACTGTTTGCCGCAGCCCTCGGCGTGATCGCTGTCTGGCTGACCGTCAAGCAGAACCCCTGGTGCTGGCCGATCGGCCTGGTCATGGTGCTGCTGTACATCTGGATCTTCTTCGATGTGAAGCTGTACTCGGACATGTTGTTGCAAGTGGTCTATGCCGTGCTGCAACTGTATGGCTGGTGGCAATGGACCCGCGCCGGGCAGCACCATGACGGGCGACAGGTCACGCGCCTGGGCGGGCCTTCGGTGTTGCTTGGGCTGATGATTGGCGCCGTGGGCAGCCTCATGCTCGGCGCTGCCATGGCCCACTGGACCGACGCGGCCCAACCCTGGCTCGATGCGGCACTCACCGGCTTCAGTCTGGTGGCCCAGTGGTGGATGGCGCAAAAACGCGTGCAATGCTGGCCGCTATGGATTGTCCTGGACGTGATTTTCGTCGGTTTGTTCGTCTACAAGGGCTTGTACCTGACCGCTGCGCTTTACGCCCTGTTCACCCTGCTGGCCGTGCAAGGCTGGCGGGAATGGCGCGCCGACCCGGCCTTACGCGCATGAAAGTGGTGGTGCTGACCGGCCCGGAATCCGCTGGCAAGAGCTGGCTGGCGAAGCAGTTGCAGGAACATTTCGGCGGCTTGCGGGTGGATGAGTACGTTCGTCACTTCATGGAACAGAACCCTCGCGAGACCTGCCTGGCGGACATTCCCGACATCGCCTCCGGGCAGTTGGCCTGGGAAGACGCGGCACGCGCCCGACAGCCAGCCCTGCTGGTGCTCGATACCCATCTGCTGAGCAATATCCTCTGGAGCCAGACTCTCTTCGGCGATTGCCCGGACTGGCTGGAACCGGCCCTGCTGGCACGCCATTACGATTTGCACCTGCTGTTGAGTCCCGAGCAGGTGCAATGGACCGGCGACGGCCTGCGCTGTCAACCCGAGCTGAAAGACCGCATGGTTTTCCATGATGCCATCAAGGATTGGCTGGTTCGGCACCAACAGCCATTCCAAGCGATCGAAGGTGACTGGGCGCAACGCCGGGAGCAGGCGTTCAGCGCCGTTCGCCAACTGCTCCAGGCCTGACGACCTCCATGCAGCTTCCAGGGAGATTGCAGGCGGCAGTGTTCCAATCCTGAAACACTCCTGCTGTCTAAAACCCGGATCCAAAGCCGCTTCATCGAATCATCACCGCGCCTGTAAAGTTTTTGGAACACCGTCGGGAAAGCTTGGATCCAGAGCCTTCGGGCGACAAGCAGTCGTTTAAATGCTGCCTGCATCGTCTCAGCGATGAAACATGTTCCGCAGCCTTGATTGCTCTGCTCCAATCAACCCCTTGAATTCAATGGGGTTTTCAGTTCCGGCACGACACCTGCTCTTCCTCCCGCAGCGCTGACCAGGGCCAGCGCACCGAGGAAGGAATCGATACCATGGGGATTGTTGACAGGCGTTTGCTCTGTCTGCTGTTGATCGGGTGCGCCGCGAGCACGACGCTCAGTCCGCCGGTACAGGCCGAAAGCAATGGCCTCATTGTCCTCGACCGCGACGTACAGCCCGTCCACATAGGTCGTAATGGCGGTAAAGACCCCTACCCGACCACCGTCAATGCCAATCCCTCCGATCGGATCAAGCAGGCCACCTCCAGCACTGAACTGAGCGACGGCGAATTCGCCAGCGTCGCCAGCGGCTCGTCGATCCGCAACGCCGTCAATACCAATACCGGCGTACAGGGCCTGAACGTGGTGACCAATCCCAACGGCATGCCCGGCATGAGCGCCGGCCACGGTGGCGGCAGTGGTGGCGCAATCTCCGGCACGATCAACCGCTCGCTGAGTTCCGGCCTGGCCCCGCTGGGTCGGCTAGCCGGAGGCCAGTGACATGAAACCTGCCCTGTTGTTGCTCGCCCTGTTCGGTTCTTGTCCTGTTTTCGCCGACTCGGGCGTGGCGGTGATCAACGATGCCAACCTGCAAGACTCCGGCAGCCGTTACACCGGCAACTTCAATGTCAACCAGGCGGCCGGCGACCAGACCCAGCAAACCAACGTACGGGCCATTGCCATCGGCAGCGAGGCACACGCGAGCACCCGCGTTCATCAACAGTTGGATACGCCGGCGAACCCATCCATGAACGCAACCGCCCGCATCGGCGGCCACTCATTCACCAACGGCAACGGGGTGCTGGGCGTCAACCAGTCCGCCGGTGCCAACAACCAGATGGCCAACGTCATGCGCGTGGGCATCAGTGCCCAACCGCAGGGCATGGACGACAGCGCGCTTTCTCAGCAGAACGTGGCGTTGTCATCGAACTCAGGAGCAACTGGCGCCCCAACCGGAAGCCGCCAGGTCGTCACCAGCGACCAGGCATTCACCGGCAGCCGTGGGGTCATCCAGGTGAACCAGAGCGCCGGGGTGGGAAACCGCATGGCGAACACCCTGAGCATACGGGTCGCTGACTGACCCGGAATAAAAACAAGAAACAAAAAACTGACACTTCACCGACGACAAGCAAGGAGAAACACCATGAAACCTGCAATGGCACTCAAACCGATGGTTTTCGCTCTCGCCGCTGTCATGGCAATGGCCGCACAGGCCGGCGGAAACGGTAATGGCAACGGCAACGGCCATGGTCACCATGGCCCTCAAGGGCCGACGCTGGATCAACTGCTGTCCATCAACGCCGGAGCTGGGGCTACGGTGATGGACGAGCAGAACAGCGACGGCAACGTGGTGACCAACCAGGCCACCCGAAACACCGCGCAAGCCACTGACTCACTCAATGGCAGCAACGGCAACATGGGCGCCAACATCGCCGCTGGCGACGGCAACCAGCAAGATAATGCCGCCGCCCTGGCCACCGCCGACGAAAGCTTCATCTTCGGTTCGGCGGTCGCCGCCTCCAGCGCCACGCAAACCAATAACAACAACTACGTCAAGAACAACTCGACCCATAACACCGCCTCGCTCACCAATGCAGGCAACAACGGCTCCGGCAACATCGGCATCAACGTGACCGCCGGCAACTTCAACCAACAGAAAAACAACCTGGCCATCGCTGTATCAGGGGGGCGCATCGCAGAAGCGTCCGCCTCGGCCGATCAATCTTCCACCGGCCTGCAGGTCGACAACAAAGGTGTGCGCACCTATAAGACCGACACCCTCACCAGCACCTACTCCGCCTCCGGCACCTTCAAGGCCAAGGGCACCGGTACCGCCGAAGACGACCATGGTGGTTGGGACAACAGGGGTGGCTACGGCGGCGGCCACGATGACGACAAGTTCAAATTCTCCGCCGTGGGTACTTTCGAACTGGCCGGCAGCAACACTCAGCAAGTGCTGACCCGCGATGGCTGGAAAACCCCTGTGATCAACAACGCCACCATGAGCAATTCCATGAACGGCTTCTCCGGCAACGGCGGGGCCAACGTGTCGGCAGGCGTGGGTAACCAGCAAAGCAACTCGCTGTCCATCGCTGCCGGCTGCAAGGCCTGCATGTAGTCGCGCATGAAACGAAGCCCCGGCAACGGGGCTTCTGTTCCAGGATTTCCATAGGCGTATCCATCATGCGCGCGACTGTCCTGTCCCTGCTGCTGTGCATGGCCTTCGTGGCCGAAGCTGCGCAGATACCCGTCGCCGCCTTGCCGGGCGGCATGCTGGTGTACAAACCGGTACAGAGCCTGCGTGAGCGCAAGTTCCGCGACATCATCGAGCAGAAAACCGATTTCAGTTGCGGTGCCGCCGCCCTCGCCACGGTGCTGCGCCAGGCCTATTGGCTCGATGTCGATGAAGAGCACGTCATCAAGGGCATGCTGGTCAACGCCGACCAGGACCTGGTCCGCATCCAGGGTTTTTCCATGCTCGACATGAAGCGCTACGTGGAAAGCATCGGCATGCGCGCCCGAGGCTACCGGATACCACCGGAAAAGCTGGAAGCCGTGACGATCCCCGTAGTGGTCTTGATGGAGATACGTGGCTACAAGCACTTCGTGGTATTGCAGCGCGCCGACCGGCAATGGGTCTACATCGGCGATCCGGTGCTGGGACACAAGCGTTACGCCCACGATGACTTCGTCAAAGGCTGGAACGGCATCGTCTTTGCCATCGTCGGTCCCGGCTATGACAAGGCCAATGCACTGCGCAGCCCTCCGCAACCCCTGACGGTGCGCAACCAGCTGGACGGGTTCAACCCGGTCAAGGATGCGGAACTGATGGATTTCGGCTTCATACAGAGCGATTTTTTTTAATCGCCGACCACTGCCAACGATAAGTACAAAAAGGAGCAGGATGCTCCGGGAGCAGTACATGAAAACTTCATACTGGCTGTCGCTTGCCTGCCTGGTCGCGACGGCTTCGGGCTACGCCCACGGCGGATTCAAACCCATCGAAGTCAAGGACCAGGAGCTTGCCGAGCTGCGTGGTCGTTTTGTCATGCCCGGGCGAGTCATCAGCTTCGGCATTGTCATGAGCAGTACCTGGCGCAACGCCAGCGGCGACCTGATCGGCGCCACCAGCTCCATGCAGATCCAGGCCGCCACCGTCAAACCCGAGTTCTATGTCTCCACCCTCAAGCAGACCGGCAACGGCGACGCCCCGGCCCCAGGCAAAGGGACCGTCATCGGCGGCGCGGGCCTCGGCACCGGCCAGGGTGTGACCCAGAGCGTACGGGCCGCCGGCGACGGTAACACGGCCTATAACAACGTCAGCATCAACGTGAAGGAAGGCAGCCAGGCACCCGCGCTGCCCCCCTCCCAGGGTCAACTACTGACCAAGGGCCAGACCATCACCGGCAGTAATGCGGCCGGCAGTGTCGCGGTCACGGCCACCGGCAGCGGCGTACAGATGGCTATCCAGGCGAGCCATAACCAGGGCAGTACCCTGCAGCAAGTGGCCCAGGGTGGTTTGCTGCAAAACACTCGCTTGCTGGGCAACAGCAACCTGGTCAACAACCTGACGCAGCTCAACGTGGTGCTGAACAACAACGGCCCGAGTGCCGGAGCGCTGGACTGCAACCTGACCCAGCTGCGTGGTCTTCGCACCCCGGGTTATTGAATGGCGCTGCCTGCGTCCCCTGGCCATAAAGGGATGGACCTGTCTTATGTATCGATCCGTATCGTTAAGCGCCGTCATGTGTCTGAGCACATTGTTCCCGGCCCCTGTGCTGCAGGCGGCACAGGATGCGCAAATCGAAGCCTTGAAACAGGAACTGCTCGAACTGAGGCAGCGATACGAGGTCCAGCAGAAGGCCCTGGCGATCCTCGAACAACGGGTACGCCAGGTGGAGGAACAACCCGTCGCTGCGCCCCCCAAGCGCCTGGTCAAGTCGCCGGCCGATATGAAAGGCAATCAGACGACCGGTGGCAGCGGCTACGGGCAATCCCTTGCAGAGGACTCCCAGCCAGCCCAGAGCGTTTCCAATCTTTATGACGAGGCCAGCGGTTTTTTTGGTGGCGGCAAGTTCAGCTTCGAGACCGGTGTGACCTATTCGCGCTATGACACGCGACAACTGATCCTCAACGGTTTCCTGGCCCTGGACTCGATTTTCCTGGGCAACATCAACCTGGACCGGATCAAGGCCGACACCTGGACACTGGACCTGACCGGTCGCTATAACTTCGACAATCGTTGGCAGTTCGACCTGAACGTGCCGGTGATCTACCGCGAATCCACCTATCAGTCCGGCGGCGCCAACCAGGGCGCTGCCGGGGTGACGAGCGAAGAAACCGTCACCCGCGACCCGACCATCGGCGACGTGAATTTCGGAATCGCCTACAAGTTCATGGACGAATCCGTCGACACTCCCGATGCGGTGGTGACGCTGCGTGTCAAGGCGCCCACCGGCAAGGACCCCTTCGGCATCAAGCTGCGCCAATCCCAGGCCAACACCAACCTGTTCGTGCCCGAGGACCTGCCCACCGGCAACGGTGTCTGGTCGATCACGCCCGGGATCTCTTTGGTCAAGACGTTCGACCCGGCCGTTCTGTTCGGCACCTTGTCCTACACCCACAACTTCGAGGAGTCGTTCGACGACATCAGTTCCACGGTCAACCAGAAGGTGCCGGGCAAAGTGCGGATCGGCGACAGCTTCCAGCTCGGCGCAGGCATCGCCTTTGCCTTGAACGAGAAAATGAGCATGTCGTTCTCGGTATCTGACCTGATCCAGAAGAAAAGCAAGCTCAAGCAGGATGGCGGGGATTGGGAGTCCGTGGTTTCCAGCGACGCCAATGCCGGCTACTTCAACATCGGCATGACTGTAGCCGCCTCCGATAACCTGACCATCGTGCCCAACTTGTCCATCGGGCTGACCGACGATGCACCGGATTTCAGCTTCAGCCTGAAATTCCCGTATTACTTCTGATCGAGAGGTATGCCCCCACAGGGCAATGCACGGGAACCCGGCGTTAGCGGATCTGATGCTTATGCAGCAACCGATAGAAGGTCGGCCTCGACACGCCCAGCACACGGGCTGCGACGCTCAGGTTGTCGCTGTGCCGGTTGAGCACATCGCTCAATGCCTGGCGCTCGGCGCGGGTCTTGTAGTCTTCGAGGGTGCCCATCGGCGCCACGATCGCCGAATGACTGGTCAGGCCCAGGTCCCTGGCTTCGATCTGCCGCCCCTCGGCCAGTACCAGGCCGCGCCGGACACGATTGGCCAGTTCCCGGACGTTACCCGGCCAGTCGTGCATGCCCATCGCCACCAGCGCGTCCTCGCTGAAGCTGCGGGGACGGCGACCGGTTTCCTGGCTGTAGGCATGAGCGAAATGACTGGCCAGCATCGACAAGTCTCCGGGGCGTTCGCGCAAGGGCACCATCACCACTTGCAGCACGTTCAGGCGGTAATACAGATCCTCGCGAAACAACCGGCGCTCGATGGCCGCCTCCAGATCCACATGAGTAGCGGCCAGTACCCGCACATCGACCGCAATCGGTTGGGTGCCACCGACCCGCTCAATGTGCTTTTCCTGCAGGAAACGCAGGAGATTGGCCTGCAATTCCAAAGGCAGATCACCAATTTCATCCAGGAACAGCGTCCCGCCGTGAGCCGCCTCGATGCGCCCGATCTTGCGCTGATGAGCCCCCGTGAACGCCCCCTTCTCATGACCGAACAATTCAGACTGAATCAGATGCTCTGCAATCGCGCCGCAGTTGATGGCGATGAAGGGTTTGTTGCGCCGCTGGGACTGTAAATGCAGGGTACGCGCCACCAGTTCCTTGCCCGTGCCGCTTTCGCCGCGAATCAGGACCGGTGAGTCGGTGGGGGCCAGTTTGCCCAACAGCTTGCGCAGCTCGCGAATCGGCTTGCTGTCGCCCAGCAACGCATGTTCGGGCTGTTCGATATGAATCGAGCCCTGGCCGCGCAAACGCGCCATGCCAAAGGCTCGCCCCAACGTGACCTGGACCCGTGAGACATCGAACGGCAAGGTATGAAAGTCAAAAAACCATTCGCAGACAAAATCACCCACATTCTTCAGGCGCAACACTTCCTGGTTGAGCACGGCAATCCACTCGGCGCCGCTGCGGCTGATCAATTCCTTGACCGCTTCCGGGCGCTCCAGATGATAAGGCTGCAGTCGCAGAAGACCGACATCGCAGGCACGGTCACCCGCGTGATCGAGGGAACAACTGTCCACCTCCCAGCCCATGCTGCGTAACCCCGGTAACAAGCGATGGCAATCATCGCAGGGATCAACCACGAGCAGACGACGCAACGTACTGGCTTCGATCATGACTGATCCTTGGCGCCAAAAGTTAGGAAATATGATTAGAAACAGGTGTTTGGCGAACCTGCATCTAACAGTAGCAAGAAGTTGACGCGCGCTTGTATCGTTTGATTATGGAAATCGCACTAAACCGGTTATAAGCGAGTGTTTCGTTAGTTACCGTCTCCTGAATTCTTTCATAGAGCTTTCAAACAAAAGCGTTTTTACCGGGTCTGAAAGAAAATCGAAATTTATTCCAAGATTGTGTGACCTGGCCCGGGGTTCGGGACATCAGTACAAGTAACCCGCCGCACGGTACGCCCAACCGACGGCACATCATTTGATTGGGCACTTTTAAGAGAAAACGCCATGAACGCCCCGCTCCGTATCAACGAAGCTCTTTTGATTGCCGACCGCGCATTTAAGCCTTTCCAGTGCGTGGCCTGGGCTCCACAAGACGGTAACGGCGAACTGAGCCTGACCGTCGTCGACCGCACCAATACTCATATTGGCCGCACTCAGATCCCAAGCAGTGCCTATACCGATCCAGCCCAATTGGCCGACCTGTTGAAACAGGCCCGTGCCGAACTGAGCCAGGAAGGTTACACACTGCAATCCTGGTCCATGCCCGAATAACTCGGCGGAACAAGCCTGTCATTGTGCGCAGGCTTGGTACTGGGCCGAAAAGTCATTGTTCCGGCACGATTCGCCTCTATATAGGTAGAGGTTGACAGTTGTGTGTCATCCCTTTCAGGGATTGAATGTTGCCCTCATGCAGTCATCGCCCCTTCGGGCCGGTCGACGCGCAAGGAGAGGCATGCATGCTCGATCACTTCGCCCTTGGGCTGCCGAAGCCGGTAGCCCATGCCGGACAGCTTGACGCAGGCTTTGCCGATAACGGCAAGGTGTCGGTTCAGTTCGGCGGCACCACCTCAAGCCTGGCCACGGACATGACCGTCGATCGCAGCGGACGCATTCTGGTGGCCGCCAAGGTCGAGACTGCCCAAGGTAGCCGCTTCGGGCTTGCCCGCCTCAACCACGACGGCTCGCCGGACAAGGGTTTTGGTACCCTTGGCTGCGTCATTGACGCGTTCGAACAAGGTCATGAAGCGACGGCGGGCAAGGTCATCGAGTTACCCGATGGACACATCCTGCTGTCAGGCCTTCATTACGAAAGTGCCGACCGCACCCTTCCCGCCCTGGCGCTATTGGATCAACGAGGCCGTGCGGTCCCTGGATTCGGCAACATCGGAAAAAAAATCATCCGGCTCTGCGGTGGTCTTTCCCTGGGCCTGCGCGACCCGTGGCTGCCCCCCGGCGTACCGGGCCTGGAAGCCAGCGACATGCGGGTGCAGGCCGATGGCAGGATCCTGCTGTTGGCCAACCATCATTTTCAGTTGTCCGACCATGTCGGCATCCTGATCCGCCTGCTGCCGGATGGCAGCCTGGACAGCAGCTTCAATAGCGGCGGTTTCGTGATGGTCCGGCGGTTGCTGAAAAATACCTGGCTGAGCTGTCTCGCGCTTCAGGCCGACGGCAATATCCTGGTGGGAGGCGCCATCGACCTGCCCCAACAGGGATTGATGGCCCGTTATGACCCCAGCGGCAAGCTCGACGACAGCTTCGGTGACAACGGTTTCCTGTCCATCACCACGCAGGAACGCAGCGTGATGATCAGTCAGATCGTCCAGCATGGAAACGGCGATCTGCAGGCATTCGGCAGCAGCCGTGACCCCATGCAGTGCCTGTCACTCAAGGTACGTCTGGACGGTAAACCGGACCCGGACTTCAACCAGGGCCAATGCCGGCTCATTCAGATCGGACGCAGCGCGAGCCAGTGGACCGCCGCGCAGATTCTATCCGATGGAAAACTCGTAACCGCCGGTGCCACCATCGGCGGCATCGAAGCGGATTTCGTCCTGGCACGGCATCTGCCGGAGGGCGACCTCGACCCGTTTTTCGGTCAAGGCAGAGGCTGGACCCGCACACGGCTCGGCTACAGCCTGGACACCGCCACCACACTCGCGGTCCAGGCAGACGGGAAGATATTGCTGGGGGGCTATTCACTCCACGGTACTTACAAGGCCGTCGTGGCACGGTATTGGGCATGAATTGCCAACGTATTTTTTCCTACGCTTGATATTCCCTATTGCTTACGGCAAGTTGCGCGCTTCTAAATAAAAGGAGCAGCCGATGTCCGGTTCAATGGCTGGAGCGTTCGCGCATAACTTTCTTGGGCATTCCCCCCGCTGGTACAAGGCGTGCATCGTCGCGTTCCTGATCCTCAATGCCCTGGCGCTGTGGACACTTGGGCCGGTCGTGGCCGGGTGGATGCTGGTGCTGGAGTTCATCTTCACTCTGGCCATGGCGCTCAAATGCTATCCCTTGATGCCCGGTGGCCTGCTGTTGATCGAAGCCCTGGCCCTGGGCATGACGACCCCCAAGGCGCTGTACGACGAGCTGATCCACAACTTTCCGGTGATCCTGCTGCTGATGTTCATGGTGGCCGGGATTTACTTCATGAAAGACTTGCTGCTCTTTCTATTCTCCCGCCTGCTCCTGGGCGTGCGCTCAAAGGCACTGCTGGCCTTGATGTTCTGCTTCTTGTCGGCATTCCTGTCGGCATTTCTCGACGCACTGACCGTCACGGCGGTCATTATCAGCGCCGCGGTCGGTTTTTATTCGGTATACCACCGTGTGGCTTCAGGCAACGATCCGCGCCAGGACAGCAGCGTTGATGAAGACCATGACCTGCCTGTGCTGCACCACGGGGACCTGGAACAGTTCCGCGCTTTTTTGCGCAGCCTGCTGATGCATGGCGCCGTAGGCACCGCGTTGGGTGGTGTGTGCACCTTGGTGGGCGAGCCGCAGAACCTGCTGATCGGCCATGAGATGGGTTGGCATTTCGTCGACTTCTTTCTGAAGGTCGCCCCCGTATCGCTGCCCGTGCTGGTGGCCGGGCTGGTCACTTGCGTGGCTCTGGAGAAACTGCGCTGGTTCGGCTATGGCACGCTGCTGCCGGACAACGTGCGCGTTGTGCTGGCCGACTACGCGGAGCAGGACAATCGCGAGCGCACCTCACGCCAACGCGCCGCGTTAATCGTGCAGGGTATCGCCGCGCTGATCCTGATCGTGGCCCTGGCCCTGCACATCGCCGAAGTCGGCCTGATCGGCCTGATGGTGATCGTACTGATCACTGCATTCACGGGAATCACCGACGAACATCGACTCGGCAACGCATTCAAGGATGCCATGCCATTCACCTCGTTGCTGGTGGTGTTCTTCGCGGTGGTCGCGGTCATTCACGACCAGCAATTGTTCACGCCGCTGATCCAGTGGGTGCTGGCCCTGCCCTCCGACCAGCAGCCAGGGATGCTGTTCATCGCCAACGGCCTGCTGTCCGCCATCAGTGACAACGTGTTCGTGGCCACCATCTATATCACCGAGGTGAAACAGGCCTTCGTTTCCGGTCACATGAGCCGTGAGCAGTTCGAGACCCTGGCGGTGGCCATCAATACCGGCACCAACCTGCCCAGCGTCGCGACCCCCAACGGCCAGGCTGCGTTCCTGTTCCTGCTGACTTCATCGATTGCACCACTGATTCGCCTGTCCTATGGCCGGATGGTCTGGATGGCACTGCCCTACACCGTCGTGATGGGTGGTTTGGGTTGGTTTGCGGTGACTTACTGGCTGTAATCCATCCGGAAACGCTGTGGGAGCAAGGCTAGCCCGCGATGGCGTCGACAGACCCGACATCACCGCCTCAGGCGGACCGCTATCGCGAGCAGGCTCGCTCCCACAGGTTTTTCCTTTCGTGCGACGGGTTATCGCGGCAGGATATACCGTTCGATCGCCAGCGCCGCCCCGTCTTCGGTACTGGTAGCGGTGATGACGTCGGCCTGGCGCTTGATCGCCTCTTCCGCCTGGCCCATGGCAATCGACAGGCCTGCACGATGAAACATCGCCGGGTCGTTACCCCCATCGCCCATGGCCGCCGTCTGCTCCAGCGGCACATTCAGAAACGCCGCCAGGGTTGCCAATGCCTCCCCCTTGTTCGCCTTCAGCGCCGTGACGTCGAGGTAGATCGGCTGCGAACGCGACACTTGGGCCTGCCCCTTGAGCAGCGGATGCAACCGGGCCTCCAGTTCAACCAGCAGATCGGTATTGGCGCTGGTCGCCACGATTTTGTCGATGCGCTCCAGGTACGGCTCGAAGCTCTCGACCTCAACGGGCGGATAGCCCAGGCCACGGGTTTCCACCGGCACCATCGGGCCATTGGCATCGCGCACCAGCCAGTGGCCATCGGCAAACACCCACACCTCGATGCCGGGCTGATCGGCGTAAAGCGCCAGCGTCGTCAGGGCTACTTCGGGTGGCACGTAGTGCACGGCAAGGAAGCTGCCGTCCGGGTGAACCAGCGTCCCGCCATTGAAGGCGGCGGTAGGCAGATCGACACCCAGGGCTTCGATCTGCTGCAACATCGCCCGTGGCGGTCGGCCGGTGGCCAGGCTGAACAACACGCCCGCCTCGCGCAAGGAGCGCACGGCTTCGATAGTGCGTTGGTTGAGACTGTGATCGGGCAGCAAAAGCGTGCCGTCCATGTCGCTGAGCAAAAACCGGATGGGCCGTTTCAACAAATCACTCACCCCAGGCCATGCCAAACGCGACCGTCGCGAGTCAGCAATTCATCGGCGGCAGCGGGTCCATCCTCCCCGGCCTTGTAAGGCTGGACGGTTGCGTCCTGCCGCCAGGCGTCGAGGAACGGTTGCACCGCGCGCCAGCCATTCTCAATGTTGTCGGCACGCTGGAACAAGGTCTGATCACCGGTAAGACAATCGTAGATGAGGGTTTCATACCCCGTTGACGGCTGCATTTCGAAGAAGTCCTTGTAGGCAAAGCCCAACTCTATATTCGCCATGTCGAGGGCTGGTCCCGGCCGCTTGGCCAGCAGGTCGAACCACATGCCTTCATTGGGCTGGATCTGGATTCTCAAGTAGGTAGGTTGCAATTCATCGACTTCGGTGTCGCGGAACTGCGCGTACGGGGCCGGTTTGAAGCAGATGACGATTTCCGTGTCGCGCACGCTCATGCGCTTGCCGGTACGCAGGTAAAAAGGCACCCCGACCCAACGCCAGTTATCGATCATGACCTTGAGGGCAACGTAGGTTTCGGTGGCACTGTCGGGGGCCACATTGGCTTCCTGACGGTAACCGTTCACGGCATTGCCGCCGATCGTACCGGCGGTGTACTGGCCCCGTACCGAATTGGCGCGCGCCTGCTCCACCGTCCAGGGCCGGATCGCCCCCACCACCTTGGCCTTTTCGCCGCGCACCGCGTCGGCGCCGAAGGCAGCCGGGGGCTCCATCGCCACCATGGCCAGCAATTGGAACAGGTGATTGGGCACCATGTCCCGCAAGGCGCCGGTGTGCTCATAAAAACTGCCACGGGTTTCCACGCCGACGGTTTCGGCGGCGGTGATCTGCACGTGGTCGATGTAATGGTTGTTCCAGAACGCTTCGAACAGACTGTTGGAAAAACGACTGACCAGGATGTTCTGTACGGTTTCCTTGCCCAGGTAATGGTCGATCCGATAGATCTGTTTCTCGCTCATGACCTTGAGCAGGCAAGCATTGAGCGCTTCGGCGGTTTGCAGGTCGGAACCGAACGGTTTTTCGATCACGACCCGGCGGAAGGCATCGCCCTGCTCTTGCAGCAGGCCCGCCGCGCCGAGGCGACGGACCACTTCACTGAAAAAGCGCGGCGCGGTGGCCAGATAAAACACCGCATTGGCGGTACCACTGGCGGCGATTTTCGCCGCCAGTGCCTCGTAGGTGCTGTCATCGAGGAAGTCACCCTGCACATAACCGATGCCCTTGGCCAATCTGGCCCACAGCTGCGGATCGAGCGCCTGGGCGGCATCGCCTCCTTTGCTCGCCGCTTGGTTACGGATGAAATCCTCGAGTTTTCTGGCGAAGTCCACGTCGCTGATCGCGTTGTGGTCAACGCCGACGATCTGCAGGCCATCCCCCAGGAACCCGTCGCGAGTGAGGTGGTAAAGCGCCGGCATCAACAGGCGCTTGACCAGATCACCATGGGCACCGAACAGAAACAACGTGGTCGGCGGCGCGGGCTCTGCCTTGGATTTCCTGCCGATCGCGGTCATTTTTTCGGAGTCTCCACATGGCCGCCGAACCCGAAGCGCATGGCCGACAGCATCTTGTCAGCGTAGGTGCTTTGCTGGCGGGAACGGAAACGGGCGAACAGCGAGCTGGACAGCACGGGTACCGGCACCGCTTGTTCGATGGCGGCTTCGATGGTCCAGCGTCCTTCCCCGCTGTCGGCCACTTCACCGGAAAAGCCGTCCAGCTTCGGATCGCTGGCCAGGGCATCGGCCGTCAAATCCAGCAACCAGGACGACACCACGCTGCCACGTCGCCAGACTTCGGCGATATCGGCCAGGTTCAGGTCGAAACGCTGTTCCGGTGGCAGGCTTTCGCTGGATTTGGTCTTTAGAATGTCGAAGCCCTCGGCGAAGGCCTGCATCATGCCGTACTCGATGCCGTTGTGAATCATTTTCACGAAATGCCCGGAACCGGCCGGCCCCGCATGGATGTAACCACGCTCGGCGCGGTCATCGTCGGACTTGCGGTCGCGGGTGCGCGGAATATCGCCCATGCCTGGCGCCAGGCTGTTGAACAGCGGGTCCAGGCGCGTGACCACATCGGCGTTACCGCCGATCATCATGCAATAGCCGCGTTCCAAGCCCCAGACGCCTCCCGAAGTGCCGACGTCGATGTAGTCCAGACCTTTTTCAGACAGCGCCTGGGCGCGACGGATGTCGTCCTTGTAATACGTGTTGCCGCCGTCGATGATCACGTCGCCGGGCTCCAGCAGCTCGCTCAGCGCGTTGATGGTGTCTTCGGTGGGTGCGCCGGCCGGCAGCATGACCCAGACCGCTCGCGGCGCTTGCAAACCAGCCACCAGGGCCGGCAGATCCGCGACGCCCGTAGCGCCAGCCTGGACCAGGTTTTCGACGAACGCGCCATTGCGATCGTAGACGACGGTGGTATGCCCATCGAGCATCAGTCGCCGCGCAATGTTGCCGCCCATGCGGCCCAGTCCAATGATCCCGAGTTGCATGTGCTGATGCTCCCTACTACAAATAAAGGTATGTCAAAGGTTTAGCTCACGACTATGAGGAGGTTAGTCCAGAGCATTGCTGCATAGTTTCCGGTTAATTCGTGCAATCACAAGGGATAACGCTTCAAATCCGGTCGAAGACACGGCGACCATGAAAAATAAAAAAGTTCCATTCACGAGCAAAAGAAATCAGAATCGGCGCCGATAGTAGAGGTGTCGACCAAAAACTGGCGACATCTCTATAGTTGATGTACGCCATTTGCGAGGTGAGCAATGGACCCAGTCGTTACCGCACGTCCCCCACAGACCCTTTATGTGACCATTCGTCGCGATGAATTACGCTTGCTCAAAGAAGAGCGTGAACTGCTACTCGACGAGGTGACCCAGCTACGCATGCAGCTGCAGCACGCCTCACTGCCCCACCAGCGCCAGGCACTGGCTCGCTGAGATCCAGCCCAATCCGGAAGTGACGCTGAGCAGAATCGGTGTCACTTCCACGAAACCTTTGCAGGAGGCCAGCCGGCGACACACGGTGACGCGCCCCTGTAAGCCCCCCTCGCTACAAGCCCCGCCCTTCACATCCAGGAAAACTCACAAAGTTTTCACACCCTTATCGCGATACTCCTGGCCAGGGTTGGTCGGCGCGCGCCTGCGGGTGGCTTCGCTACCCGGGATTTCTTCGACAGAGGCTGGAGCGCTGATGAGCTTGTTAAAACGCAGCAAAACGACTGCGAAAGGTTTCGATTGGGCCGGATTAGGCTGGCTTTTTCTGTTTTTCTGGTATTTTTCGGGCATTACCCAACTGCTCATCCTGGTAAGCGATACCTCCGGCTTCACCGGATTTCGCCAGGCATTCATCATGAGCGCCGTGTGGCCGGCACCCATGCTGTTGTTCCCCTCCCGGACCCGCTCGCTCGCCGCTCTGATCGGCGTGGTGCTGTGGGCTTGCTCCATGGCCAGCCTCGGTTACTTCTTCATCTATCAGCAGGAATTCTCCCAGAGCGTCATCTTCATCATGTTCGAGTCGAACGTGGCGGAAGCCGGGGAATACCTGACCCAGTATTTTGCCTGGTGGATGGTGCCGGCATTCCTGGCGCACACCGCAGTCGGTTATCTGCTCTGGACGCGTCTGCGCCCGGTGTACCTGCCCAAGGGCCAGGCCATGGCAATCGCGGCCGTGATCATGGTGGCCGTGGTCGGTTATCCGCTGGTCAAGCAAACCCTGCGCACCGGCACCTGGGCCGGCGGCCTGGAGAAATTCGAGGATCGAATCGAGCCGGCTGTGCCTTGGCAAATGCTGGTGGCCTACCGTCGTTACGGCGAACAACTGAGCAACATGCAGGGCATGCTCCACAGCGCCAGTCAGATCCCGCCACTGCGCAACCTCAAGGACGCCACGGCCAATCAGCCCGCGACCCTGGTGCTGGTCCTCGGTGAGTCCACCAACCGCCAGCGCATGAGCCTGTATGGCTATCCGCGGGCAACCACCCCGGAGCTGGACAAGCTCAAGGACCAGTTGTCGGTGTTCGATAACGTGATCACCCCGCGCCCCTACACCATCGAAGCGCTGCAACAGGTCCTGACGTTTGCCGACGAGCAGAACCCGGACCTGTACCTGACCACGCCTTCACTGGTCAGCATGATGAAACAGGCGGGCTACAAGACGTTCTGGATCACCAACCAGCAGACCATGACCAAGCGCAACACCATGCTCACCACCTTCTCCCAGCAGGCCGACGAGCAGGTGTACCTGAACAACAACCGCAACCAGAACGCCGCGCAGTACGATGGCGATGTCATTGCCCCATTCAACAAGGCCCTGGCCGACAGTGCGCCGCGCAAGCTGATCGTGGTGCACCTGTTGGGTACCCACATGAGTTATCAGTATCGGTATCCGCCGACGTTCAACAAATTCAAGGACCGTCAGGGCGTGCCGGCAGGTGTGCGAGACGACCAGGTCCCGACCTATAACAGCTACGACAATGCGGTGCTGTATAACGACTTCGTGGTGTCCAGCCTGATCAAGGACTATGCCAGAACCGACCCCAACGGCTTTTTGCTGTACCTGTCGGACCACGGCGAAGACGTGTTCGACTCGCCGGGCAACGACACCCTGGGTCGCAACGAAGGCAAACCTACCGCGCCGATGTACACCATTCCGTTCATCGCCTGGGCTTCGCCCAAGTGGCGGGAAACCCATGACTGGAACTTCGCTGCCGAACTGTCACGGCCATACAGCAGCTCTCAATTGATTCACACCTGGGCGGACCTGGCAGGCTTGAGCTTCGATGAACTGGACCGTAGCAGGAGCCTGGTCAGTAATGAGTTCATGGCCCGACCGCTGATGATCGGAAATCCTCACCAGCGCCAGCACAAGGCACTGATCGACTTCAGCCTGATTCAGCCCAAGGCCCCTCAGCCTCGGCTCGTACAGCAGTAGGCCAGACAAACGCTGCGGGAGCGGGCTTGCTCGCGAAGACGTCGTAACCGCCGACATTTGCGTCGCTCGACACTCAGCCTTCGCGAGCAAGCCCGCTCCCACAGTACCTCAGGGCTACAGGAATTTGGTCCAGAACAGCATGCGGCCATGCTCCGGGTCGAACATGCCGGCGGAAAAGCCGAACCTGGCATAGCTGGCCTGTGCCACGGCATTGCCTTCCAGCACCTCCAGGGTGATCTTGCAGCAACCTCGCTGGCGCGCAATGTCCTCGACCTTGCGCAACATCTGCTGGCTCAGGCCCAACCCGCGAAAGGCTTTCATCACGGCAACGTCATGAATATTCACCAGCGGACGGCAGGCAAAGGTCGAGAAACCTTCGAAACAATTGACCAGTCCTGCCGGCTCGCCATTGACGAAAGCCAGCACGCTGAAGGCATAGGGGCGCTTGGCCAATTCCTCGGGCAGATGCAGCAGCACTTCGGGCGCCAGCGGCCGTCCGATCCCCATCGGATCCTCGGCATAGCCATTGAGCACATGGCAGATCGCTTCGGCGTGGACCGGATTGGTGTAGCTGGCTTGCAGTACAAGAATGTCCTTGGCTTCTTCCATGAACGTCGATCTCTCTGTGCTGATACCGACGCTTCGGGCCGTCGGCGGATACCGGTCAGACAGGCTGACCAAAACGTTGCAGTTGCATTTCCTGGAGGCGACTGAGGGTACGGCGAAACGGAAATTGCAGATAGCCCTCGGTGTACAACTGTTCCATCGGCACCCGGGCCGAAAGGTACAGCGGCACTTTGCGATCGTAGCATTCATCGATCAGGGCGATGAAGCGCCTCACTCCGTCATCGTGAACCGACAGCTGTGGCAACTCCCGATCTCCCGCCTCGACCCGCTCGACAGCGTCTTCGGTACCTCGGGCGATTCGTCCCTCGCGTTGTTGGGCACTCAGGCTGGGCACGTCGCTGAGCAGAATAACCCTGAAGCGGTCACACAACGCCATGAAATCCAGGGCCGAAAACGGCTGTTCGCACAGGTCCGCGTACCGACTCCAGAGTACCGTGTCGCTGGCCTGGACCGGTTCAAGCGACCGATGGCCCACTTCTATCGGCCCGCTGCCAAGGGCTTGCCCTGCGGTCAATCGGGCAAAAGTTTCAGCCAGGGGGTCGGGCTGCCCGGCTTCCAACAACCAATAACGTTGTTGCAGCGCACCCGGGTGCTGGCGATGGTCTTGCCACCCGTTCACCGGCACGATTTGCATGTGTTGCTTGATCGCCGTGATGGTCGACAGGAACCGCTCACGGTTGTGGCCATTGGCATAAAGTTCTTCGGGCGGCAGGTTGGAGGTGCTGACGATCACCATGCCCCGCTCGAACATCACCTGGAACAGCCGACCGAGAATCATGGCATCACCGATGTCGGTGACGAACAGTTCGTCGAAACACAGCACCCGCACCTCGGCGCTCAACTCACGGGCCAGGGCCTGCAGGGGATCCGGCGTGCCGGTGAGCTGGAATGAGCGCTGGTGCACCCAGGCCATGAAATGGTGGAAATGCTGACGTCGCGCCGGGACCTTGAGACTTTCATAGAAACGATCCATCAACCAGGTCTTGCCACGTCCTACCGGCCCCCAGAGATAGACGCCCTGAATTGATTTCCGACCCTCGTGCACCGCCTTGTGGCATTGCTCCAGGGCCATGATGGCCAACTCCTGGGCTTCGTCCTGGACGAAACCGTGATGCTCGATGGCATGCTGCCAGGCACTCAGGGGAGAATCGAAAGACATGCGGCCCGGGTCCGAAAAGAGAAGCCGGGAGTATGCCACGTGGAAACCCTGTGGGAGCAAGGCTTGTCCGCGATGAAGGCACTGCGGTCGCCTATCAAAAATCCATGCAGACTGACCCACCGCTTTCGCGAGCAGGCTCTGGTCCTACACAATTGCGGCTCTAGACGGAGATATCCAGCCGGCTGATCTTCCCTTGTTCATCGAGCCGGAAGGTGTACCGCAACTCCAGTGGGCTGCCGGGAAAGGTCCCGGAGATCAGGTTGTGTACCAGCACCTTGCCGGTGCGTTGCTGCACGTTCAGGACTTCCACCCGAGGCTGGTAACGTTGGGCGGTGTCCTCCATCCATTGGGCGATGGCCTGGGTGCCTGCCCGGTGTTGGCCCTCATCGAAGACATTGGCGTCCTCGGCGAAAAAACGCACCGCCGCCGAACTGTCACGGGCATTGGCGGCCGCTATGTAGCCGGCGATGGCCGGGGCCAGGGAAGAGACGGGATTGGACATGGTACGGCTCCTTGTTTTATCGATCTGGCCCCATGCTAAAACAGCGCAATGTCAGTTTTTGTCAGGAGTGAAACGTCCGGTTTCATCCAGTTGCATGAGCTTCATCCAGGCTCGCAACAGATCGCTGCGCCTGCCGGGATAGCGCTCTCCCTGCTCGGTGGCGGACGCAATCCGATCGGTGCGAAAGGTCCGGTAGGCACCGCGCAATTCGCACCAGGCCACCACGACCCGCGCCTCGTTGAAAAAGCCCAGGGCGAGCGGCCAGATCAACCGCTGGCTCGGTGTGTTGTTGACGTCGACGTAATCGATGAACAGCTTCGCCTGGGTACGAATGGCCTGGCGGTACACATTCAATTCCACGGTATTCTGCGGGTAGCCATAACCCGGCGGACCGGGCAGCACCGTCGGGTTCTGCAAGGCATCCCGGACGTCAGGGGCCAGCACGGCGGCGACCTTCGCCAAGGCATCGGCAGCGGCCTTGCCCAGCACCTCGTCGCCACGCTGATCCACGTAGCGCAAGCCCAACACAATGGCCTCGATTTCGTCCGCCGTGAACATCAGGGGCGGCAGGAACAAACCGCTACGCAAGACATAACCGATGCCGGCCTCCCCCTGGATCGGCGCCCCAAGGGCGGTCAGCTCGGCGATATCCCGATAGAGTGTGCGCTCGGACACCTTCAACTCGGCCGCCAATGTCGCGGCGGTAACCGGACAGCGCTTGCCGCGCAAGACTTGCAACAAAGTGAGCAGCCGGGTGGTACGCGACACGATGGACTATCCGGAAGGAAAAAGTTGACGCAGATTAGCAGAGGCCGGTGTCAGAAACTGTCAGGAGCCCGGCGTCCTCTGGTTCCCTACTAATCGTGAGAGTCCCATGCGCAGAATCATTGGTTCGTCCATTCTCCTGATGCTCATGAGCCTGAGCGGCTGTACCCTCTTGCAGCGCCATGATCCGCTGAACATCAATGTGGTGGGCATCGAACCCTTGCCCAGCCAGGAACTGGAGATGCGTTTCGCGGTGAAACTGCGCTTGCAGAACCCCAACGACATCGGCATCGACTATAACGGCGTGGCGCTGGACCTGGAGGTCAATGGACGCACGCTGGCGTCAGGGGTGAGTGATCAGACAGGCTCCATCCCGAGGTTTTCCGAGCAGGTGCTGAGTGTGCCAGTCAGCATTTCGGCTTTTTCGGTGCTGCGCCAAACGCTGGGCCTGAGCCAGGCCCAGAGCCTGGACAACCTGCCCTACGTGCTCAAGGGCAAGCTCGCGGGCGGGTTGTTCGGTACCGTGCGCTTCGTCGACCGCGGGACCCTGGACTTGCGGGCCCCCACGACCACTTGGTGACTTACGCGGTAAACCGCACGCCGGGCCTGGCCCGCTCGTCCACCACCAGCTCGAACACATCCGGCCGGGCATAATGCCCGACCACGTCATAGTCGTAGCGCGCCCGCACCAGATCGTCGGTATCGATTTCAGCCGTCAGCAACCCTGCCCTGTCTTTCAGCGGACCGGCCAACACATCCCCCATGGGGCCGACGATGACACTGCCGCCGGCGATCAACGGACGTTCGGTCGGCCAGTTCGCGATCTCGATCCCCAGCGCCTGGGGCGAGGCCTGGACCTGACAGGCGCTGACCACGAAGCACCGGCCCTCATGGGCAATGTGACGCATGGTCACCTGCCACATATCCCGTTCATCCACCGTCGGCGCACACCACACCTCGACGCCCTTGGCGTACATCGCCGTGCGCAGCAGCGGCATCATGTTTTCCCAGCACACCGCCGCGCCCACACGGCCGACCTGGCTGTCGATCACTGGCAATGTCGAGCCATCGCCCTTGCCCCAGATCAGCCGCTCCGTGCCGGTGGGCATCAGTTTGCGATGCCTGGCCACCAGACCTGCCTCGGGTTCGAAATACAGGGCCGTGCAATAAAGCGTACTGCCAGCCCGCTCGATCACGCCCAGCACCAGGCTCGCCCCGGTGCGCGCCGAGAGCCCGGCCAGCGCTTCGGTCTCGACCCCGGGCACGTCGATGGCATTGGCGAAATAGCGGGCGAACGCCTCGCGTCCCTCCGGCAGCCGATAGCCCAGTTGAGTACCGAAACCTTCTCCCTTGGGATACCCGCCCAGCAGGGCCTCGGGCATGACCACCAATCGGGCACCGGCCTGACGTATTGCCTCCTCATAAGAGAGGATCTGCGCCAGGGTTTCGCCCTTGCCGCCGGGCAAGGAACCGATCTGCAGGGCGGCGACGATGGATTTTGGCATGGGTTGCAACTCCTGATTATTAGGGTGTTGCCGATTTTCGGACGCCGATTGATCATGAATAAAGCCCTGAACACTGCTAAATGATATGAGCCATATGAATATCGAAGACGTCGACCTCAATCTGCTCAAGACCTTCGAAGCCCTGCACGACGAGTCCAGCGCCAGCCGGGCCGCCCTGCGCCTGGGTGTGACACAGTCGGCCATCAGCGCTGCCCTGCGCAGATTGCGAGGTCTGTATGACGATCAATTATTCGTGCGCACCGGCCGCGGCCTGGCCCCGACTTTGCGGGCCAACCAGCTCAAACCGGTCATCAGCGATGCACTGGACAAGTGTCGCCAGAGCCTGGCGATGATCGATCCGGATGCCGGTCGCTACGAAGGTCGCTCGGTCATCGTCGGTCTGTCCGATGACTTCGAGGTGGCTTATGGGCGGCGGCTGATCGAAGAAGTGGCCCGACGTGCGCCCGGATTGCGGTTGATTTTCCGCCAGACCCACAGCCAGATCGTTGGCCGTAACCTGATGGAGCGCACCCTGGACCTGGCGATCACGGCGGGAGGGTTTTCGCAGCGGTTGCTCAGTCGCCAGGTATTGGGGGAAGGCGATTATGCGTGCCTGGTCGACCAGGCCAGCCTGGCAGAGGACCAGGTGACCCTCACGCTAGATGCGTTCGTGGCCCGCGAACATCTGCTGGTCTCATCCGGCGGCTTCATCGGTATCACCGACGAGGGGTTGGCCGGGCTCGGGCTGAGCCGGAAGGTGTGCGCGTCGACCACTCATTTTGCCGCATTGCCGTTTCTGCTCAAGGGCAGCCAGGCGGTAGCGACCATTCCGAGGCATGCCGCCAGGGCCATCGCGGCGCTCAGCGGTCTGGCGTTGTTGCCCTGTCCCATTGCATTACCGCGCTACCCTATCGAACTGGGCTGGCGAACCCCAACCCAAATGGATCCTGCGGTGATCAAGGTTCGCGAGGCTATTGTCGCCACCTTTGCATAGACCTATTTATTTGCCGCCATCAGACGATTGACTTCACTGCGCACCATATTGGCGAATTCCGGAGGCGACATGCCGTCCAGTTCCGCACGCACCCACTCGGCCCACTTGCCCTTGCGCTTGGAACGCTCACCGAACAAACGGGCGGCCTCACCCTTGGCCTTGCCCAGATTGTTCTGCCACAGTTCGAACAGTCGGGATTTTTCGTCTTCCAGTGCGGCGCGCTCGGCCAGGGGCTTGTCAGCCAGATTGAAGCTCATGGGGAATTACCTGTTGCGTAAATAGGCGACATCTTACACCTTGCAGGGAAACGTCTTAACCCCGATTGAGTTTGGATACTGCGATGATTGCCCAAGGCTGCAACTTTCGCTCAAGCGTCACACTCAATTGTTCATCGCCATCCCCCAGGAGCCATTCGATGCCTCGTAAAAACACCGAGCAAGCAAACGGAGAGCAAATCAAGGATCAAGTGTTCAGCGAACTGAAGGTCCTGATCGAAGAGTCGGAAAAGCTGCTCAAGAGCAGCACAGCGCTGGTCGGCGAAGACGCCGAGAACCTGCGGGGCCAGATCACCCAGAAACTGCAACTGGCCCTGGATTCGCTTGCCAGTGCGCGTGAACGCACCCGCCCCATGGTAGATGCCACCGAAAATTACATTGGCGGCCACCCGTGGCAAACCGTGGCAATTTCCGCCGGCTTCGGGCTGGTGGTGGGCTTATTGCTCGGACGGCGCTGACCCGCCACACCTGAGGAGCAGGGCTCGCTCCCACAAGGACAGCGTTCTTTCAGACACACCACCAACCCCCGTGGGAGCGAGCCTGCTCGCGATGAGGCCAGTGCCTCCAACATCACCGATTCAGGCAGAACGCTATCGCGGGTAAGCCCAGATCCTACATCCTGGTTATACGCCCGCAAGCTCCCGCAACTGCGCCATCGTCTGCTCATCCAGTGCAATCCCGCTCTCATTGGATTGACGACGCTCGCGATGCCGACGATCCCCTGGCAGCCGTTGCAGGCCCACCCCCTGCATTTGCCTGACCAGTTCCTGGCTGCGCTCGGCGAAGTCCTGCCCGGCGGCCTTGCTCGGGTCGATCACGATCAGTAACTGGCCGGTCCACGGCGTCTTGGCACCCGGGTGGTTGTTCCAGTCGAATTCGAAGGAAAAATTGCCTCCGGTCAGGGCGGCGGCCAGCAACTCGACCATCATCGATAACGCAGAGCCCTTGTGCCCGCCAAACGGCAAGAGGGCGCCCCCTTCGAGAATCGCCTTCGGATCGCATGTCGGTCGGCCCTGGCTATCCACCCCCATGCCCGGCGGTAACAGCTCGCCCTTGCGGGCAGCGATCTGCACGTCACCGTGGGCAATGGCGCTGGTCGCCAGGTCGAAGACAATCGGCTCGCCACCGGCCCGAGGCGCGGCGAAGGCAATGGGGTTGGTGCCGAACAACGGACGATCCGCGCCATGGGGCACCACGCACGTCATGCTGTTCACCACGCTCAGCGCCACCAACCCTTCGTAGGCAAACGGCTCGACATCCGGCCAGAGCGCCGCGAAGTGGTGCGAGTTTCGGATAGCCAGTACCGCGATGCCGGCACTACGGGCCTTCGCCACCAACAATGGACGCGCGGCGGCCAGGGCCGGTTGGGCGAAACCGTTACCGGCGTCCACCCGGACGAACCCTGATGCGATGTCCTCGACCACCGGCACTGCCTGGCCATTCACCCAACCGCTCTTGAGCGTCGAGACATAGCCGGGAATGCGAAAGACCCCATGGCTGTGGGCACCGTCGCGCTCAGCGCTGGCGCAGTTCTGCGCCAGGGTCCGGGCGACTTCGGCCGAAGTGCCATGCCGCAGGAAAATCTTCTCCAGCAAACTCACCAGGGCATCGTAGGACAGGGGGCCGGAAGCGGTGTGATCGGATTGCGCAGACATCTGAAGCTCCAGAGTGATTGTTGGAGGTAGCAACAGCGTTAGAGAAACCAGCCCGGTGATTAACACTGCTTCACGAATACGCTGTCAACCTTCGCGCAGACAGGCCTGAAGGCCCTGCAGCTTGACAGCTCCGGAGCCTGGCGTGCGGTAACTATGTACCACCCTTGCCTGTTCACTCCCCCCTAGCCTGACCGCTTTTCATTGGAGTGCCGCCTCGCGGCGCCTTGACCGAGAAGCGACGATGACCACCGAAACCACGCCACTGCTGTTTCCCGAAGTACTGGGGGCCACCCGCCTGGCCGAACTGATCTCACCCGACGGATTGACACAGCAGGACCTCGACTGGCTGCACCACGCCGCGCTGCCCAGCCACACCCTACGCGCCGCGCAGACGCCCCCGATGACTGCCGAAACCCTTCTGTTCGAAGTCGAGGACAAGGCCCCGATCCCACTGGCCGGCTGCTTTGCCCTGTCCGCCCTGCCAGAAGCCGGTACATCGAACGACAAGCCTGCGTTTCTCTACACGCCCTGGCGTGGTATTGAAAAATTCGACAGCCTGGAATCTCTCGAAACGAAGATCAACGAAATGCTGGCGATCCCCGCCGAGCGAGACGCTTTGTTCCAACTGCTTTCAATCTCTCAACGGGCCGAACTGAACGGCGCGACTACCATCGTGCTGACCCGTAAACCAATTGAAGGTGATGTCTTCAGGTCCCAGGTCGAATCCATCGAGCACACTCAAGCCCTCAACGGGCAGCTGTTGGTGAAGCAGCTGATCGCACTACCCTCGCTGAACCGGATGCTCGACGAGATACTGAACGAAGTAGCCTCGAACTTCGACCATCGGCATACCCGGGTGGCCATCAGCACTCACGGCAGTCCGGGCGAGTCCAAGACCCATAAAGTAACCAGAATCCTGTCATTGGCCGACGCGATCCTGGTCTACTTTCACCATCAGGGACGCCCCTACGGACATGACGTCGAATTCGTGCACCCGGAAATAACGGCATCGCCCGGTAATTCGCGGGAGTGGGAAAGCCTGCTGAGGGTCACCGCCGCAAGCCTGATTCCCCGGCTTGTCGGCTGCATCGAGACGTACTGGGACGCCAGCGGCCCTTTTCATGCGCCACGCCGGTCGTTTCTTTCCCAGGTGCTCAGCGATGCAATGCGAGCGGACATCCTGATCAAGCGGGAACAACGACAACTGACGGCTACGCAAAGCCGGGAGCTGCTGCGGCTGTTCAGGCCTTCCCGCCCGGACGAACCGCTGCAGTTCATCGAAACGATTCGTCTCTGGGAGTACGCCCCGCTGTACGTAGAGCTTGCGGGCTCATTGATGATCAGCGCCAAAGGGCACTACCTCTATACACCCAGCCAGGGCGTGCAGGTCGTCGAGGATTATCTGGGTTTCAAGCACGCGCTGTTCGATACGCCAGCCAGCACCACGCGAAAGGAAGCGTTGTACGGTCTCATGAGCCTGGAGGAGCGCAACCGTTTCTTGCGCTTCGACGAACCACAAGTGTCGGGGCATCCGGTGGCCTTGCCGGTATTCGAGTCCCTGGCGAACTCAATCATTGCCAAACAGATCAACAATCTCCATTACACCTTGGAAATGTCCCGCCAGGACAAAATGAACGTACATGCCCTCGTCGACAAGGCGTTGGACATACGGACCCTGGTCGACAAAAGCCTCCTGAGGCATCAAACCAGCGGTCATTGGGGCACCCGGCCAGCGCTTCATGGAGACTTGCGCCCATCCAGTCTGATGGCCGATCAGTTGGAAAGAAAAATCAAGACTTATGCCAGCGTCGAGGACGCTTTCAACACACTGTTCGGCCAACTGTCGGTCTCCACTGACCTCTCCCTGCTCAAGGAGTTGAGAGGTTTGCGTTCGAAACTCACCAACGTATTCTCCGTCGGAATACGCGCCGAGGCCGAGCTACGGGAGCTTGACGGCACACTGGCGCCGGCTGCCCACGACCTCATCGGCAGCGTTTTCGCCTACGACCCCGATTACCCGGACCGTGATCAACGTATCGGCGTCAAAGGCTTTCGGCCAGATGTCTACGCCTTGAGACTCAGTTGCATCACGGAAGACCAGACGACGTCCCTTCCTGTCGCCAATTGTTTTTTTCTGACCGAACGCGGAGGCCTGGACACGCCTTATTCAGGCCTGGCGATTCTCTGGACACCTTCGGATGGGCTTCAGGTTTTTCCCTCCGTCGAAATCGCCACCCGGGAAATCAACCGGTACCTGCTCGACTCCAGAAAACGCTTCAGCCTGTTGGCCAACCTGCCCCCTGCTCAACGCAAGCCCCATGGCCGATATCAGCTCGAGGCATTTGAGCTGATCGAGGACAACGTCCTGTTGAACCGGATGAACTCCTTCATCCATTTTTTCGAGGCCGAGCAAGGCTACTTGAGCACATTGAAAAGCGGAGACTGGCAACTGACCGGGCAGGCTCTTGCAAAGAGTCTGAAATCCCTGGTGAACAAAGGCGCTCCCACCAACCTTCCGCGCGCGATACGTATTGCCCAGGCCGACAGATGGCGACAGAAATTGCCCGCCTGGCTCGGCTCGGCCTCTCTTGAAGATCAACGCCTGCACGTTGATCTGCTGGAGCAATACAGGAGCAACGTGAGCGACGGCAAAGACTATCTGGACGGCATCGAGCCGCTGCACACGTATGCGTACAAAAAACTGAAAACACTGCTGAATGCGCGCTTTGCCGAAAACGACCTGGACCCGGCCACACTTCAGATCACGCCGAACCTGGCACTCGCAGGCCCTGCCAGTCCGCTGACCGATTTCGCCTTGAATCACCTCGAGTCAACCCAAAGGACCGGATTCACGGTGTCCTCTACTTCCCGGCAAACATTGCCTGAGCGCCTCAACGAAACGACCGTCAAACAGATGCAACTGTCACTCGATATCGCCACCTCGTATAAGCAACACGTCCAGGAAAAGCTTTCCGGCAAGGGCGTGGACGCCCAATCGAGAAGGCAGCGTTTTCGCCGTCAATTACCCTGGCAACTGTTGCAATACGCCCACGCACGCCATTTGCAACAATACCTGTCCCCTTCCGCATTCGATCTGATCCGCCAGGTACTGGACATGCCGGACGCCATCGCGCGTCAGGCCGTGAGGGGGGCGAATGCGCTGATTCGGCCATTGGAGCTGATCAAAACCGACGGTGCCACGGCCATCAAAGCCCTGGGACTGTACCTGATCGGATCGAGCACCGATGCGAAAGCGCCCCACGTGCTGTACTCGCCTTACCTAGCAGGCCCGGCCCTTACCGAGTTCAAAGACGAAGCGAGCCTTATCGCTGCGCTCAACCTGCCGGGAGCGCTTCAGGATCTGGTGATCAATCGGCTTCCCGCGAACCAGCAAAGTCTATTCAGGAACCTGTTCGCCTCTACAATGGGACAGCGCTCGGAGATCACCCTGGCCTCCAATCCAATTCGGGGAAATCTGTTCGATGCGTTGTTTGACGACAATGTGCAGGTGTTATCGGACTTGTTGACTACGCAAACCGACAGCAAGCGTCAATTCGACTGGGAAACGGTCCTGCATGTATTCAGCTCCGGAGTGAAGTTCGCAGGACGGCACCTGCCGGGCAAACTGGCGTTTTTCGAGACCCTGTGGGAGAGCTACCAGGATTTCAAAGCGTCTGCCGAGGCCTTGCAGCAACATGACTGGAAGACTGGCATGCATGATTTTGTCGCCGGTGCGGCAGAAATGGTGTCGCTGGGCTTTCTCAATCGCGACGACACGTTCGGTCTGCTCGATCCAGTCTCGCCAACCGCCTCCGTAGCGGCCCCCGCCAGTTGGCCGGATATCGCGTCCACCGCCCCGACCCGCACCAATCTGCAAGCCTTCGAGGCTACGGACGTCAGCCTGTGCGACCTGCAGCGAAACCTTATCGACGGCACCTACCGCGCCGCCGGGTCCAGCAAAGCGTATGCCTGCCTGGCCGGTAAAGTCTTCCAGGTGGCGAAAGCCAACCAGGTGTGGCGCATCGTCCATGAGAATGGAGAAGGACCGATACTGAAAAAAGCGCCCGGGGGCCAGGAATGGCTGATTGACCCAAATCGACAAACCATTCGTTACGGCAAGGTGATGTCGACCCTGGCAAACTCATATAGCGACTACAAGGCGACCATCTCGCTCAATATCGAAGCCAAAGGTATGACGCAGATACGCAGAAAATATCCTCACTGTGCCAATGCAATCGTGCAGGCACTGGAGACCGCAAGGTTCTATTCATCGAATGCACTGCATAATCTTGGGCAAGCTCGGCGACAACTGACACCGGGCTCCAGGCTGGACACTTTCCTGAAGCTTTTCTTCGGCGTCAGTCGTGTCGATGCGAACCTGATCGAAAAAATCAATACCGCGATTTCGCCGATCTGCAAGGCATTGGCCGATCCTTCCTGGGAATCGCAGAACGCCGACCGCATCGTGATCGGAAACCTCAAGGACATCGACGACACATCGACTGCATTCGTCCTGGGGGCGAAGGCAGAGGGAAGAATCTATTTGACCCAACTGTTCTTCGAGGTGGGGCTGGATCAATACAAGGAGCTGGTCCCGGAGACGTTCAATGTCGATGCTCATGCGCAGGGAGCGACCCTCATCCATGAAATAACCCATCAGCTTTTCGATACGTACGACATTGTCTACCTGGACGCGGCGCTGCCGTTCTACGACCTCATCTCGACAGACTCCGAGCTAGGCCGATTCAAGCAGGGTGACCTGAAAGCCCGTCAACTCCACGGATTGTCGCTGACCACGCCAAGGTCCAAGTTATTCATGGCATGGGATCACATCGCTGGCGAGCTCAAGAGCCTGGAACTGTTGCGGCCCTTCAAAGACATGGCCAGCGAAATCCTCAAGGTCACAGGCGCAAAAACCCTGAGCGAAGCCCGTGATATTTTTCTGGACCCCAATTCAGCGGACAAGCGCATCGACGTCATACTCCGAAACGCCGACTCCATGACGTTGCTCATCTGCATGCTGGGGCGTCAGCTCGACCCGCCCGCTCAGAGCCCTGCCGGGGCGTCTTAGCCCACGCCCTGTGGGCACAGTTGATCTTTTTTTCACGGGAACCGTGAGATGCTTCGACGGCACCCTACCGGCGTGGACGCTTTGTGCCAAAAAAACAGGCTCATTTGGCGTGCAAACGTCATAACGACTGTTCTCGACAGGTCATACCGAAGGTTAGAATGCGGCAAACCAGGAAGAGTCAATGACCGAACGAACACTGTCGGAAGCCGAATACGACGCCATTACCGATGCGGCCGCGCACTGGTGCATGCGCATGCATGCTGCCGACTGCACCGATGCCGAACGACTGGCCTTCAGGCAATGGCACGATGCCGATCCCCTGCACGCCTTCGAATACGAAGCCATGCTGGAAATCTGGGATGTCGCCGATCACCTGCCCCGCGTCGAGCCTGCGCCGCCGCCCCCGATGCCCCGGCCTCGGTCGCGCTGGCGTTCGCTGGCCACCGCCGCCGCGGTGCTGGTGGTGGGCCTGCCACTGGCTGCCTACACAGGCTGGAACCTGGGCTGGCTTGCCAATTCCTATGAGCGATTCGAAGCCGACGCAAGCGTTCGCCGCATCACGTTGGGCGACGGCAGTCAGGTCGAGCTCAACCTGGGCAGCGAGCTGGTGTTCGCCAACTACAAGAATGAGCGGCGGGTTACGTTGAAAAGGGGCGAGGCCTTCTTCGAAGTCAGCCATGATACCCAGCACCCATTCATCGTCCGGGCCGGCCAAGGCCAGGTACGGGTGACCGGTACCCGCTTCAACGTATGGATGTATCAGGATCAGGTACGGGTCACACTGGTGGAAGGCTCGGTACTGGTCGCCAGCAACCAGGCACTGACCCAGAACGGTTCGCGGCTCACACCCGGCATGCAGGCAAGTTACAAAGCCGGCGACTTCCAGGCGCAGGTCCGCGAGATCCCCGCCGACGACAACTCATTGGCGTGGCGCAACGGCAAGCTGGTGCTGAATAACCTCACCCTTACCGACGCCCTGCCATTGATCAACCGCTACCTCGACCATCCCGTCATGCTGGCCGATAACAACACCGGAGCCCTGCGTATCGGCGGTATCTACAACATCAGCGAAGTGAAGAACCTGGTGCCTTCGTTACCAAAGGTGCTACCGGTCTACCTGACGCAGAACAAGGATGGCAATCCGGTCCTCAACACCGTCGGTCAACGACCCGCCAATCAGTGAAGAAGCCGCCGTCTCTCCCAACAGGAGCGAGATGGCGGCTTCCGTGCCGATAAGTCCGGCGCCCTCGGCCTACTGCGTAGCCACCCTTCCCGCCTCATCCCGTTCACGGATAATCAGTGCCTGATAGTACGGATCGGCCTTGATCTGCTGTTCGGTAAAGGGCAACACGCTCCATTGTTTCCTGGAGAACGCTTCGGTCTGGTCTGCCGCATGGGGGGATGCGGGGTCGCTGGAGACGGAAAACGCCAGTAATCCTTGAGCCTGAGGGCCTTTGTCATCAAAGGTGACCACTTGCAGGTAACTGGTACCGCCGACCACTTCCCGCTTGCCATTCGCGCGCGGCACACTCTGGATTGCGTTGTAGATCCCCAGTTCCCCCGGCCCTCCATGGATTGGCGTCTGTCGACCACGACTGCTGGCAACCTGGACGTCCTGCCAGCGACTGTCCACTGACAACCCGGCCGCCTTGACCGCATCCGCCGAAGCGAGCATGGCCTTGCGCAACGCCTCGATAACCGCAGGCTGCTCGATCGCCAGGCCTCGCGGGGTCTGTTGCGGGTCTTGGGGATCGAAAGGTACGCGCCAGAAGTCAGGGACAGCCTGCAAGCCCTCCATGATGTGCTGGAAATGAATGAACCCCAATCCGCTATCCAGGCCAGCCGTACGGTCCCAGGCCTTCAGGCGGGTACACACCTGCGCGAGTGCCGCAGCCTCGGGTCCCGGATCAGCGGAGCAGAACCGGAGCAGGTCCGGCATGACCTGATCAGCCAGATAAACCTGATCGTCCATGACCATGCGCTGCAGGTCCTCTACGCGTACCGGCCCTTTCCTGGCCAGCTTGTCGAGTCGGTCCAACGCAAAACGTGCCCGTGGGCCCAGCGGCTGGCCTTGTTGGCTGATCAAGGGCGAATAGCCTGACAAGGGCTGCGAAGGGTTGGTCATCCAGGCCGAATCGTTGGAATTCTGCACGTAGTCGCGGCGCAACAGCTGTGGCTGCCTTTCGGCGGCATAAATGCCTTGCTGCGCCGCTTCGGGATCGATGTCCCAGGCACACTCGCTGCGCGAGCCATCCAATACGATCAGCTTCGAACCGAGCCGAGGGTCACTGCAGCGAGCCAGCTTGTCAGCATCCACGTTCGGCACCACCGACAAGTTCATGTACAGACTCTGCCCGTGGTCGTCAACCGCCAGGGTATTGACCCAGGGAATGCCCTGGATCTCATGGACGGCCGTTTGCAGGTCCTTGAGCGTGACCGCCCGATTCATGGCGTACCACTGTGCCAGTACCCGGTCGTTCTCCAGATTCGCGTCCCGCAGGCTGTAGGCGAAGCGTCGATCCCAATCCAGCCGCCCCGGCCATTGCACGACCGGACCGAACTGCGAGCCGTAGACCACCCGTGAAATCGTCTTCACCTGCCCATCGGGTTGTTTGATGTCCACCGTGACCGCCTGTTGGCTCATCGGAACGGATTTGCCATCGAGCAAATAGCGGGTCGGGTCCTTGGGGTCGAGTTGCAGACGGTACAGAGTGAAATGCTTGGACGTATCGACCGTGTGGGTCCAGGCCAGGTGCCGGCTGAAACCGATGTTGATCATCGGTAATCCCGGCAAGGCAGCCCCCATGACGTCCAGCTTGCCGGGAATGGTCAGGTGCATCTGATAAAAGCGCATGCCCCCCACCCACGGGAAATGTGGGTTCGCCAGCAGCATGCCGCGTCCGTTGAACGAACGCTCGCTGCCGATGGCCAGCCCGTTGCTGCCACGCTCCAGGGCAAAACGCTGCTGCTGCAGCGCTGCGACTGAAAAATCGGCCGGGCCACCAATGCTGGCGGCCGCCTGGGGCGGTTGCGCGCCAGCCAGGGCTTCGGCGAACTGGCCAACGCCCCCTTCCACCAGCAGGCGGCGGGTCAACTTGACCAGGTCCAGCGCCGTGATGGGCCGCACCCAGTCGCTCGCGCACTGCTCGGGCAGCCCTTTGGCCCGGCGCTCGGCCAGGGCCCGGTTGTAACCGGTCACATAGCCCTCGACCAGCTGTTGGACCTGGGGTGTCTGGGCTTGCCAGAAACCGGAAACCGCCTGCGGGGTGTTGAGCCAGTTGAAGAACACGTCGCTTGCGCTGTTTTTGCGCTGTTCCACCGTGACCTGCTCGGGTCCGAAGTAGCGGGAGCGCTGGCCGTTGACTGTGACGATCTCGTTGGCGAGCAGGCAAAGATTGTCCTGGGCATAGGCATAGCCGATGCCGTAACCCAGGCCGCGTTCATTCTCGGCCCGGATGTGGGGGACGCCAAATTGGGTTCGACGGATCTCAGCGCTGGCCTGGCCTGCATCGCCTTGAGCGTTGGCGACCGAAGTGAGCGCCAGGCCCATTCCTAAACATGCGCCTGCAAGACGCAATTTCGATAACTGCCCGGACTTTCTCACGTTCACTCCTGATCGAAAAAACTGCAAGAACCAGGACCGCTCTCCCGATATGACAACGGGGAAAAACATCGGATCCGGCCTGGCCATCCGCATTCACCGTGCACGACCGGGAATGCGCCTCCCCTGGAAACGAACCGGATGAAAAAAAATTAATAGCCTCGCGGTCGCTGGAACACGGGGCTTTGCCGGCATCCCGGTTTTTTTTCACATCCAGGGCTTCATGATTGATCGCCTTCGTTCGTCCTATACAGGAGAGCGTTTGTGACCTTTTCTGATCAGGCTGGTAAGGAGTTTTGCATGCATGACACGCAACTACCCATGGAGGGTAAAAAACCAGGGCCGACCGGCGTCCCGATGACAGCTGCCCAGCGCGTGTTCGCCAGGCCAGCGGAACGAGGCAACAATGAGCACATCAAGCGTTTGCTCAAGAGTTTCGGGCTCAGGACCAGCCTGATTCGCCTCAAGGTCATCGATACGTTACTCACCGCAGCTGCGCAGAACCGGGGCCTGGGTGTGCGAGGCATCCACAGTCAACTGGCGGGACTGGACATTCCATTGTCCTTTCTCAGCGTGCGCGAAGTCTTGAAACGACTGTGCAGCGAGGGTGTGCTGACGCTGAACCCCGACAAGAGCTACAGCTTGCATGCCAGGGCAATCGCCGTGCTCGAGGCCGGGGAATGACAGTGCTTCATACAACGCCTAGGCTCTGTACGAAAAGTCTTGAGACGAAGGTCAGGCAAGGCGAAAACAGCCGAGCAAGCGCAGTGTACTGGAGTACATGAGCATTGCGAGGCTGTTTTCAACGCAGCATGAACGAGTATCAAGGCTTTTCGTACAGAGCCTAAGGCTTGACCTTTCGACGCATCACACCATTGACCACCACCACGACGACCGCCACGGCAATGGCGATGTACTGAAACAGCTGTTCGCTGATCATGCCTTTGTTCTGCATCCAGGACAGGCCCAGCATGATTGCAAGGACGACGAGGACGATCAGAATCGAGTATTTCAAACGTTGCGAATGGGTCATTGCCAGTTCCTGAATGTATCCGTTGTATCCGACTGCTTGCCCGATGCATTCCCGATGGCGGGGACAAGAGGCACAGGCGGGGCCCCATGGTACAGCCGAAGGCGCACCTGTGCGCAACCAGGATATTCGGTCGGTTCAATACGGCCTTTCTGCCAGCTATCGGATTAATTCCCTTCATCGCGGCGACACGTCCGCCATTTACGAGCGTTGTTCGTACGACCTTGGGTCCGGTTTCCTTCGCAAACTGAGGCCAGGGCTTATTTCGACCCTGAAACTCCCCCACGTATTCTCGAAAAGAGGCACCTACCTCCTTATGGAAAATAACGTTGGGAACCATGCAAAACTCGCTGACAACCTTCTCGTCACATCGATTGACAGGTTTTTGCCTGGCTATCGCGCTTTTTGAACTGCTGACCTATCTGGCCAGCGACCTGGTCATGCCCGCCATGCCTGGTGTCACCGAGGAACTGGGTGCCGCCGCGGATCAAATTCCCTATGCGTTCAACCTTTACCTGTTGGGCGGCGTCGTGTTGCCGTGGCTGATCGGCCCGTTATCGGATCACCATGGGCGCCGGCTGTTCATGCTCGCCGGCTGCGCCGGCTTTGCGCTGGCTTGCGCGGCAATCACGCAGGTCAGCCACATGCTCGGATTCAATGCCCTGCGCCTGATCCAGGGCATGGGCCTGGGCTTCGTGATTGCCGTCAGCTATCCCGCCATACAGGAAATGTTCAGCGAATCGGACGCCGTAAGAGTCATGGCGCTGCTGGGTAACCTCGCGCTTCTTTCTCCCCTGCTGGGGCCGTTGCTCGGTGGGGTGCTGTTGCAATGGTTGTCCTGGCGCGAACTGTTTCTATTGCTCGCGGGCCTCGGGGCGGTGAGCTGGCTGGCCCTGTGGTGGTTCATGCCGCAAAACGCGGGGACCGGGCAGACGGACGGAAAACCACCGCCCCTCGAACCCTTCGAATTGCGCTCCCTGCTCAAGCGTTATGGCGCATTACTGGGACATGCAGGATTCATGGCCGCCAGCGTAGCGCTCGGCCTGATGAGTCTGCCGCTGATCGCCTGGATAGGACTGTCGCCCCAGTTGTTGATCCAGGGCCAGGACCTTTCACCGCTCCTGTACGGGCTGTGGCAGATGCCGGTCTTCGCCGCGGTGATCCTTGGCAACCTCCTGCTCAACGGGCTGGTGGAACGGGCCGGTGTCCACGGGGTGCTCCGTTATAGCCTCTGGCCCTTGTGCGCCGGCCTGATCGCACTGGTCATCGCCAGTCGGTTCGATCTTGCGCTGCCGATACTGGTCAGCGGTCTGTCGCTATATGCCCTTGGACTCGGCATGGGCAATGCGGCGCTGTATCGATTGGCGCTATTCGCCAGCTCCGACAGCAAAGGACTGGTCTCGGCCATGGTCGGGATGATTTCCATTGCGGTGATGAGCGCGGCAGGTTCGCTGCTGGCTCTGCTAGGCGCCGGGGCCAGCCTGGAGTCCTTCGCCCTGATGGCCGGCATCGCCGGGCTCAGCTGTCTTGTTGCATTGCGCCTGTTCCAGTCGCAACCGCCGGCCCACGTTTGAAGTTCTCGTCCCTGAGGAACCTTGCCCAGATGATTCATTTTTCCCACGCCGATGCGCTATGCGCACTGCCCCACCCCTACGATCCCGACTCGGTACCTTCCGGACTGTTCGATCGTGCCATGGCGCAGATAAGCCTGTTTCATTGCCACCATACCCCAGGCTATGAAGCCTGGCTCAACGCCAATGATCTTGACGCCGCAGACCTGGAGCACATGACAGACTGGTCGCGGCTGCCACCTATCTATGCCAACTACTTCAAACAGCGACTGCTGCTCAGCCCAACCGCCGCAGATGCCCTGGAACTTACGTCGTCCGGCACCAGTGGGCAGAAAAGCCGCATGCGCTACGACGAACGCAGCATGGCTGCGGCCCAGGGCATGGTGGCGCGGATCTTCGAGCATTACGGCTGGTCCACCCCGGATACGCCCTGTAACTATCTGCTGCTTGGGCATGAACCCGAACCGGACAATCGACTGGGAACGGCGTACACCGATCAGTTCCTGTGTCGCTTTGCCCCGGTCAATCGCGTTGCCTATGCCTTGCGGCGTACCGGGAGAGGGCACGAATTCGATGTGTTCGGCGTTATCCGCGCCTTGCAAGCGTTCGCCGGGCAGGGCTTGCCGGTCAGGATCATCGGCTTCCCGGCCTTGCTTTGGCACGTACTCGAACGCATGCGCGAAACAGGCCTTGCGGACCTGGAGCTCGCGCCTGGCTCCCTGGTATTCCTGGGAGGCGGCTGGAAAAAGCAGGCCGCCCAGGAGATTCCCCGCCATCAGGTCTACGAGCGCATCACCCGGCAGTTGGGGATTGCTCCCCATCGATGCCGTGACGGCTACGGTGCCGTCGAGCATGCAGTGCCTTATGTCGAATGCGAACACCACCGCTTTCATGTGCCGGTCTATTCGAAAGTCTTTGTGCGGCATCCATCGGACTTCAGTGTCCACCCCCTCGGCGAGGCCGGTCTTCTGTCCTTCGTTTCACCCTACATCTCCTCCAGCCCCGCCCACGCCGTGGTGATGAGCGACCTCGCGACGCTGCATGGCGCCGATTGCGAGTGTGGCTCCAGCACCCAGTGGTTCGAACTCCACGGCCGTGCCGGCACCAGCGCCAGCAGAAGCTGCGCCATGGCTGCCGCCGAATTGATCAAGGAAAACTGATATGTATCTCATCAATGGCCAACTGCACGAGAGCCTGCTCCTCGACCAGGTCCTCGAACGTTTGCAGGCGCAATTGCCCGCCCTGCTGGCCGAGCCCCCGTCCATCGACAGCGTTCTCGATTGCGCCGAGGCGTTCACCCACGCATTGCGCTCGGCGGGGCAGGATTTCTTCCTTGACGATGACCAGCGTCAGGCATTGATCGCCTTCTGTACGAGGGAGCATCTGAGTCTAAAATTGACGCGAGAACTGGGTGCGGAGCCTCGCTCGATCAGACGAATCGACTACAGCGACGGTCCCTTCGAAAGCTGGCAACCCCTGGGCCTGGTGGTGCATGTCACACCGGGCAACGCACCGCTGCTGGCGTTCTGCGCCGCCCTGGAAAGCCTGTTGGCGGGGAATATCAACTGGCTGCGGCCCAGCACACGGGATGGAGACCTGACGGCCCGGACACTGAAGGCCTTTCTCGATTGCGACCGCAGTGGCAGGCTTGGCGGTTATCTCGCGGTTCTACCCGTGCCTCACCATGAAAGCGGACGGCTTTTCGCGTTGGCTCAAGGCGTCAGCGCCTGGGGCGGCGAAACGGCGCTCAAGGCCCTGCGCGAGCAGATCCCGAGCGGCTGCCGCTGGATCGACTGGGGCCACCGCATCAGCTTCGCCTATGTCACGCCTCGCGCCGCTACGCCACAGGCGCTGGACGCGCTGGTGGATGAAGTCTGTCGTCTCGATCAGCAAGCCTGCTCCAGTCCCCAATGGCTCCTGGTAGATCATGACGAGCCCGCTGCGCTGCAGGCACTGGGCAATGCATTGGCCGCTGCGTTCGAACGACGGGCAGGCCATTGGCCGGCGCTGACCGCCAGCACCGCCGAAGCCTGCGAGATCACTACCCGGACCGCCCTGGCCCGGCTGGACCAGAGCTTCGCGGGGCAGACCGGCCAGGTCTGGGTCGGTAGCGGCTGGCGCATTCTCTGGGAACATCACCGCGACCTATCGCCGTCGCCGCTGTTCCGCACGCTGCTGCTGCGGCCCGTCCCCCAGGATTCGCTGATCGAAACCCTGCAGCCGTGGCGCAACGTCCTGCAAAGCTGCGCACTGATCTGCGAAGCGGAACGGGTGCCAGGGTTGGCACATAGCCTGATAGCCGCTGGCGTGACCCGTGTCTCGACAACCGCCGACATCCAGCAAGGCTATGACGGCGAGCCTCACGATGGGGTCTATGCGTTGCAACGGTTGAGCCGTCGGGTGTCGATCGGTCTTGCAGCGGATGTCGCAAGCCTGCGCGTCACCCTGGATACCCAGCCTGCCCCCATGCGGATACCTCCCTCGACGCCGATCATGGACAAAGCCGCCTTCCTGGCGCTGGCCACCCCAGCACAGGCACAGCTTTTTTTCCGCTCCGGTGGCAGCAGCGGTGATCCGGTGTTGTCGCCCTACAGCCATCGGGATTTCGATCGCCACATGCGTGCCGCCGCCGATGGAGTGCGTGCAGCCGGCCTCGACCCGGCGCGGGATCGGGTGATGAACCTGTTCTATGGCGGCAGCCTCTACGGCGGCTTCTTCAGCTTCTCGAAAATACTGGAGCAGATGAACGTCGTGCACTACCCGATGGGGGCTCCCTCGGGCGATGACTTCGAAGAAATCGCAAGGCTGATCGTCAGCCAAGGCATCAACACCCTGGTGGGCATGCCCAGTACAATCCAGCGCCTGTTTTCGAGCCAGCAGTCACTGCTCAAAGACTATGCGGGCGTTCACAAGGTGTTACTGGGTGGCGAACACCTGGGGAAAGGCAGCCGGCAACTGCTCCGGGAGTGTGGGGTCAGCCATATCCGCTCGGCAATCTACGGTACGGTGGACGCAGGCCCCCTCGGCCATGCCTGCACTGCCAGTGACGATGGCGTATTCCATCTGATGACCGACATCCAACACCTGGAGATTGTCGATCTGGACCAGGACAGGCCGGTCAGTCCCGGGGAAACCGGGCGCCTGCTCTTCACTTCCCGCCTGCGCCAGGCCCAACCCCTTCGCCGCTACGAAGTCGGCGATTGCGGCCGCTGGGTAACGCCGCCCTGCCCCTGTGGCCTGGAGTCGCCCCGGTTCGAGCTGCGCGAACGCCACGGACGCCTGATACGCATCGGCACGGAATTCATCAATACCCGCGAGCTGACCGAACGTGCACAAGTGGCTATTCAAATCGTCCTCGACCATGACCGCAGCGGCTGTGAACGCCTGTCGATTCGCGCCGACGGCGATGTCGAAACAGTCCGGCGCGCAGTGTTGAGTCTCAAATCCGTCTTCACATCGGTCGAGGGAGCCTTGTTGGTCCTGGACGTCCAATCCTGTCCGGCCGAACGCTTCGAACATAACAAACACAGCGGCAAAGTCCCGCTGGTGATCGATTCCAGAAGAGCCGGCTGATTGTTCCGTCGCAAACCATCCAGCGGACTTCATAGCCAGAGAAAATCCTGATGAGTACTTCTTCAACAATCGAACAATGGCTCGGTCATGTCCGGCTGCATTCAAGGTATTACCAGAGGCACTGGAGGCATTTGCCAGCGCAAGGATACGCCTTGCAGGACTTGCCCGTGACCGACGTCAACCAATTCTGGGCCGACAGCCATGACCTTGACGCCTGGGAAGTACTGACCGCCCCCCTACAGGACGCATTGATCTTTAAAACCGGTGGCACGACAGGCCAGGGAAAGCTGTCGGTCTACACCCAGGATGAATGGCACCAGATGGTCGACTGCTTCGGTCGTGGCCTGTCCACCCAATTGAGTGCAGGCGACCGCATTGCCAATCTGTTTTTTTCGGGCGACCTGTATGCCAGTTTCCTGTTCATTCATGGTGCCCTTCGCCGCGCTGAGGTCCCCATTACCGAGTTTCCATTCACGGGCTCGGTCGATCCCGACACGCTGGCGGAAGCGGTCATCGCGCATCATATCAATGTGCTGGCCGGGGTTCCTGCGCATCTGCTGGCCATTGCCAGCCACCTGGAGCAACAGGGGCGAACGCTGCCCGGCATTACCACGATACTGTTTGGTGGAGAACACTTGTTCGAGAGTCAACGACCCCTGCTGCAGCGCGCCTTTCCACAGGCACGCTTCACATCGATCGGTTATGCCAGCGTGGACGCCGGCCTGGTGGGAGCCAGCACCCCGGACTGCGATCCTGGCGAACACCGGGTTTTCGATGAACAGACGCGCGTGGAGATCATCGACGAGCTGAGCGGCGAGGTCATCGAGGCCTGCGATCGGCCCGGTAACCTGGTGGTCAGCAACCTCAGCCGCAGGCTGATGCCCATCGTACGGTATCCGGTCGGGGACCGGGCCTGTTGGCGTGAGCCGGTCGGCACACCGTGGCGCAAATTCGCCCTACAAGGCCGCAGCGCGCAGAGCCAGCGCGTGCGGGTGGGGGTGATTTCGCTGTTCCCGCAACAGATCAGCGAGATCATCCGACACGTTGCCGTTGACCTTCAATGGCAACTGATTCTCGAGCACGTCGAAAACAAAGATCGCCTGGTATTCAAATGGGTTTCAACGGCTCCTCGAAAGGCGCACGGGTCGCTTTCCCTTGAACTGAAAGCCACGTTGTCCCGCCAATACCCGGGCATAGAACGTCTTGGCCTGGAGGTCCAGGAATGCAGTGCCCTGGAGCTGGAGCGCCATCCACGCTCGGGCAAGCATCTGCCGATTGTCGACCGGCGCCTCTATGGCCCGGCGGGGCTTGCGCGATGATCGCCCCGGTTATCCGGCCGTTCACACCCGCGGATGCCGTTGGAACAAGTGAATTGTTCCGCCGGGTATATGGCGACCACTACGTTTCGCCGGATGTCTACGTACCGCACATGATCTGCCAACACAACCAGCACCGACATTGGCACTCCATGGTTGCCATGGTGGATGATCGTGTGGTTGGCCACGCCGCGTTGTGCCTGCCTTCAGCCAACCATGGTGATGCAGAGCTGGCCTTGATGGCAGTGGACCCCGCCCTGCAAGGCAACCAGATAGCGATGCGCCTGGGCCGGCAACTGCTGGACCATTGTGAGGCTCTGGGGCTCGTCAGGCTGTCGATCAAACAAGTCACCAGCCATCCCTATAGCCAGCGTTTGGCACGACGACTCGGTTTCCAGGACACCGGCCTGATGCCCGATCATGTGCCTTCGCCGTTCGACATTGCCCTGACCGAAACCATTGTGGTGGGCTGCCAGATGATCGGTAGCCATCACCGGCCATTACCCGCGATCCAATGGCCCAAGGCATGCCAATGGCTCATGGTTCCGATTGCGTCGCGATTTGGCGTCACCGATGACGATATCCCGACGTCCATGCAACCGCTCCAGCTCAGGCAACTGCCCGGGCGCGTCGACGTCGGAGCCGGTCAGATAAGTCGTCCCCTGGCCAGACAACTGCAACGCCTGCCCGCCCATTGGTCCATCTCGGTACGACTCGGACTTCGTCGCCAGTTTACCGACGATTATCGTCGCCTGATGGCCGCCGGGTTCGTCTTCACCGGCGTGATGCCCGCCGGGAGCGAAGTCGGCTGGCAGGCGCAGTTTCACCGTGGAGCGCTTGCCCGACCGCTGAAACTGCACTCGTCCTCGATGCAACGGCTGCACGACGAATTGCAAGCCCATACTGAAAACTGGAGGGACGCACTGGCAAGCTCGGCAGCCTGATGAGTGAAGCTGCTTTAGCGCAAATACCTTCGAATATTCGCAAGATCACCGCCGATCAGCTGCATTTTTTGCGACCGACGGCTTCCCTCGCAAGGTCGGTGATCGCAGCCAGGTTCAAGCTGAGCCGATAACACCATCGGGTGGACTTTCCAGCAAATGGACAATCCTCGGCTTGATTCCGTCGGCCCTTACCTCAAGCAGGGCCAGCGTCACCGGTAGTTTGAAACGCCGGCGACCGGCACTGCCGGGGTTGAGATAGAGCCTTTCGCCACGCCATTCGACGCCCGGTTTGTGGGAGTGGCCCGTAATGACCACCCTCACGCCCGGGTCGAGCGATACCGGGACATCGGCGATGTCATGGACCAGCAAGACCTGCCATCCGCACAGGTCGAACTGCAAACAGTCCGCAAGTTGCCCTGCCCAGCCGGCGGCCAGATCGTTGTTGCCGCGCACAACCCGCAGCGCCGCGATGGCGGCCAGCCGTTCCAGAATATCCGGGCTACCGATGTCCCCAGCGTGAATGATCTGCTCACAGCCCTCCAACGCTGCGAGGGCTTCAGGCCGGAGCAAGCCATGGGTATCGGAAATGACACCTACTTTCACGGTGGCTTCCTCTTCATAGTCAACTAACGCATGGTTTTCGGATAAGGTAGGCTGCGTACCGCATAAGACGCAGAATAGTCGCTAAAGGAAGCGTAATGCTCGGAAGCAAACAGTCGGAGCCAATAACGGAAAGCGCCGACAAGGCCTTTTCCCCTCAAGTCGTGAGGGCTGGCGCCGCATTGCGGCTCACGGTCAGCTTCATGTTGGTGGTGGTTCTGGCGTTCATCAGTATTGAAGGCTGGCGAACGTGGCGTGACTACCGTGCTGCTTTCGCGTCCGCGCGCGACTCGGTGACGAACCTGGCGCGAGCGACGGCCCAGCACGCCGAAGACACCATCCGACAGGTGGATGTGGTGACCGCTGCTCTCAGCGAGCGCGTGGAAGGCGACGGGCTCCAGAACATGGACATCCCGCGCATCCATAAGCTGCTGGTGCAGCAATCCGCCATCATGCCGCAACTGCATGGACTGTTTATCTACGGTCCCGACGGGCAGTGGCTGGTCACCGACAAGGAAGTGACCCCCGAGACTGCGAACAACGCAGACCGCGATTATTTCCAGTATCACCGTACCCACCAGGACCGAAATGTCCGAATCGGCGAGGTGATCAGGAGCCGATCCACCAACGACCTGATCATTCCCATTTCCCGTCGTCTGAACAATCCCGACGGCTCATTTGCCGGTGTGCTGCTCGGTACGGTCAAGGTCAGCTATTTCGTGGATTATTACGGCGACTTCAAGATCGACGACAAAGGCGCGCTGGTCCTTGCCACACGCAGTGGCACCATCTTGGTCAGACGCCCCTTCGTTGCCTCGGTGGTGGGCAAGAGTCTGGTCAACAGCGTGATTTTCAAGAACTTCCTGCCGAACTCGAACCAGGGTATCGCAGAAGCCCGCGCCGTCATTGACGACACCGAACGCCTGTATGGCTACCGCGCCCTCACGACCTATCCATTGGTGGTGGAAGCCGGCCTGTCCCGCGAATCCATCATCGCACCCTGGCGCCGTGACTTGTTCAAGACCGGCTTCGTGCTGGTCTTCCTGATCCTGGCGCTGGTCAGCTTCGGCCTCATCGTATTGAGCCAGTTGCGCTACCGGATGGCCATGGAAAAGCAGATTCTCGAAGCGCATCAGACCATGCGAGCCATGGCGCTGACCGACAGCCTGACCGGACTGTATAACCGCCGGAAACTGGACATCACCCTGGCCGATGAACTGCGACTGGCCCGGCGCCAGGCTTCGTCGCTGGCGCTGATCATGCTGGATGTCGATTATTTCAAGCGCTTCAACGACAAGTACGGGCACGCCGCTGGCGATGACTGCCTGCGGGCGATTGCCGGTGCGATCCAGCAAGCGGTCAAGCGTCCGGGCGATCTGGCCGTCAGGTATGGCGGCGAAGAGTTCACCGTCCTGCTCCCCAATACCGACAGCGTGGGTGCCGCCAAGGTCGCCCAGACAATACTGGAATCCATCCGGGCACTGAACATCGAACATGGCGACCATCCGTTGGGAATCGTCACCGCCAGCGCGGGCATCACCAGTTACCGGCCAGCCACCGAGGACGTGACGCCCGCGATGCTGATCAAGGCCGCCGACGCCTTTTTGTACCTGGCCAAGAACACCGGGCGAAACCGCTGGTGCAGTGCCGACGCATCGCCACGCTGACCTGCGGGACGACCTTGCGAACCGCCGTGCATCGGTCCGGCGCATGTAAATCCAAGTCCACAGGTGCCGGGCAGGCGTCTGGCGGCTACAATGCGCGCTTCGACCGTGACCAGCCTGATCAGAAAAATACATGTCCTTGCCCAAACATCACCTGGAATTGCTCAGCCCTGCCCGCGACGTGACCATCGCCCGCGAGGCCATCCTGCATGGCGCCGACGCCGTGTACATCGGTGGCCCGAGTTTCGGCGCCCGTCACAACGCCTGCAACGAGGTGGGCGATATTGCCCGGCTGGTGGAGTTCGCCCATCGTTACCACGCCCGGGTGTTCACTACCCTCAACACCATCCTGCATGACAACGAGCTGGAGCCGGCCCGTCAACTGATCCATCAGCTGTACGATGCCGGTGTCGACGCGCTGATCGTCCAGGACCTGGGAGTGATGGAGCTGGACATCCCGCCGATCGAGCTGCATGCCAGTACCCAGACCGACATCCGTACCCTGGCACGGGCGAAATTCCTCGACCAGGCCGGTTTCTCGCAACTGGTCCTGGCCCGTGAGCTGAACTTGCAGGAAATCCGCGCCATCGCCGACGAAACCGACGCCGCCATCGAGTTCTTCATCCATGGCGCACTGTGCGTGGCGTTCTCCGGACAGTGCAACATCTCCCACGCCCAGAACGGCCGCAGCGCCAACCGTGGCGACTGCTCCCAGGCCTGTCGCCTGCCCTACACCCTCAAGGATGACCAGGGCCGGGTGGTTGCCTACGAAAAGCACCTGTTGTCGATGAAGGACAACAACCAGAGCGCCAACATCCGCGCCCTGGTGGAGGCCGGCGTGCGCTCCTTCAAGATTGAAGGACGTTACAAGGACGTGGGCTATGTGAAAAACATCACTGCCTACTACCGTCAGCGCCTGGACGATGTGCTCGAAGACCGCCCCGACCTGGCCCGGGCATCCAGCGGCCGTACCGCCCACTTCTTCGTACCCGACCCGGACAAGACCTTCCATCGCGGCAGCACCGACTACTTCGTCAGCGAACGCAAGATCGACATCGGCGCCTTTGACTCACCGACCTTTACCGGCGTGCCGGTGGGTGTGGTGGAAAAGGTCGGCAAGCGCGACCTGCAAGTGGTGACAGTCGACCCGTTGTCCAACGGCGATGGCCTCAATGTACTGGTCAAGCGCGAAGTCGTGGGTTTCCGGGCGAACATCGCCGAACCCAAGGGCGAATTCGAGGAGGACGGCCAGAAGCGCTACCGCTACCGTGTCGAGCCCAACGAAATGCCGGCCGGGATGTACAAGTTGCGCCCCAACCACCCCTTGAGCCGCAACCTGGACCACAACTGGCAGCAAGCGCTGCTCAAGACCTCCGCCGAGCGTCGGGTGGGCCTGGCCTGGATCGCTCGCCTGCGTCAGGAGCGTCTGGAACTGACCGCCACCAGCGAGGAAGGTATCAGCGCCAGCGTCACCCTCGAAGGGCCATTCGGCCTGGCGAACAAGCCGGAACAGGCACTGGACCAGTTGCACGACCTGCTCGGCCAGTTGGGTACCACCGAATACCACGCCACCGACATCGAACTGGACGCGCCCCAAGCGTTCTTCATTCCGAACTCACAGCTCAAGACTCTGCGTCGCGAAGTCATCGAAGCCCTGACCGCTGCCCGCATCAAAGCTCACCCCCGCGGCGGCCGTAAAGCCGAGACCAACCCACCGCCTGTGTACCCGGAGTCGCATCTGTCGTTCCTCGCCAACGTCTACAACCAGAAGGCCCGCGACTTCTACCACCGGCATGGCGTGGAACTGATCGACGCGGCATTCGAGGCCCACGAGGAAACCGGCGAAGTACCGGTGATGATCACCAAGCACTGCCTGCGCTTCTCGTTCAATCTCTGCCCCAAACAGGCCAAGGGTGTCACCGGCGTGCGCACCAAGGTTGCCCCGATGCAACTGATTCAGGGGGACGAAGTGCTCACCTTGAAGTTCGATTGCAAGCCGTGCGAAATGCATGTGATCGGCAAGATCAAGGGTCACATCCTTGACCTGCCGCTGCCGGGCAGCGCCGCAGAGCCGGTGGTCGGCTACATCAGCCCCGAAGACCTGCTCAAGACCATTCACCGCGCGCCGCATTGACCGGGCCTGCTCTTCTGGGAGCGGGCTTGCTCGCGAAAGCGGTCGTCCAGTCTATGAAGATGTCGACTGGCGTGGCCTCTTTGCGAGCAAGCCCGCTCCCACAGGGTTCCGGGGCGCCTGTTGGAACTTGACCCTTCACTCAACATTTGCCTTTGTGCGGACTTCCCGAGGGTGCTAGGTTGTAAGTGTTTGTTTCTTTGAACAGACACTTACTCCAATCCTCCGCAAAGGAATGCCTCCTGCAATGGACTTTTCCCTCAAGCACCTGGCCGTGGCCACCCTGATGCTGTCCAGCCTCACCTCGATCACCACGCCAGCGTTCGCCAACATCACCGCGCAACAGAACGCAACCCTCGTCAAATCCTTCGCCGACACATCAGTTACGGATTTCAGGCAATTCCTGGGACGCGTGGCCAAGAGCGATGTGGCCAAGAGCGCCAAGCTGGGCCCGGCCATCGACGCCTTCCTCGACAACAAGCCCCTTTCGGCTGAACAGCAGAACGAAATCCATCGTCTGCTCGGCCTTTATGCACGGGTGAAGTATGGCGCGGCGGCCACTGAAACCCTGCGCGAACTGGTTGCCATCCCGACCTTCCGCAAAGATGGCGTCGCCCAGCACGAGAACCCGGAGTTCCTAAAGATCGCCGACAAGATCAAGGGCCTGGCCCAATCCTTCAACCTGAACTTTCGCAACGTCGACAACCGCGTCTATGAAATTTCCCTCGAAGGCAGCGGCAGCGAAGTCGTGGGCATTCACGCCCATGCCGACGTGGTACCGGTAACACCGGAAAACTGGGTTTTGAAAGACGGCACCCGCCTCGACCCGTTCAAGGTCACTCTCGTGGGCGACCGCATGTATGGCCGGGGTACCGAGGACGACAAGAACGGCATCGTCGTGGCGCTCTATGCGATGAAAATCATCAAGGAAGAAAAGCTGCCCTTGGCGAGAAACTTCAAGCTGCTGGTCGATACCACCGAGGAAACCAGCGGTGACGCTATCCCTTACTACTTCGAACGCAACCCGACGCCCGACTACAACCTGGCGCTGGACGGCGGCTACCCCGTGGTGATCGCCGAAAAGGGCTACGGCACGGTCATGGCCAACTTCGCCCGGCGTACCGCACAGGGCAAGGGTGCCGAAATCACCGGATTGACGGGGGGCCTGGCCACCAACCAGATTCCGTCGACCTCGGTAGCCACCTTTGCCGGTGACAAGCCTGCCGAACTGGCTGCCGAGCTGCTCAAGGCCGGTACCGACTATGCCAAACGCAACGGTGGCAACTTCGAGGTGGCGTCCAACGTGATCGGCAAGGACGTCCAGTTGACTTTCACTGGCGTCTCCGCCCACTCCTCCGAGCCCGAGTCCGGCGTCAACCCGGTCGCCCGGATGCTGGACTTCATCAACGGCCTCGACGGTAAAGTGGCACTCAAGCACAACCACATCACCGACGCCGCCCGCTACGCCGCCGAGAACTGGGGCCTGGACTATCTGGGCAACACGCTCGGGATCGGTTTTTCCGACACCTTCATGGGTCCGCTGACCGCCTCGCTGACCTACGTCGGGATGGACGATAAGGTCTTCAAGCTTGCGGTGAACCTGCGGGTGCCGGTGGGCAAGCCCACGGAAAAACTCAAGGCAGAAATAGCCGACAAACTGGCGGCCTGGAGCAAGAAGTCCCACGTAACCGTGGCCTTCGATTACTCCATCGACGAGCCGATGTACCGCAATCCCGAGGGTGAATGGGTCAAGGCGCTACTGGCCGTGGCCACCGAGAACCTGGGCATGGAACACAAGTTCGGCACGTCTGCGGGCGCCACGTCGGTCCACGACTTGCCCAATGGCGTGCAATTCGGCCTGGCCATGCCTGACGTGAAGTACACCGGTCACAACGATAACGAGTTCAAGACAGTCGAGCAGTTCATGTTGGACTTACAGATCGTGACCGAGATGATGGGACGGGTCGGGCAGTTACCGAAGTTGTAGGCTGCCTGATTCACCATGACGAGGGAGCTCGCTCCCTCGCCATCGCTCTACCTCATTCCTTCACCTGACTTGCGCTTGGATCGATCACCTTTGCGGTGACATCGACCAGCTCCAGCCCCCAATCCCCATGCAGATACCAATCGTCGCCGATCATCTCGGCCGGGTGCATTGTCCGATCGGCGCCGTTGCCGCAGGCCAGGGCGCTTGACGCACAGTACCGGTCACAGCCCCAGCAGATTCGTTCCGGGTGTTTGGGACTCAGAGGAAAGGGCTTGGCCATGGGAACCCCGCTGACAATGGGTGTATCGGCACCCTACCACGCCCGGTCGAAACCACCTTGATTTCAATCAAGAACACCCGGAGGGAAACCCGATCCCGCCTCGCCAGAATCACGCTGAAAATTGACAATAATCATTATTATTCGCAGCGAAGCTCCCTAGACTCCGGCCAACTCTAACGTTGCCCAGGAAGTCATCATGCGCACGCTCGCTCCCCTGTCCCTCGCCCTGCTCGCTCTTGCACCGTTGGCCCAGGCCAAGGAATACCCCATTGGCGAACCGCAAATGTGTCCCGGCCTCGAAGTCGCAGCGGTGTACCTGCAACCGATTGAAATGGCCCCCGCCGGCATGATGCGCCCTACCGCCGATTCGGATGTTCACCTGGAAGCCGACATCCGCGCCACGGCGGACAACCGGCAGGGCTTTCAGGAAGGCAGCTTCGTGCCCTACCTCAACGTGTCGTTCCAATTGAAGAAACAGGGCAACGACACCCCTATCAAGGGGGATTTCCACGCCATGGTTGCCAACGACGGACCGCACTACGGCGACAACGTGAAACTGCTCGGTCCCGGCAAATACCAATTGACGTTCACCCTCCTGCCCCCCGGCGGCCATGCATCCCTGGGCCGTCATACCGACAAGGAAACCGGCGTGGCGCCGTGGTTCGAACGCTGTGAGCTGCACTACGAATTCGTCTACGCCGGGATTGGCAAAAAAGGCGGGTATTGAGGATGGGACGTGCAACCGGCGCACGGCCCCTGGCCTGGTTGATGCTGGCTGGCCTGGCGTTGCCTTCGGTGGCCCAGGCCGAACTGCCGACCTATGAGCTGAGCATACGTGACGGACATTTCAGCCCCCCGTTGCTGGAAGTGCCGGCGGGCCAACGCTTCAAGATCGTCTTGAAAAACATCGGCCAGGGCCCGGCGGAGTTCGAAAGCACACCCTTGCGGGTGGAAAAGGTGCTGTCCCCCGGCGTCACCACCTTCGTCGTGATCCACCCGTTGCGTCCGGGTCAGTACCCGTTCTTCGACGAATTCAATCCGCAACTGCCCGAGGGCGGCATCCTGGCCCGGTAAGCGGCCAGCAGGAGGCGTTTGCATGACCCAATCGATGTTTATTGTCTGGCGCGAAAGCGTCGAGGCGTTGTTGGTGATCGGGATTCTCCAGGCCTGGGTCAGCCGCCAGCCACAGGGCCGGCAACTGTCCCGCTACGTATGGGGCGGCGCGGTGTCGGGCCTGCTCCTGTCGGCGGTGCTGGCTGGTCTGATCCTGCTGGCGGGCGAAGCCATGAGCGGCTCGGCCAACGAATGGTTCCAGGCCTCGCTGGCTATGATCGCAAGCCTGCTGATCGTGCAGATGGTGGGCTGGATGCACCGCAACGCACGCACCCTCAAACAAGACCTGACACGCGATGCCAGCCATCGCCTGGACCGCCAGGGGGGCCTGGGGCTGTTGCTCCTGGCGCTGCTGGCCGTCAGCCGCGAAGGCAGTGAAACCGTGGTTTTCCTGTATGGCGCCGGTGCCCGCCTGCAGGGGACCTCGTTGGGCCTGTTCGCCATTGGCGCTGTGGCTGGACTGGCAATGGCGTTGCTGACCGTCTCCGTGCTGCACGGCAGTCGCCGGTTCATCTCATGGCCGCGTTTTTTTGCCATCAGCGAAACGATCCTCTTGCTGCTCGGCGCGGCGCTGCTGGTCAGCGGCATCGAGCGGATCGGCGGGCAACTGCTCGCGATGGATTGGCCCGAGACGGTGTATCGCAGCATCGGTGACGCCCTGTGGGACAGCAGCGCGATCCTGGATGACGGCCACGGGTTCGGCGGTTTCCTGGCTGATTTTGCCGGGTATCGGGCGAGTCCCAGCGCGCTGACCCTGCTCGTGTGGATCGGCTACTGGCTGGCCGTCATTGGCTGGCTACGCCCGCGCAAGGCGGAACACCTGCCATGCCCCACCTGAATAACTGGCTCCAGCGCCTGGGCGACAGCATGCGGCGCCACGGCGCAACCATTCGCGCCGTGCAATGGGCGGTGGTGCTGTTCTATGCCGTGTTGCTGGTGGTGCCCGCCCTGCTGCCGCTGCCGGACAGCCAGGCACGGATGGTCGATAACCTCACCCTGCTGGCGCAGTTTCTGTTCTGGGGCCTCTGGTGGCCGTTCGTGTTGTTGTCGATCGTGTTGTTCGGACGACTCTGGTGCGGCGTGTTATGCCCCGAAGGGGCCCTGAGCGAATGGGCCAGTCGCTATGGCAAGGGCCTGGGGATGCCAAAAAGCTTGCGCTGGGCCGGTTGGCCGACCCTGGCGTTCTGCCTGACCACAATCTATGGCCAACTCATCAGCGTCTACGACTATGCCCAGGCAGCGTTGCTGATCCTGGGGGGGTCGACCATCGCGGCGGTGATCGTCGGCCTGCTATTCGCCCGTGGCAAGCGGGTCTGGTGTCGGTACCTGTGCCCGGTCAGCGGCGTCTTCGCCCTGCTCGCCCGTCTGGCGCCGGTGCATTTCCAGGTGGATGAACAACGCTGGCTGGCGAATGCCGGCCCTCGCCTTCCGCCCCCCAACTGCGCGCCGCTGTTGGACATTCGCCGTCTGCGCGGCGCCGCCGATTGCCACGCCTGTGGTCGCTGCAGCGGCCAGCGTGATGCCGTTCGCCTGATTGCCCGTTCCAGCAACCAGGAGATTCTTCAATCGACCAGCAGCAGTGTGTCGTCCTGGGACGTCCGCTTGTTGCTGTTCGGCGTCATCGGCCTGGCCATGGGCGCCTTCCAGTGGACCGTCAGCCCCTGGTTCATCGCCCTGAAGCAGGCACTGGCCCAATGGCTGGTGGCCCATGATTGGCTATGGCCCTTGCAGGACGACGCGCCCTGGTGGCTGTTGACGCACTATCCTCAGGCCAACGACAGTTTCAGTTGGCTCGACGGTTTCTGCATCCTCGCCTACCTGGGCCTGAGCGCCTTGCTGCTGGGCACTTCTTTGACGCTGCTGATGCGCCTGGCGGCCAGAATCTCGGGCGACCCTGCACAATATTGGCCCTTAGCTATCACCCTGACGCCCCTCGGCGGTGCGGGGCTGTTCCTCGGTTTGTCGGCTACCACGGTGAAGCTGCTGCGTTATGAAGGGCTGCTGCTCGACTGGGTACAGCCCGCCCGGGCCGCTTTGTTGATCGCGGCCATAGGCTGGAGCCTGTGGCTCGGCTGGAAGCGACTGGAGCAGATGGCGCCGACTCGCAGGGTACCCGCCATGGCGTGCCTGGCACTGGCCTGCGGCCTAGTGGGATATGGTTGGTGGCTGCAGTTCTGGGGGTGGTGATCGATCCCCGCCCCAACACCCTTTCCTGAAGGAGTGAGTGTCAGGGTGAATATCTGTGGGAGCAAGGCTTGCCCGCGATGAAGATTATGCGGTCCCTGACAGATCGAGGTGTCTGCATCGCGGGCAAGCCTTGCTCCCACAGATCCCACAGATCCCACAGATCCCACCCATCAAGCATCCGGCTACACCTTGAACCGCGCCACCGTCTCATGCAGCGAGCCGGCCATCTGCGCCAGGTCCTGGCCGGCCGTGTCGGTATGCCGGGCCCCCAGCAGCACCTGTTCGGACAGGTTGCGGATGCCCACCAGGTTGCGATCCACCTCCCGGGCCACCAAGGCTTGTTGTTCCGTGGCGCTGGCGATCATCAGGTTGCGTTCGTTGATCTGCGAGATCGAACGGGCGATTTCATCCAGGGCATCGCCCGAGCGCTGGGCCACTTGCAAGGTGGTCTGCACCCGTTCGCTGTTGCTTTGCATGGCGGTCACGGCATGGCCGCTGTCCTGACGGATGTTGCCGATCATGTCCTCGATTTCCCGGGTAGAATCCTGGGTGCGATGGGCCAGTGCCCGGACTTCGTCGGCCACCACCGCAAAGCCACGCCCGGCATCGCCGGCGCGGGCTGCTTCGATAGCCGCGTTCAAGGCCAGGAGGTTGGTCTGCTCGGCGATGCTGCGAATAACGTCCAGCACCGAACTGATGTCCTCGACCCGTCCGGCCAGTTGCTGAATGCGCGCCGACGTGTCCGTCACGCCATCGGCCAACGCAAAGATGGAAGCGACCGTCTGCTGGACCTGCTCACGACCACGCTGGGCAGTCTGCTCGGAAACGCGCGATGCCTCGCTGGTGCTCACGGCGTTGCGCGCCACTTCATCCACCGCGGCGGTCATCTGGTTGACCGCCGCCGCGGCCTGCTCGATCTCCATGCCCTGCAGTTGCAAGGTGCTGTTGGTCTGGCTACTCACGGCGCTCAGTTCTTCGGATGAACTGGCCACCCGGTCCACCGACGCCGCGATGTGGCGGACCATGGCGTTGAGGCTCTGCTGCATATCGTGCATGTTGCTCATCACGCTGTCGTTGGCACCGCCACTCACCGGCACGCGGATGGTCAGGTCACCCTGGGCGATGTGGTTGAGAACCCGCGCCGCGTCGTCGGGCTCGCCGCCCAAGGGACGGGTCACGCTGCGAGTCACCAGGATCGCGACCGTGCTCACCAGGGCCAGGCACGCCAACACCAGCGCCAGCATGTTGCGCCGCGCATCGTTGTAGCGTTCCTGGGCCAGGCGTTCGCGCTCGGCAAACAGCCTGCCCTGCATCGCCATCAGCCCTTCGAGGCTTTTGTATACCTCACGCTCCGCCGGGATCACGCCTTGCCGCAGCTGCGTCATTGCCTCATCCGTCGCCCCCTGACGGATCAACGCCTGCACCTGGACGAACGCGGCCACGTAGGCCTCTCGACGCTTCTTCAGTTCGGCATAGGCCGCCTTGCCCTCGGGCTGGAACAGCAGCGGCTCCAGCGTGGCGAAGGCCTGGGTGATGCGTTGTCGGGTGGTGTCGATGGATTGCTGGACCTGGCCGTTGTTCTTGTCGATCAACAGGTCACGGGTGTTCCTGGCGTTATCGCGCACCCCCGTGGCGATCACCATGATCGGGTCGATCTTCGGCCAGTCCTGGCGAACGATCTGCTCGGCCTGATCGCGCAGCGCCGCCAGGTCGTGCAAGGCGTACAACGCCAGGGCGATCAACGCCAAGGGTGCGATGGCAAAGCCGATCACGATACGTTGGGCAGTGGTGAGTCTGGTCATATCAAATGCTCCCTGTTCAACTACCTGCCGATCCGGCAGCGCATTTGAAAACCTTGGAAAGAAAATGGCCCGGTCAGGCCGAGCCGCTGTGCCTCATCGCGCGGTGATCAACTGCGCAACACGAACGAGGGGAATAATTCGCGCAGGGCGCCCCACAGCTCGGGCTGCAAGGCGTGTGCCGAAACGCTGGAGAGATGGGGATCGAGCATCCGAGCGGTGCGCACCAGTTGCACGGCAAACCGCGTCACGCCGCGCTCGCTCAGGCGCCGGGCCAGGCTCAGCAAGCGCTCAGGGTCGAACAGATGCCAATGAACCGTGGTGCGAACTTCATAATCAACGCCGCTGTCCAGCAGGTGGTCCAGGCTGCGCCAGTTGGCGGCGCCGCTGCCTTCGACCCGGGTCACGTCCAGCGCGTCTTCGGGCAGGGCCTTGATGTCGAAGCCGACCCAGTCGGCACGACCAACCACCTTGGCGAAGGCCGCCGGCTTGATGCCGGCACTGTGCAAGCCGATGCGAAAATCCATCTGCCGCACCTCCTCCATGGCCGACGCCAGGCCGTCCTGCAAGGTCGGCTCACCACCGCTGAACACCACGGCATCGAGCAGGTCCTGGCGGCGCTGCAGGAACGCCAGCACCCGGCACCAGTCCACCTCTTCGCTGCCACGCGGCGCGATCAACTGCGGGTTATGGCAGTAACGACAACGCCAGGCGCAACCCTGGCAAAACAGTACGCAAGCCAACTGGCCCGGATAATCAAGGGTGGTCAGGGGCACCATGCCCCCGACCCGCAGCACTCGACTCATGGACGCCCGGCCGCGCGTTCGGTGAAGTGCACCCGCTCGCGGTGTTCGGACTGCTTGCCCGGATTGAAGGCCGCCACCGGACGGTGATAGCCCATCACGCGGGTCCAGACTTCGCAACGTTGACGCTGTGCCTGTGGAACGGTGTGTGATGCGTTCATGGATGAAGCTCCTTGCGGTCGATGGATCGAATCAGTGAACGGTGGCCTGGCGCTGTTGTTGCAGCAGCAGGGCCTCGTCACATTTGGGGCAGAACTCATGCTCGCCGGCCAGGTAGCCGTGAACCGGGCAGATGGAGAACGTCGGTGTCACGGTGAGGTACGGCAGCCGGAAACGTCCGAGGGCCTTGCGCACCAGTTGCTTGCACGCTTGCGTGGAGGAAATCTGCTCGGCCATGTACAGGTGCAACACGGTGCCGCCGGTGTATTTGCATTGCAGCTCGTCTTGCAGCTCCAGGGCTTCGAACGGATCGTCGGTGAAGCCCACCGGCAGTTGCGAGGAGTTGGTGTAATACGGAGCGACCGGGCTACCGGCCTGCAAGATGTCCGGGAAGCGCTTGAGGTCCTCCTTGGCGAAACGGTAAGTGGTGCCTTCGGCGGGGGTGGCTTCCAGGTTGTACAGATGGCCGGTTTCTTCCTGGAAACGCAGCAGCGTGGCCCGAACGTGATCCAGCAGCCGGAGGGCAAACGCCCTGCCCTGTTCGGTGTGCAAGCCCTGCTGGTCATCGGTGAAATTGCGCAGCATTTCGTGCAGGCCGTTCACGCCGATGGTGGAGAAGTGATTGCGCAGGGTACCCAGGTAGCGCTTGGTGTAAGGGTACAAGCCGGCATCCATGTGATGCTGGATGACCTTGCGCTTGACCTCCAGACTCTCCTTGGCCAGTTCCATCAGGGTATCGAGGCGTTGCAACAACGCGCTGGTGTTGCCTTTGTACAAATAGCCCAGGCGTGCGCAGTTGATCGTCACCACACCCAGGGAGCCGGTCTGTTCCGCCGAGCCGAACAACCCCCCGCCGCGCTTGAGCAGTTCGCGAACGTCCAGTTGCAGACGGCAGCACATCGAGCGCACCTGGTTGGGCTGCATGTCCGAATTGAGGAAATTCTGAAAGTACGGCAAACCGTAGCGGGCGGTCATCTCGAACAGCCGGTCGGCGTTCTCGCTGTCCCACGGAAAGTCATGGGTGATGTTGTAGGTCGGGATCGGAAAGGTGAACACTCGCCCTTTCGCATCGCCGGCTTGCATCACCTCGATGTAGGCGCGATTGAGCAGTTCCATTTCCGCTTGCAGGTTGCCATAGGCGAACGGCATTTCCTCGCCACCGATCACCGGGATCTGCTCACGCAGGTCCTGAGGGCAGACCCAGTCGAACGTAAGGTTGGTGAAGGGGGTCTGGGTGCCCCAGCGTGACGGCACGTTGAGGTTGTAGATGAACTCCTGCAACGACTGGCGGACCTCATCGTAGCTGAGGTTGTCCTTGCGCACGTAAGGGGCCAGGTAAGTGTCGAACGAGCTGAACGCCTGGGCGCCGGCCCACTCGTTCTGCAGGGTACCGAGGAAATTCACCATCTGCCCCAGGGCACTGCTCAAGTGCTTGGGCGGCCCGGCCTCGACCCGTCCCGGCACGCCATTGAGGCCTTCGTGCAACAAGGTGCGCAGCGACCAGCCGGCGCAGTAACCGGCGAGCATGTCCAGATCATGGATATGCAGGTCGGCCTCGCGGTGGGCCTCGCCGATGGCCTGGCTGTAGACCTCGTCGAGCCAGTAGTTGGCGGTGACCTTGCCCGACACGTTCAGGATCAACCCACCGAGGGAGTACCCCTGGTTGGCGTTGGCCTGCACGCGCCAGTCTTCGCGGTCCAGGTATTCGTTCATCGACGTGGCGACTTCCACCAGGGTACGGCGGTCCCGGCGCAGGCGACCATGTTGCTCGCGATAGACGATATAGGCGCGCATGGACAGGAAATACCCGGCGTCCATCAGAACGCGTTCGACGCGGTCCTGGATCTGCTCGACGTTCAAGCGTGTCTGTCCTTCCAATCGAGCCAACACGGCTTCGAGCAATTGTTCGGCCTCGGCTTCGGCGTATTCGCCAGTGGCCTTGCCAGCGGCGATCAACGCCTGGCGGATCTTGTCCGCGTCGAAGGCAACCACACTGCCGTCGCGCTTGTGCAAGCGGTTACATCCTACTGAGATCAATGTGCTCTGCATTTGGGCTCCAGACACTACATATAGATATATTTAGCTATAAAGACACAATATGCAGTGATGTTAGGCCCGATAGGTTTAATTGAAATTGATTGATGTCAAGAATTGGGGGTGGTCTGAAAGCTAACTCATCAACATTCCCTGTGGGAGCGGGCTTGCTCGCGAAGGCGTCAGATCAGTCAACATCTTCAGCGACTGACCCACCGCCTTCGCGAGCAAGCCCGCTCCCACAGGGTGTTTTGGTGTCTGCCAGGTAAATGCCTAACCCCCACTCATGTTCATGAACCGCACAATCTGCACCTCGCCACCGGGGTTGAAGTCATGGCGCAGCGGTTTGCCGCGCAGCGCTTGTTGCACCGCGTGGATCACCGGCTGGTCATCCAGCGGATAGCGCCGCAGCAAGCCCCGCAGGTCCAGGGAATCTTCCTGACCGAGGCAGAGCAGCAGCCGCCCTTCAACGGTCATGCGCACCCGGTTGCAACTGGCGCAGAAGTTATGGGTATTGGGGGAAATGAAACCGATGCGGGTGTCCGGATGCTGTTCCAAACGCACATAACGCGCCGGCCCGCCGCTGTTTTCGGTGCTGTCCAGCAGCCGGTGATGGTGAGCGATCTCGGCCCGGACCTCATCGCTGGAACAGAACGCCTCGCCCCGGGAACGCCCCACCTCCCCCAGGGGCATTTCCTCGATGAAGCTGATGTCGATGCGCTGTTCGATGGCGTATTGCACCAACGCCGGGACTTCATCGAAGTTGCGCCCCTTCATCACCACGCAATTGAGCTTGATCCGCTCGAACCCCGCCGCCTTCGCCGCCTCGATGCCCGCCAGCACCTGATCCAGGTTGCCGTTACGGGTGATCGCCCGAAAGCGCTCGCCATCGAGACTGTCGAGGCTGATGTTCATGCGCTTGACGCCAGCGTCCGCCAGCGGCCGGGCCAGGCGGCCCAACTGCGAGCCGTTGCTGGTCATCACCAGTTCCCGCAAGCCGGGCAATGCCGCGATGTCGCGACACAACCCGACGATGCCGGGACGGATCAGCGGCTCGCCACCGGTCAGGCGAATTTTCTTCACTCCCATCCCGACGAACAACCGCGCCAGCCGCTGCAATTCCTCCAGGGTCAACACTTGCTGACGCGGCAGGAAGGTCATGTTTTTCGCCATGCAATACACACAGCGAAAATCACAACGATCGGTCACCGACATCCGCAAATAATCGATCTGGCGCCCAAATCCGTCCTGCAACACCGCGTTCATGAATACCCCCTGATTGACCCGGTGCTCACTGCACCAGCGGTGAGTCGGCGCCCTGGAGATGAATGCCACGGATGTCCGCCGCACCAATCAGGGTTTGCAGGTACTGCACCAACGCCTTTTGCCACACCCCCTGCTGCAACTGGGTCCGGATCGCCGTCGCTACCGCCTCGTAGGGCAGCGGCTGACCTTCGATACGCTGGTCGATGCTGATCACATGCCAGCCGTAGCGGCTCTCCAGCGGTTTACCCGCCAGGCCTGCTGGCAGGGTGAACAGCTGACGCTCCAGCTCCGGCACGGTCTGGCCCTTGCTGATCTGCCCCAGCGACCCGCCCTGCTCCTTGGAGGGGCACGCCGAGTACTTCTGGGCCAGCTCGGCGAAGCTGCCCGGATGCTGATCCAGGCGTTCCAGCAACAGCTCGGCCTGCACGTGAGCCAGGCTGCGGGCCTCGGCATCGTCCGGCGCGCATTCGAGCAGGATGTGCCGCACCGCCAGCAACGGAGCACTGTGGAAACGCGCCCGGTTGCTCTCGAAGTAACGCCGGCAGGTGGCCTCGTCGCATTGCGGCACCTGCACCTCCCGTTCGAGCAGCAGCCGGGTGGCCGCTTCCTCTTCGTTTTCACCGGCGGCGACCTGCAACGACAGGCCCAGCTCGGCGATACGTTGCTGCAACAGCTCACGGATCACCAGGGCTCGTGCGGCCTGATAGACCGCCTCCTCCCGGCTTTCGGCCGGGTGGTATTGCAACTCCAGCGCCATCGACTGGGGACTGATAGCGACCCCGTTGACACTGATGATCGGCCACTCCTGCTCGCTGCTGGCGATCAACTGCGGCGCTTCGTCGACTGCCGCCGGGCCGGCCTGGGCCGGCTCGAACTGCACCGCCCGCGCCGGATCGGCATCGGCAACCGGCGCAACCGCCGGTGCCGCTTTAGCCGAAGAACCACAACCACCACCGCCGCCGTTACCGCCACCACATCCGCATCCACTTGCCATGATCGTCTCCTCAGAACTTCTGCCGAACGATTTGATAACGACGTCCCAGGTACCAGACCGGCGCGCTGACGATGTGGACCAGACGGGTGAACGGGAACAGCACGAACAGAGTCAGGCCCAACAGCACGTGGAGCTTGTAGACCAGGCCGACCGGCGCTATCGAAGTAGCGGCTTGCACCGGACGCAGCAGTACGGTGTTCTGGGCCCAGTCGGCCAGCATCACCATCACCGAGCCGTCCATGTGCGCCGTGGAGGCGACGATGGTCATCAGGCCGAGCACCAGTTGCACCAGCAGCACGACGAGCACCAGGATGTCCGAGGTGTTGGACGTGGCGCGAACCCGTGGGTCAGTGAGGCGGCGGTTGAGCAGCATCAGCAAACCGATCAGGCCCAGCACACCGAAGAAACCACCGGACAGCATCGCCAGCAATTGCTTGTTCTCGGTGCTCAGCACGTGGTGGTAGATGGCCGAAGGCGTCAGCAGGCCGACGAAGTGGCCCGCCAGTACGAACAACACGCCGACGTGGAACAGGTTGCTCGCCACACGCATGCCGCCCTTGCTGAGCATCTGGCTGGAGCCGGCCTTCCAGGTGTACTGGGACAGGTCGAACCGCGCCCAGCTGCCAATCAGGCAAATCGCCAGGGCGACGTAGGGATAAACCCCGAACAACAACAGATCCCACTTAGACATTGCCTACCTCCCCGGCAGGCGCAGCGGCCCGCCCTTCATGCTGAAAATCCACCCAATGCAGCGGCACCGCGCTTTCTTCCCGGGCCTTGCCCGGCGCGTTCGGCAACCCGCCGCAGCGGTCCTGCTGCTCGGCCTTCATGAAATCCACCGCCTCTTCTTCCCAGACCCGGTCCAGGGCTTCGAGGGAGTCGTCCCGGGGCTCGGCCTTGACTTGCTCACGCAGTTCGGCGACCGCGCCCTGGGGTTCGGCCCCGGCAATCTGCAACAAGGCCCGGAAGCAACTGGCATAAACGCTTTCGCGCTCCTCCAGGCGCGCCGCGAGCAAGGCCAGCAAGTGCGCGACATCCGCCAAGCCCTCGCGGGCCTCCAGGTCGTCGCGGGTGGACAGGAATTCCAGGTACAGCGGAATGTAATCGGGCAGTTCCTTGACGCCGATGGCGAAACCGGCCTCCTCGTACTGGGCCATCATGTCCACCATGGCCTGGCCGCGGTCGCGGGACTCGCCATGGACATGTTCGAACAGCAACAGCGACAACGAACGGCCACGGCCAAACAGCGCGCCGTAGTGTTCCTGGCCGTCCATCAGGTCCTTGCTGCAAATCACTTCCAGCAGCTCGAACAACCCTGCTCGTTGATTCGGACTGATTTCCCGCGCCTGGAGAATCGCCTGTTCCAACTCGTCACGACCGGCCACCAGGGTCTCGGTCGGGTAATCGAGCAGCAACGAAATCACCTTGAGAATTCGCATGCTCAGTCCTCCCACAACTGCACGGTCTTGATCACGTCGCGACGGTTGGCCTTCTTGCCGCCGAACATGTTGGTGTCGGAGCTGCCGCTGCAACCACTGCCGAAGCTGAAGCCGCAACCGGAGCGTTCGGCGAACGCGTCGCTCATGGCTTCTTCGCGGTGGGCGCTTGGCACGACGAAGCGGTCCTCGTAGTTGGCGATCGCCAGGTAGCGGTACATCTCGTTCACCTGGTTCACGTCCAGCCCGACATCGGCCAGCACCTTGAGGTCCTGCACACCATCGACCTGTTCGGAACGCTTGTAGGCGCGCATCGCCAGCAAGCGTTTGAGGGCCAGCTTCACCGGTTTCTCGTCGCCGGCAGTCAGCAGGTTGGCCAGGTAGCGCAGCGGGATACGCAGGCTGTCGACGTCCGGGATCACCCCGTTCATGCCTACGGTGCCGGCTGCGGCGGCGTTCTGGATCGGCGACAGCGGCGGCACATACCAGACCATCGGCAAGGTGCGGTATTCAGGGTGCAATGGCAGCGCGAGCTTCCAATCCACGGCCATTATGTAGACCGGCGAGCGTTGCGCCGAGTCGATCACCGACTGCGGCACGCCATCGGCCAGGGCCTGGCGGATCACCGCCGGGTCGTTCGGGTCGAGGAAAATCTCCAGTTGCTTCTCGTACAGGTCCTTTTCATCGGCGGTGCTCGCCACTTCGCTGATACGGTCGGCGTCATACAGCAGCACGCCGAGATAACGGATGCGGCCGACGCAGGTTTCAGCGCAGACCGTCGGCATCCCCGCTTCGATGCGCGGGTAGCAGAAGATGCATTTTTCCGACTTGCCGCTTTTCCAGTTGAAATAGATCTTCTTGTACGGGCAGCCGCTGATGCACATGCGCCAGCCACGGCATTTCTCCTGATCGATCAGGACGATGCCGTCCTCTTCGCGCTTGTAGATCGCCCCGCTCGGGCACGATGCCGCGCACGCCGGGTTCAGGCAGTGCTCGCACAGGCGCGGCAGGTACATCATGAAGGTGTTTTCGTACTCGCCGTAGATGTCCGCCTGGATCTTGTCGAAGTTCTTGTCCTTGCGCCGCTTGGCAAACTCGGTGCCGAGGATTTCCTCCCAGTTCGGGCCCCACTCGATCTTTTCCATGCGCTTGCCCGACACCACCGAGCGCGGCCGTGCGACCGGCTGATGCTCACCCAACGGTGCGGTGTGCAGGTGCTGGTAGTCGAAGTCGAACGGTTCGTAATAGTCGTCCAGGCCTGGCAGGTCCGGGTTGGCGAAGATGTTCGCCAACACACGGAACTTGCCGCCGATGCGCGGGTTGATCGAGCCGTCTGCATTGCGGATCCAGCCACCCTTCCACTTGTCCTGGTTTTCCCATTCCTTGGGGTAGCCGATGCCAGGCTTGGTCTCGACGTTGTTGAACCAGGCGTACTCCATGCCTTCGCGACTGGTCCAGACGTTCTTGCAGGTGATCGAGCAGGTGTGGCAGCCGATGCATTTGTCCAGGTTCAGGACCATGCCGATTTGTGAGCGAATCTTCATATCAATCTCCTCAATCCAGCTCGGTCGGCAGTGGACGTGGCAGGTCATCACTGCTGGAACCGTCGAGCCAGTCGACCTTGGCCATCTTGCGCACCACGACGAATTCGTCGCGGTTGCACCCGACCGTGCCGTAATAGTTGAAGCCGTAGGCCTGCTGGGCGTAGCCGCCGATCATGTGGGTCGGCTTGAGCACGACGCGGGTGACCGAGTTGTGGTGGCCGCCGCGGGTCTTGGTGGTTTCCGCGCCGGGCACGTTCACGATCCGTTCCTGGGCGTGGTACATCATCACCATGCCATCCTTGACCCGCTGGCTGACCACCGCACGAGCAGTCAACGCGCCGTTGGCGTTGAAGCATTCGACCCAGTCGTTGTCCTCGATACCGGCGCGCCGGGCGTCGATTTCCGAGAGCCAGATGATCGGGCCGCCACGGCTCAAGGTGAGCATCAGCAAGTTGTCGGTGTAGGTACTGTGGATGCCCCATTTCTGGTGCGGGGTGATCCAGTTCAGGACGATCTCGGTATGGCCATTGGTGCGCTTGCCCTTGACCACCTCGATAGTGCGGGTGTTGACCGGCGGCCGATAGCTCATCAGTTGCTCGCCGAACGCCTGCATCCAGGGGTGATCCTGGTAGAACTGCTGGCGACCGGTGATGGTGCGCCATGGGATGGACTCATGCACGTTGGTGTAGCCGGCGTTGTAGCTCACGTGATCGTCTTCCAGGCCGGACCAGGTCGGGCTGGAAATGATCTTGCGCGGCTGGGCCTGGATGTCGCGGAAGCGAATCGCTTCGTGCTCCTTGGACACCGCCAGGTGGCTGTGGTCGATGCCGGTGAATTCCGACAGCGCCGCCCAGGCTTTCACGGCGACGTGGCCGTTGGTTTCCGGCGCGAGGGACAGGATCACTTCGGCGGCGTCGATGGCGCTGTCGATCTTTGGCCGGCCTTGGCTGATGCCGGAATCGACTTCGCGGTGATTCAGTTCACCGAGGAATTTCACTTCGGTGTCGGTGTTCCAGTTGATGCCCTTGCCGCCGTTGCCGAGTTTTTCCAGCAGCGGACCCAGGGACGTGAACTGCTTGTAGATGTTGGGGTAGTCGCGCTCCACCACTTGCAGATTGGGCGCGTTCTTGCCCGGCTGCGGTGCCACGCCGGCGGTTTTCCAGTCGGTGCCACCGAAGGGCTGGGCCAGTTCGCCGACGCTGTCGTGCATCAGCGGTACGGTGACCAGGTCTTTCTCGACACCCAGGTGCCCGACGGCCATGGCCGAGAACGCCTTGGCGATGCCCTTGTAGATTTCCCAGTCCGAACGCGACTCCCAGGCCGGGTCGATGGCGGCGGACAGCGGGTGGATGAACGGGTGCATGTCCGAGGTGTTCATGTCGTCTTTTTCGTACCAGGTGGCGGTCGGCAAGACGATGTCGGAATAAACGCAGGTCGAGGACATGCGGAAGTCCAGGGTCGTCACCAGGTCGAGCTTGCCGATGGCGCCCTCGTCCACCCATTCGGCCTCGGTGGGCTTGCAGTGGCCGACCTTGCCGATGTCCTCGTTCATCACGCCGTTTTTGGTACCCAGCAGGTACTTGAGCATGTACTCGTGGCCCTTGCCCGAGGAGCCGAGCAGGTTGGAGCGCCAGATGAACATGTTGCGCGGGAAATTCGCCGGGTTGTCGGGCTGTTCGCAGGCAAAGCGCAGGGAACCGTCCTGCAGCGACTTGACTACATAGTCCTTCGGTTCCAGGCCTTCGGCGGCGGCTTCACGGCAGATGTGCAGCGGGTTGGTGTTGAGTTGCGGCGCGCTGGGCAACCAGCCGGCCCGCTCGGCGCGGATGTTGTAGTCCAGGGCGTGTTCGGGGAACTGCGACTTGTCGGCCAGGGGCGAGAGCACGTCGTGCATGTTCATCTTCTCGTGGCGCCACTGGGAGCTGTGGCCATAGAAGAAGCTGGTGCCGTTCATTTGCCGTGGCGGCCGGTTCCAATCCAGGCCGAAGGCCAGGGGCAGCCAGCCGCACTGCGGACGCAGTTTCTCCTGGCCGACGTAGTGGGCCCAGCCGCCACCGGTCTGGCCGATGCAACCGCAGAGCATGAGCATATTGATCAGCCCGCGGTAGTTCATGTCCATGTGGTACCAGTGATTCATCGCCGCACCGACGATGATCATCGAACGTCCACGGGTCTTGTCGGCGTTGTCGGCGAACTCGCGGGCGATCTGGATGGCCTTCTCGCGGCTCACGCCCGTAATCTGTTCCTGCCAGGCCGGCGTGCCGGGTACCGAAGCGTCGTTGTAGTCCTTGGCGACGTTGGCGCCCCCCAGGCCACGGTCGATGGCCAGGTTGGCCGCCGACAGGTCGAACACGGTCGCCACTTTCGCCACGCTGCCGTCGGCCAACACCACGCTGTGCACCGGCACCCGGCGGAACTGCACCGCGTCGCCCGCCACGTGCTGGAAATGCTCCTGGGATTCACCGGCAAAGTACGGGAATGCCACTTCGGCCACGTCGCCACCGATCAGGCTCAGCTTGAGATCGACCTCGCGACCTTCGCCGCCTTCACGGGGCAGGATGTTCCACTTGCCCTGCTCGCCCCAGCGATAACCAATGGAGCCCTGGGGGGAAACCAGTTGGCCGTCGGCGTCCAGGGCGATGGTTTTCCATTCCGGGTTGTTGTCCTGGCCGAGGTTGTCGGTCAGGTCGCTGGCGCGCAGGAACCGATCTGGCTGGTAGCCTGAGCCGGGCGCTGCGCCGAGCATCGGCTTGAGCATGACCAGCACCGGCAGGTCGGTGTAGCGCTTGGCGTAGTCGGTGAAGTAGGCGCTGGGCTTGTCCAGGTGGAATTCTTTGAAGATCACATGGTTGAACGCCTGGGCCAGCGCGGCGTCGGTGCCCTGTTTGGGGTTGAGCCACAGGTCGGTGAGCTTGGCGACTTCCGAGTAGTCCGGGGTGATCGCCACGGTCTTGGTGCCCTTGTAGCGCACCTCGGTGAAGAAGTGGGCATCGGGGGTCCGGGTCTGCGGGACGTTGGAACCCCAGGCAATGATGTAGTTGGAGTTATACCAGTCGGCCGATTCCGGCACGTCGGTCTGCTCGCCCCAGACCATCGGCGAGGCCGGCGGCAGGTCGCAGTACCAGTCGTAGAAGCTCAGGCACGCGCCGCCGATCAGCGACAGGTAACGGGCACCGGCGGCATAGCTGACCATGGACATGGCCGGGATCGGCGAGAAGCCCACCACCCGGTCAGGGCCGTGCTGCTTGACGGTGTAGACGTTGGCCGCGGCGATGATCTCGTTGACTTCTTCCCAGCTGGAGCGGATGAAGCCGCCCATGCCGCGCTTGCTCTTGTACGAGTCGGCCTTGGCCTTGTTCTCGACGATGCTGGCCCAGGCTTCCACCGGTGGCAGGGTCTGACGGGCCTGGCGCCACAGCTTGAGCAATGGCTTGCGCACCTTCGGGTACTTGAGCCGGTTGGCGCTGTAGATGTACCAGCTGTAGCTGGCGCCACGAGGGCAACCGCGGGGTTCGTGGTTGGGCAGGTCGTTACGGGTGCGCGGGTAGTCGGTCTGCTGGGTTTCCCAGGTGATCAGGCCGTTCTTGACATAGATTTTCCACGAGCAGGAACCGGTGCAGTTCACCCCATGGGTGGACCGCACGATCTTGTCGTACTGCCAGCGGGAACGGTAGACGTTCTCCCAATCCCGGGACTCCTTGCGGGTCTCGCCGTGCCCCTGCGAAAACTCGCCTTGCTTGCGGTTGAAGAACCGCAGTTGATCCAGTAAATGACTCACAGTGTCTTCCTCTCAGGCTTGCTCCGCGGGGTCTTCGCCCCGCCCACGCAATAATTGATTCGTCTTAGCAGGGTGTGGCCGCGCCTTTGCGGGCGTACCACCACCAGGTCACCAGGATGCAGCTCAGGTAAAAGCCGACGAACATATAGAAGGCCATCTCCGGGCCGCCGGTCAGGGCCATCGAAGTGCCGAAGGATTTGGGGATGAAGAACGCACCGAAGGCGCCCATGGCCGAGCTGAAACCCAGCACCGCCGCCGACTCCTTGCCGGCGTCCTTGAGCGCCTGCTCGCGCTGCTCGGGCTTCTTGCCCAGGGCGGCTTTCTCATGGAGGGTGCGGAAAATCACCGGGATCATGCGAAAGGTGGAACCGTTGCCCACGCCGGTGGTGATGAACAGCAGCATGAACATGCCCAGGAAGCCGTAGAAGCTGCCGCCCTGCCCGCCTTGTGGCAGGAAGTGCATGACACCGAACACCATGACGATCATCAGCACGAAGTTCCACAGGGTGACCTTGGCGCCACCAAGCTTGTCCGCCAGCCAGCCACCCAAGGGCCGGACCAGCGCGCCCACCAGCGGGCCGAGGAAGGCGAATTTCAGGGCGATGACTTCGGGAAACGAGGTCTTGATCAGCAGGGGAAACGCGGCGGAAAAACCGATGAACGAGCCGAAGGTCGCCAGATACAGCCAGCACATCAACCAGTTGTGCTTGCGCTTGAAGATCACCGCCTGCTCGCTGAACGAAGCGCGAGCGCTGGACAGGTCGTTCATGCCGAACCAGGCAATCAGGGTCACGGCCAGGATGAACGGCACCCAGATGAAACCGGCGTTCTGCAGCCACAACGAGCTACCATCGGCCAGTACTTGCGGATGGCCGCCCATAAAGCCGAACACACCGAAGGAGATCACCAGCGGCACGCAGAACTGCATCACCGACACACCCAGGTTGCCCAGGCCGGCATTCAGGCCCAAGGCGGTGCCCTGTTGGGATTTAGGGTAAAAGAAGCTGATGTTGGACATGCTCGAGGCGAAGTTGCCGCCACCGAAACCGCACAGCAGTGCGATCAGCACGAACACGCTATAGGGCGTGGCCGGATCCTGTACCGCGAAGCCCATCCACAATGCTGGCATCAGCAGCGAGGCGGTGCTCAGGGCCGTCCAGCGCCGGCCGCCGAAGATCGGCACCATGAATGAGTAAAAGATTCGCAAGGTGGCCCCGGACAGCCCCGGCAGCGCCGCCAGCCAGAACAACTGGTCGGTGCTGAAACTGAAACCGATGGCGTTCAGGCGCACAATCACCGTGCTCCAGACCATCCACACGGCGAAGGCCAACAGCAGCGCCGGGATCGAGATCCACAGGTTGCGCCGCGCGGTCTGTTTGCCACTGCGGCCCCAGAAGGCCGGGTCTTCCGGGCGCCAGTCATGAATGACCGGGCCTTTGTCAGGCGTTTGCAGAACGGACATGTTCTTCTCCTTGGGCAATGCTGGAAAACGGGGATTGGCTGGCAGGCGGTTGCTTGCCCAGCAGCGGGCGCTTGCGCATTTCGCTGAAATACATCCAGGTCAAGGAGACCCAGACCACGCCGTACAACAACATGAAGCAGGACGAGCGCACGCCGGTGAGGTCCACCAGGGCGCCGAACATGATCGGCAGCACGAAACCGCCCAGGCCGCCGGCCAGGCCGACGATGCCGGACACCGCGCCCATGTTTTTCGGATAGTCGTTGGCGATGTACTTGAAGACCGAGGCCTTGCCGAACGCGAAGGCGATGCCCATCACGAACAACAGCACGGTGAACAGCGTGGCGTTGAGGCCGATATGGAAATCGATGATGCCGTTGACGGTCTGCACTTGCAGTTGGGTCTGGGGGTAGGACAGCAGGAACAGGCAGATCCAACTCACCCACAGCACCCACCAGGTCACACTCTGGGCGCCCCAGCGATCCGACATCCAGCCACCGACCGCCCGCAGCACACCGCCGGGCAGGGAGAAACATGCCGCCAGCAGCGCCGCGCTTTGCAGGCTGAAGCCGTACTCCTGCACGTAGTACTTGGTCATCCACAGCGCCAGGGCCACGTAGCCACCGAACACGATCGAGTAGTACTGGCAGTAGCGCCACACGGCTGGCTCTTTCAAGGCCCTGAGCTGTTCAAGCAGACCGGCGCCACCGCTGCTGCGGTGTTCTTCCTTCTCGGCGGTGAGGAACCAGAACAACAGCGCGGTGATGAACAGAATGGCGCTGAACACCTTCGGCACCAGGTGCCAGGAGCCGAGGGCAATCAAGGCCGGGGCCAGGAACTTGGTCACCGCGGAACCGGCGTTGCCGGCACCGAAGACGCCCATGGCAAAGCCCTGGTTCTGTTTGTCGAACCACTTGGCGACGTAGGCGATGCCGACCGAGAAGGAACCACCGGCCAACCCGACGAACAGGCCCAGCACCAGGAACTGCCAGAACGCGGTCGCCAACGTGATCAGGTAGAGCGGCAGGACGCAGGAGAGCATCAGCAGGAAGAACACGATCCGCCCGCCGAAACGGTCGGTCAGAAGCCCCAGGGGCAAACGCACCAGCGAACCGGTCAATACGGGCGTGGCGGCCAGCAGGCCGAATTGGGTTTCGTTGAGGGCGAGCATCTCCTTGATCGGAACGCCCAGCACGGCAAACATCATCCAGACCATGAAGCACACGGTGAAGGCCAGGGTACTCATCCCCAGTACCAGCCCTTGTTGCACTTGCGCTCGCATTACGCTGCACCCCAGTCAGTTCGATGAGCGCAGACTAGTGATGCCTACCCCGCAAAAACTTGACGTGAGTCAAAGAGCCACTTGGGGGTACTGGCCTATGCTTGGCCCGTCTACCTCCAAGGTGGTAGATCGGGATTCAGATAAAACCCTTTGTTTATCAATATCCTGGGCAATTTGGCCGAAGCTTTTACAGAAACGGAACGGCCGAGAACTCTTTAGAGGTAGTGCGCCAGGATCGGCTGCCATACCCCCAGTCCAGGCGCCCTACCATGTCCGGGTTGCACATTTTCCTGCCGGGTCAGCCGCGATGATGAGCTGGCTGCGCAGCTCCCTGCCCGCGCGCGCGGGGGTGGCGGTGATCCTGATCGCCATTCTGGCCCTGGCCAGTTCCCTGAGTGCCGGGCTGATCGCCTGGTTCAGCCAGGGCGACGCGGCGGCGATCAACACGGCCGGCTCGGTACGCATGGAAACCTACCACCTGAGCTGGAAACTGGCGGCGGGCGATACCGCCGCCATCCCGGCCATCGTCGAGAGCCTGCAGCAACGCCTCAATAGCCCTTCCCTTCGCGCCGTGCTGGAAGACGGTCCGACTACCGCGTTGCATCAGAGCTATCGCGATCTCCTGCAACGCTGGAATGGAGCGCTGCGGCCCGCCGTCGAGCGCGGCGATTCGGCTTTCTTCCAGACCAGCGCGGACGCTTTCGTCGCACAACTGGATCAGTTCGTCACGTTGTTGCAGCGCCAGAGCGAGCACAAACAGGGCTGGCAACAGACGATCCAGGGCATGGCGCTGTTCAGCACCATGATCATCCTGCTGATCGGCCTGTATGAATTGCAGTACAGCGTAGTCACACCGTTGCAGGAGCTGGTGGACGCGACCCAGCGCTTTCGTCGGAGCGAGTTCCAGGTGCGGGTCAATCATCAGTCCGAGGATGAACTCGGCCAGTTAGCGACCAGCTTCAACACCATGGCCGAAACCATCGAGCAATCCCACCGCACCCTGGAAGACCAAGTTCGGCAAAAGACCTTGAACCTGCAACAGGCCAATGCCGCCCTGGAGCTGCTCTACCAAAGCAGCCGCAGCCTGGCGACGCGCCAGGCCAATGCCGAGGGGTTGGATGAATTGATCCGACGCTTCCAGCAACGACTGCCCGGCCTGCGCCTGTCGCTGTGCCTGCAAGGGCAACTCCAGGCACCGGCACGACAACTGCTGGCCTTGCATGGCGCCAACAGTCGCCAGGTGTGCGCCAGCAGCGACTGCGCCACGTGCGAGAAACACCACTCTGCCCGGCCACAAACGTTCAGCATCAGCAACCAGGGCAACGAGCTTGGCGAACTCAAGGCGCATTTTGTCGACGGCCACCTGCCGCAACCCTGGGAAACCGAGTTGATCCAGGCCCTGGCCAACCTGATCGGCACATCGCTGTCGCTCAAACGCCAGCGTGAACAGGACCATCGCCTGTTGTTGCTCGACGAGCGCACGATCATTGCCCGGGAGTTGCACGACTCGCTGGCCCAGGCCCTGTCGTACATGAAGCTGCAAGTCAGCCGCATGCAGACCCTGATGCGTCGCGGCGAACCGGTGCAAACCCTGGAGACAGTGACCGGCGAGTTGCGCGAAGGGCTCAACAACGCCTACCGGCAGTTGCGCGAATTGCTGACAACCTTCCGTTTGCAGATCCACGACGACGGTCTGGTCCAGGAGCTCAAGGACACCGCCGAAGAGTTCTCCAACCGTGGGGATTTTCAGGTGCATCTGTTCATCGACACGCTGGCGTTCGAGCTGTCGGCCAGCGAACAGATCCATATCCTGCAAATCACCCGCGAAGCGTTGTCCAACTGCCTGCGCCATGCCCATGCCGAGAACACCTGGCTGGAATTGCGCCAGGAAGGCGAGACGGTGCGGCTGTCGATCGAAGATGATGGCCGGGGCTTCAGCGGCGAGGTCGACCAGCGCGAGCATCACGGCCTGAACATCATGAACGAACGGGCCCGCAGCCTGCGCGGCCAACTGCAGATTCTCTCCCGAACACCCCAGGGCACCCGTATCCAGGTGCATTTCCAACCGGAATTCCTGGGCCAACACTCCGAAGGCATCGCAACATGAACGCCCCCCTGCGCCACACCCTGCTATTGGTCGACGATCACCCGATGATGCGTCGCGGGATCCGCCAGATGCTCGAGCTTGAAGACGATCTGCAGATCGTCGGCGAAGCCAGCCACGGTGAAGAAGCGCTGACGCTGGTCGAACCGCTCAAGCCCGACCTGGTGCTACTGGACAACAACATGCCGCAATTGAACGGCATCGAAACGCTGCGTCGGTTACGCGCGATGAACTACACCGGCAAGGTGTTGCTGTTCACTGTGTCCGATGCCGAGGACGACATCCGCGACGCCCTGCGCCTGGACGCCAACGGATACCTGCTCAAGGACATGGAGCCTGAATTGCTGATCCAGTACATCCGCGACGCCCTCCACGGCGCCCTTGTGATCAGCCCCGGCCTGACCCGCGTCATGGCCCAGGCCCTGCGCTCCCCGCCGCGCCAGGCGGACGTGGAACTGACCGAGCGCGAACGCCAGGTACTCAGGGCCATTGCCAGTGGCTTCAGCAACAAGGTGATCGGGCACAAACTGGGCATTACCGAAGGCACGGTCAAGGTCCACGTCAAGAACCTGCTGCACAAGCTTGGCCTGCGCTCGCGGGTCGAGGCCGCCGTCTGGGCCATGGAGCACCTGCGCAGCGCCGGCTAGCCGGCAGCCCGCGACCGTTAATGTTGGACCTGGACCATGGAGTTCACCTGCACCCGCGCCTGCATCTGCTCCGCCCCGCCACCCCGACGCATGCCCCGCACCGGGCAGGCATCGAGATAGTCCAGGCCGACCGCCAGTTTCAAGTGCCGGTCGGGACGGATCAGGCGGTTGGTCACGTCAAAGCTGTACCAGCCATCGTCCAGCCAGGCTTCGGCCCAGGCATGACTCGCCAGGTGGCTTTCATCCTCGGTACACAGATAACCGGAAACATAGCGCGCCGGAATGCCCAGGCTGCGGGCGCAGGCCAGGAACGCATGGGTGTGGTCCTGGCAAACGCCCGAACCGCCGGCAAACGCCTCGGCGGCCGTGCTGCTGACCGCAGTGGTACCGGGACTGTAGGGCATGCGTGCAACCAGGCCCTCCATCAAGTCCGTCAGCGCCACACGATCACGTCGCCCTGCGCATTGCTCCTGGGCAAAGGCGCTGAGGGCATCGTCCGCCTGGGTGAGGCGGCTGGTGCGCAGAAACGGCAGCGGCGACTGATGGTCCGGCTCCATCTCTACCGTTTGATTGATTTGCACCTCGCCGTATGCGGTGAGCACCAGCGCGCCGTGGGGCTCGTCCATGGTCATCACATGCAGGATGTTGCCGTAGGGATCGAGCTGGCTGCGCACCAGGCGCGGCAGTTCCAGATGCCATTGCAGCACACGCTGGCGCGGACTGTCCTTGGGCGTCAGGCGCAGGAACTGGATGCTGGTGCACACGTCATCGGTGTAACGGTAAGTGGTGTCGTGGCGTATGGACAGTTTCATACGACCTCCAGATAAGACTCGTGAACGGTCTGGCCCAAGTGACGGATCTGGCCAATGAGATCGGTCAGCCATTGATGCAGGCCCGATGCGAGGATCTCGTCAATCCCGGAATAACGCAGGCGTGCGTGCAGCTCGGCGGCCAGGCGCTGGGCCGGTCGGCCGTTATTACCGGGCAGGCTGGCGAGGATGTTATCGAGTTCCTCGATGCAGGCGAGCAACGAGCGCGGGACGTCGGCGCGCAGCAGCAACATCTCCGAGACCTGCTCGGCATTCGGCGCGTTCCGATAGATCTCGTTGAACGCCTCGAACGACGACAGCGCCCGCAGTAATGCGCTCCACTGGTAATAACCGCGGGCCGATTTGTCGCTGACCTCCTCCGACTCTTCGCCGAACATTTCGTAGCGTGCATCCAACAGGCGCAGGGTGTTGTCCGCACGCTCGATAAAGGTGCCCAGGCGAATGAAACAGTAGGCATCGTTGCGCATGATGGTGCCCGATGTCGCGCCACGGAACAGGTGCGAGCGCTCCTTGACCCATTCGCAGAAATGGCTGATGCCATAGCGGCCCAGGCCATTGCTGGCGATATTACGCATCTCCAGCCAGGTGGCGTTGATGTTCTCCCACATGTCGGCGGTGATGCGTCCGCGCACGGCATGAGCATTGGTGCGTGCCGCTCGCAGGCAGCTGTAGATGCTGCCGGGGTTGGTGTCGTCCAGGGCGAAGAAATGCAGCATATGTTCGCTGTTGAGCGCGCCATAACGGGCGTTGTAGTCGTCCAGCGTGCCGGCCGCCAGCAGTGACATCGCCAGCTCGGCATGGCCGTCGCTGCGCCCGGCCTGGGGCATCAGCGACAGCGAGTAACTGACTTCGAGCATGCGCGCCAGGTTCTCGGCGCGCTCCAGATAACGGGACATCCAGTAGAGGTCCGAGGCGGTTCTTGAAAGCATGTCTTAGTCCTCCACTACCCAGGTGTCCTTGGTGCCGCCGCCCTGGGACGAGTTCACCACCAACGAGCCTTCACGCAGGGCCACGCGGGTGAGCCCGCCGGGCACCAGTCGGGTTTCCTTGCCGGACAGCACGAATGGACGCAAGTCGATGTGACGCGGGGCGATGCCGTTCTCGACGAAGGTCGGACACGTGGACAGGCTCAGGGTCGGTTGGGCGATGTAGTCTTGCGGGCGGGCCTTGAGGCGTGCGCGAAAATCCTCGATCTGCGCAGCGGTAGCCGCCGGCCCCACCAGCATGCCGTAGCCGCCGGAGCCCTGGGTTTCCTTGACCACCAGGTCCGGCAGGTTGGCCAGCACATGGGACAGGTCCTGGGGCTTGCGACATTGCCAGGTCGGCACGTTCTTCAGGATGGGTTCTTCGCTGAGGTAGAAGCGGATCATCTCGTCGACATAAGGGTAGATCGACTTGTCGTCGGCCACGCCGGTGCCAATCGCATTCGCCAGCACCACGTTGCCGGCGCGATACACGGCAACCAATCCCGGCACGCCCAACATGGAATCGGGGTTGAAGGACAGCGGATCGAGGAAGGCATCGTCGAGGCGACGATAGATCACGTCCACCTGCTGGGGACCGGCCGTGGTACGCATGTAGACATGGTCGTCGCGCACGAACAGGTCGGCGCCCTCCACCAGCTCCACGCCCATCTCACGGGCCAGGAACGCATGTTCGAAATAGGCGCTATTGAAACGGCCCGGGGTCAGGACCACCGCCGTGGGGTTTTCCAGGGGGCTCGAGCTTTTCAGGGTGTCGAGCAGCAGGTTCGGATAATGGTCGATGGGGGCCACACGCTGGGCCGCGAACAACTCGGGGAACAGGCGCATCATCATCTTGCGGTCTTCGAGCATGTAGCTCACGCCGCTGGGGGTGCGCAGGTTGTCCTCCAACACGTAGTAGCTGCCATCGCCATCGCGCACCAGGTCGACCCCGGCGATATGGGCGTAGATACCCCGGTGCAGGTCAAGGCCCTGCATCGCGATCTGGTAACCCTCGTTGGCCAGCACCTGCTCGGGGGGGATGATCCCTTCCTTGAGGATGTGCTGCCCGTGATAGATGTCATCGAGGAACATATTCAGGGCCTGGACCCGTTGGATGCAGCCTCGCTCGACTGATTGCCATTCACTGGCCTTGATGCTGCGCGGGATGATGTCGAACGGAATCAACCGCTCGGTGCCCTGTTCATCCCCGTACAGGGTGAAAGTGATACCGGCCCGATGGAACAGCAGGTCGGCTTCGCGACGGCGTTGGTCGAGCAACTCGACCGGTGTGTCCGCCAGCCAGCGTGCGAAGGCTTGGTAATGCGGGCGGCAGTCACCCTGGGCATCGTACATTTCATTGAAAAAAGCTCGGGGCATAGCCAACTCCCAGCCGCGTTCTACACGGCATTTCTTATCACTTCGTCATTCCAATAGTCCGGCCTTGCCTTGTTTTGATGAGCTCTGTTTGCTGAACACCTCGATGGATGTCGGTCTCTGTTCTGGCCTTTGCGTCTGGATGACGTGCGCCCCCTGATAGAATCTGCGTGGTCGCTCCTGTACTGGATCAAGCGGTTGGATGGGTGTCGCTGTCGAGTCGTAGCAAAGGCTGTGCCTAAGCGCGATGGATCAAGATTGCGCTGGAAAAACCGTTACGAAGTTGTTTAAAAGCGAAATTTGTTTTTATTTATACGACAAAACACCGTGGGAAAGCTGAAACGCTTATTGCAGCTTTCCCCAGCGACTCCTGGAACGGGTCGAATAGGTGCAAAAAGGCAGGGGACAGGGATTCAGTGCCCTGAAAGGGGGAAATTTATACTCACTGCTCGATGCCGGAGCTGGGTGTCGGCGGGAAGCGACCTTCTAAATAACGCCTGGATCAAGCTCACCGGTCCAGGCCAGCAAGGCCGCCAGGAGGAAAAAACTGCCGCAGGCCGACTCGACCTTCTGCTCCCCGGCGGCGCCGATTCGGTAGCAATGGCCGAGAAACCGCCCCTCTTGAAAATCGTCACTGCGAATAATCGCCGCCAGTTGCGCAGCGGCGTGCTGTCGCAACACATCGCCATCAGGTATCCGTGAGGCCAATCCTTGCAAGGCCAGCGCAGCCATTGCCGCCGCGCAGGGATCGTCCGGCCCCTGGGGCTCGGACAAGCGATTGAGCGGTACCTCCAGGCCACGACTACGCTGCCAATACTGGCATGCCTGCACAGCGTCCTGAGTGTAAGGCGCGCCGTACAACCTGGCGCCGACACCCAGGCCAAGCATCGCCCAGGCCTGGCCCCGGGACCAGTTGCCCGGCCTGTCGTCGGCACGCCAGTCTCCGCTTTCATGGCAAGCCTGGCTGCTCCAGGCCCCGTCGCGACCGGCACAGGCACGAAAAGAAGCCTGCAATTGCTGCCGTCCGAGACTCAACAGCCGAGGGTCGGCCCGGTGCGCGAACAGCTGCAGCGTGGCCGCCAGCGGGTCGATGCTCAAGCACTGGTCACCCCGCTCGCCGCCGCCCATGTCACGGCCCAGCGCGATGCAGCCCAGCAAGGGGTCGAAGGCCCGAACCAACTGCTGCACGGCCTGTTGCGCCAACTCATCAGCCAAGGCGTCATCCAGCAGGCAACGGCCCAGCCCTGCGCCGTAATGAAAGATCAGGCTGCGGTGGTGCGTGGCTGTGGCGAGCTTGTCTCGCAGTCGTTCGGTAATCTGCCGGGCCTGCCGACGATCCTCCAAATGCGCGCTGCGATAGGCGCGCAGCCACCACAGCCCGGACCAGAATCCGCCCAGCCAGGAGCCGCCCGCCGAGACTTTCCAATGGCTGTCAGGTCCGGCGCAATACAACGGGAACCCGTCGCCACACGAAGCCTGGATCTGATCCATGCGTTTGATCATCGCCGCAATGGCGCGATAGGCCTCGTCGAGCCGCAATGGCGCTTGCCATACCAGGAAAACGCTCATTTGATGGCCCTCAGTCCGGTAATGGCAGGTGTCTTGTGCCGTTGACGCAAGCGAATCAACAGCAGGCTCGACAGACCGCCCAGCACCAGTACGCCAATCAGCAACAGCCACGCATCGGCAAAACCCCAAGGCCCGCGCAGGAACAGACCGAACAACGGCGGCCCCACGGCAAACCCGCCGAAAAAACCCGCCGACAACAGTCCGGCCGCCGACGCCGGGCTGCCAAACCCTGGATCGCGCAACACCATGCTCATGGCGATGGCGTTGGTCGCCACGGCGGTCAGGCCCATGCCCAAGGCGCCCGCCCACAGCGGCCAGTGACGCACGGGCAAAGCCAGCGAGGTCAGCCACAACGCCACGCCGGACAGCAGCAGCAGAACCAGCAACAACCAGGACTCATCGGCCATCCGAGCCCCCAACGGGGTGAGCAGGATCCGCGCGGCGATGCCCATCACGCCGAAACCGGCAATCAACGCACCGATCCATGGCCCGGTCATGCCTTGCTGGGCGGAAAAGACCCCCAGGAACGTCACGAACGACGACAAGACGATGCCTACGCACAGTTGCACGCTCATCAACAGTGCCAGGCATGCATTGGGTCGATTCAAGGCATACCCCAGAGGTTTGCCCGCCCCCTCGCGAGCCGCCACGCGCGGCCCCAACAAGGCCAGCAGCAGCGCCGGCAATAGCAGCGTGGCCAAGGCCCCGCGCCAACCCAGGCTCAGTGCCAGACTGGGCAACAATAATCCGGCGAACAACGCCGAAACCTGTACGCCGGACTGTTTCAGGCCGACCACCGCCGCCTTTTGCCGAGGTTCGACGCGCTCGGCGATCAACAGATTGGTCGCCGGATTGGCCAGCGCCTGAGCAATGCCGCACACCGCCAGTGCCAGCACAACCCCGATGAACCCCGGCAAGCTCGCCAGCAACCCGTACGCCGCCACCGTGCTCCAGAACAGCAAAGCCAGGGAACGCTGGGTTCCGAGACGATTGACCAGCGGCCCGGCCCATAGCGATAACAAGGCAGCGAAACCGAATGCGCTGGTGATCAGCCAGCCCAGCCAATGGGTCGGCACACCAAGGTCGGCGAGCATCAACGGGCCGAGGGTGCCGACCGCATAGAAAATCAGCATGGGCAGTGCCATGGCCGCGGTGAGCACCAACCGCAGCCATACGCCTCGAGAAGAAATGTGCCCGATCATCGCTCCGCCTCCGTCATCACGGATGGCCAATCGAAGTCCAGCCCTGCTTCGCCGTGGCTGTCGAGCAATTGCCTGCCCACGGCACTCACCAGTGCATCGTCGGTGCCATCCAGGATATGGGTGGTGCGTGCCAGTCGATAGATGCCCGACAGCGGCGACAGATCGCTCAAGCCTTCGGCGCCCATGATCTGGATCGCCGAATCAGCCGCCTCGCTCAAGGCCTGGGACGCGGCGACCTTGGCGATATTCACCTCGATGCTGTTGGCAACGCCGGCGTCATATTTTTCGGCGGCGTCGTGCAGCAATGCGCGAGCGGCGGCTATGCCCTGGTAAACCCGGAACACCCGTTGACGCACCAGTTGCTTGTCCGCCAGCCGTGCCTGCACGCCTCGGGCAGAGTGAATACGTGCACACATCAGATCAAAACAGCGTTGGGCCAGACCCAGCCAATGCACCGAGCGCAGGACGCGCCCCAACGCCAGGCGCTCCTGCATCAATGCCAGGCCCTGCCCCACCTCGCCCAGGACATGACTGGCCGGGACCTGGACCTGATCGAACGACAGCTCGCCTTGCCCGGAAAAACGCCCGAGAACCGATAAAGGTCGCTCGACGCGAAAGCCGGGCAAGTCGCTGGGCACCAGCAGCATCGATAACCCACGCTCCAAGGGACCTGGCGCGGTACGGGCAATCACCGTGACCAATGCCGCCCGCTCGGCGCGGCAAATGAACCACTTGCGCCCGCTCAATCGCCAGTGACCGTCGACGAGTTCGGCATGGCTGCGCAGGGTCGCCGGGATCGAGCCGATGCTGTCCGGCTCGGACATGCCATAACTGGAAACGATCGCACCCGCTGCCAGCGGAGCGAGAAAGCGCTGGCGGATCTCCTCGCCGGCATGCCGGCTCAACATGTGCAGATCCAGCGTGGCGTCGTCGCCGAAGATCGCTGGCGCATACTCCGACCGCCCCTCCTGCTCGGCCACCGACAGATAGGCCCGCAAGCTGGCAATCCGACCGCCCAGGGCCTGGGGGTAAAAGGTGCCCCACAATCCGGCGGCCCGGGCCTGGGCACTCAACGCAGCGATGCGCTCGGCGGCTTGTACGGGGTCAGCCGCCAGCTCGGTCTCCAGGGGGATGATGCGTTGGTCGACAAAGCGCCGGACCTGGCGCGCCAGCTCAGCCGCGTCCAAAGGGCGGTCAGTCCTCATTGTGCTCAACATGCGATGCCCGCCCCGCTCTCCAGGAACGCCACTTCGGCGGCCAGAGACTTCTTGTCGATTTTGCCGGCCGGGGTCAGCGGTAGCTGTTTATAGAAACGCAGGTACTCGGGCAATTTATTGACTTCCAATCCTTGCTCGCGCAGGTAGTCGGTCAACTCATTCAGGGTGAAGCGCGGGGCTCCCTCGCGCAGGGTCACGCAGATGCACACCCGTTGCCCCAGGTCCTGGTCCGGCACGGCCACGCAGGCGACACTGACCACATCGGGATGACCGGTGGCCAGGGTTTCGATCTGCACCGGGCTGATGTTGGCGCCGCCACGGATAATGATGTCCTTTTTGCGCCCGGCCAGAATCAGGTAGCCGTCGGCGTCGATGTAACCAAGGTCGCCGGTTTTGACCCAGCCTTCAGCGTCTCGATACTGCGCGTCGAGTTCCGGGGCGTTGACGTATTGCATCGGGCTCAGGGGGCCGCGCGCGCGGATTTCGCCGACGCTGCCCTGAGGCACTTCCTGGTCTTGCTCGTCGAAGATCTTGATTGCGCATACCGCCGGGTTCGGCCGGCCGACACTGTAGAAGACCACCTCCAATGCATCGTCCAGGGTGTTGTGGCAATTGACCCCGTCCGCCGAACCGTAAAGGCTGATGAAGCCACAGCCAAAGGCATCGACACAGCGGCGCACGGTGACTTCGTCGATCAGCGAACCACCGCAGATCAACCCCAGCAGGCTGGATTTGTCGACGTCGGCCAGACGGGCATCGGCGGCGATGCGCTGAAGCATCGTCGGCACCCCGAGGATATGGGTCGGGCGCAGCCGTTCAATGGCCTCGATGGCCGCCGCGACATCGAACTGCGGCAGGACGGCAATCGATCCGCCGAGCCACGACAGGCTACCAAACGTGGCGGTGGAACCGAACGAAGAGCCCAGCGGCACCAGATACAACCCACGAAAGCTGGCGCCCTCGGGATGAATGCGTTGCAGGAAGCGGCCGCGCCCGCCTACCAGGGCATTGTGCGAATAGGCCACCAGCTTGGGCTCCGACTCGGTGCCGGACGACACCAGCAGGCGCACCGGTGAATTGGGGCAAACCCGGGGCAGTTGCCCTTCATCGAGCGGCTCGGTCTCGAGCAGGTCCTGCAGGCTCAGCCAGCCGTCCCGGGTGGCCCCTTCGACGATCAATATCCGCAATGACAACAGGGTCGGACGCAGTGCTTCGACGACCTGGCAGAGATCGATCCCGGCGTACTCGGCCGGAACGATGACCGCGCGCGCGTCGCAGCGTCGGACCAGTGCCTGGATGTCCAGGCTGCCGCGCCCCGGCGGAAACGGTGCAACCACCGCGCCCAGCGCGGCGGCGGCGAGGTCGATGGCACAGCAACGCCAGCTATTGGTGAGCTGGTAGGCCACCACATCACCGGGCATGATCCCGGCTGCCCGCAAACCGGCGGCCATACGCAAGGCATAATCATGCAGCTGGCCATAACTCAGGGAGCCTTCGGGCGAGAGCACGGCGGCTTTTTCCGGCTCGCGCTGAGCGTGCTCGCGAAACAATTGATAGACCGAGCGGTTGGGGTAGGTCCCGTCACGTTCCCAGACACTGCGAACCTCAACGGGGACCAGATCAATGATGCCTGCGTTATTCATCGAAAACTCCAGTGGGCGTTGACCGAGGTATAGGCATTCAGGTTTAGGCACGGCTTCAATCGCCTGTCTTGGCTCAGTTGCGACAGGTCTTGTACGACCACACAGGCCGGTATCGCGGCGTCATCCAGCATGCGTTGCCAGGTCTCGGCCGATTGCGCCGATAAGGCTCTGCCCAACGATGCATCCAGCTCTTGGGGATCGGTGCGTGGGTCCAAAGCCAGGATCAGGCTCAGCTGTTCAAGCTGGGTCGGGGTCTGGCAATCGATCGCCAGCCAACCGGACAGGGTCGGGTACACCCCCTTGAGCAGGCTGTCGTGATTCGCCTGTGGGGTCTGCAATGCGGGGGCACAGAGCAACGTGGCCGCACCGAGCAAGGAACTGTCGACCCGTACCGATTGGCCGCTGAGGGCGCGGTGAACCAGGGCAGCGGTCACGCCTTGGGCAGCGACCGCACCGCCCAGAACATCCAGCACCGTGAACAGCGAACCGCCCGGCGTACCCGAGGCCTGGCCGATCTGCTCGCCGACGCCGGACCACGCCTGAACCACAAAATCAGTGCCCGGCAACGGTTCGCCCGGACGGTCGTGCCCCCAGCCACCGGCATAGGCATACACCAGGCCCGGGTTGATCCGTGCCAGGTCGGCGCGGTCCAGCGCCAGTTCGGCGGCCTTGCCCGGCGCCCAGTTGTGCAGAAACACGTCGGCATGCCGCACCCGTTCGTAGAGTTCGGCGCGACCGGCAGCGGATTTGATATCCAGTTCGCGCACCTGCTTGAGGCGATTGAGCGCATCAAAACGCACCGATACGCCGTCGGCGCAGGGCGGCATGGCCCGTAACGGATCGCCGCCGGGCAATTCGATACGCAGCACCTCGGCGCCCAGCATCGCCAGCAAGTGACCGGCCAATGGCCCCTGGATCCGGCGACAGGACTCAATCACCGTCAGGCCGCTCAACGGCAATTCACCCGGCGTCAGCGCAGGCAATGCCCGACCATCGGCAGCGCCGCGTTCGAAGGCCCAAGGGCCTTGAATCAATTGCCGTGGCAGGTCTGCGTCGGCACGCCGCTCGGCGAGGCTGCGCAGCGGACAAACCGCCATGCCGCTCAAGGCGCACAAGGCACGGATGCGGTCCATGGACAGCCGCGCCAGGGCCTGGCGAAACACCGTCGGCATCGGCGCCACCGCCTTGGCATAGCGCAACAGGAATGCCTTCCAGCCCTGCCCGGCCTGTTCGGCATCGACCCCCACCGCCGCCCAGAAACGGCGCCAGGGCTCGGCGTCAAGGGTTTCCAGTTCGAACACCACGCCGTCGGCGGATACGAAGGGAGGCCGATTCTTCGAACAGGTCGCCCCGGGAAGCAGCCGTTCCGCCTCATCAGCGGCCGTGGCACCGGCCAGGTATTGACCGATGGCCAGCACCCCGGCGGCGCCCACGGAGCTGCTGACGTGCTCGAAACGACCGCCGCGCAGCTGACCGAGGGCGGCGGCCAGCGCGCCTTGAAGGGCCAGGCTGGCACTCAGGGTCGAGACATAATCGAGGCCCAGCCCCTGGGCCTTGCCACTGGCCCGGCCATGCACCGACATCACCCCGCAGGCCGCCTGCACGGTATGTTCCGTGATGCCGTGGGCGCTGCCGTCAGGCCAGCCGTGAACCCTCCCTTCGATGGGCGAAAGGTCTGGATGATGAAAGGAAAAACCCAGCCCGCAGGCCTTTGGGTCACCTTGGAACTCACGATGCTCCAGGCCCAGCGCCGTCGCCTGGTAGCGCAGTGACGCGGCCAGCGCGGCAAAGCCGGCGGGCACCGATTCGACACAGCCGCGCAGGCTGCAACCTTGTAGAAGACGCGACATAAGACCTATACCAGCAGGTTTCCATACCGCCACACGCGGGCCTTTAGTGAGGTACCGCGCGCAGCCCCAGGTCAACGTCGGCCCTCAGCCTCCGGCAACCGCAGGGAGAATGGTGAGGCTGTCACCGGCCTTGAGCGCGGTGCCGAGGTTGTCGGCAAAACGGATGTCATCATCGTTGACATAGATGTTCACGAAACGATGCACCTGACCGTCGCCTATCAGTCGCTCCTTGACGCCCGGATACTGTTTTTCCATGTATTCGATCACTTCAAGAACAGTCTGCCCTTGAACTTCGACGCGTTTCTGATCTTGGGTAAAAGTGCGCAACAAAGTGGGCACTGTGACAAATATCGACATGCAGAACTCCCTGAGCCTTTAATAAGCTCTTTGGCCATGAATATTATTTGAACCGCGCCACCGACAAGTTTCAGTCAACGACGCAAATACGCTCTTCAGTCACTTTGTTATTGATGATGCGATAACTTCGCACCCATTCATCAATATCCGGCAGAGTTGAAACAATGACGTAATGCAGCGAGGCATCACCGGCATAACGCACGTCTTCGGCGCTCGGATAAGCGACACTGGCGGTATGCGAGTGATAGATCACCCTGCACTCTTCGTCTCGTTCGTCCAGCGCTCGCCAAACCGCTAACTGTTGCCTGGGATCGAACGTGAAGAACGTTGGCGAACGGGCGGCGTTGTCCATCGGCACCAACCGCTCGGCGGTACGCACGCCTGCCGGAGCAACGACAATGCCGCAGGTTTCCAACGGATGATCCCGTCGCGCCTGCTCCAGCATGGCTTCCAGCAGGCCGGCACGAATACTCAACATCCTCGCTCCTCCGTTCAGGCTCAGTAGGCCGGCAACGATGGTTCGACATCCCGGACCCAGGCCAACACCCCACCTTCGAGGTTGCGTACATTGCTGAAACCGCGCGCCTGAAGTTCAAGCAATACCGCCCTGGAACGTGCGCCGGTCTTGCAGTGCAGGACCAGGTTGGCGTGCTTGCCGAAACGGCTTTCGATCAGTTCCGCGGTCTTCGGCCCCTTGGGCATGTGTTGGGCGCCGGGTATCCGCACGATGTCCCATTCGGCGCGTTCACGTACATCGATCAGCAGCACTTGCTCGCCGCTTTGGCGCAACGCCTGCAGTTGCCGGGCGCTGATCGAGGGTATGTCCGAACCCTGCACACCGTGGGGCACGTTCAAGCCGCAGAAAGCCTGATAGTCGCTCAAGGCCGTGATGGGCTGACGGCCCGGGGCTCGGCGCAGCGGCATCTGCCGGTAAGACATCTCCAGCGCGTCGTACACCATCAGACGCCCCAGCAAACTCTCGCCAATGCCGGTGATCAGCTTGATCGCTTCAGTGGCCATGATTGCACCGATGGACGCACATAAAATGCCCAGCACCCCGCCTTCGGAACACGAGGGCGCCAGTTCCGGCGGAGGCGGCTCGGGGTACAGGTCGCGGTAGTTGAGGCCGACACCGCCCGGAGCGTTTTCCCAGAACACCGAGGCCTGGCCTTCGAAACGGAAGATCGAGCCCCAAACGTAGGGTTTGTCGGCCAGCACACAGGCATCATTGACCAGGTAACGAGTGGCAAAATTGTCGGTACCATCGAGGATCAGGTCGTACTGGCTGAACAACTGCACGGCGCTTTCCGGTTCCAGCCGCTGTTCATGGCGCTCGACGTTTACATAAGGGTTCAACGCGTTGATGGTTTCGGCGGCGCTGTCGACCTTCAACTGGCCAACCGTGGCCACCCGGTGGATCACCTGGCGTTGCAGATTGGATTCGTCAACACGGTCGAAGTCGATGATCCCCAGGGTGCCGATACCGGCCGCAGCCAGGTAAAGCAATGCCGGCGAACCGAGGCCTCCGGCGCCGATAACCAATACTTTGCTGCTCTTTAAACGGCACTGCCCTTCCAGGCCCACATCGGGAATCAACAAGTGTCGACTGTAGCGGGTTATTTCTTCGTTACTTAGACTCGAAACAGGAGCGACAAGCGGAGGAAGTTTCATGTTTAATACCTGTTGCTGAATGTAAGTAATTCTCAGGCAGGCCCTTTGATTAATCAATTCGAAGGGCTTTGAATTTCATATGCACAAGGTCCGTTTTCGTATGCATTCAGGAGTTACCAATGCGCGATAACGGCCCTTCGATAGTCAGGATCAGTTGGAAATCCAACCCACAGACAAAAGCCCTCTTTCGAGGGCTTTCACAGGGCACTCGATCCGTCAGGCGAGGAAGGTCGACATGTCCTCGCATACGGCCCTGAAAGCGTCGACAAAATGCTGTGCTTCAAGGTCATTGAGTACCAGTGGCGGCTGGATGCGCATGACCCGGTTGTTGTTGGCCGTGACGAAGGTCAATACACCGTGGTCCTGGGACAACTTGCTGACGAAACGCAAAACGAACATCTCCTCGAAGTTTTTCTCCACCTCACAGATGGCCTCTTCGATATGCCGCTTGGCCTTGCCGGAAAGCATGCGATAGGTGCCTGCGGCGTTGCCTGGGATACGACTGGCGAACTCACGCACGAAAGCCTCGACGCCGCCTTTGAAGCTGTACTCGAACTCAATGGCAATCATCAACCCGACGCCGCGCACTTCACGTATGAACGGGTATGGACTCACCGCCTCCCGCAGGGCCTGCTTCAGTTGCCCACCCACCCGGGCGGCATTGCCGGCCAGATCCTGAGCGGTGATGACGTCGAGCGTTGCCAGCGCCGAAGCCGATGCGAAATTACCGCCGCCGAACGTCGAAGTGTGCAACGCAAACGTGTCGATGCTGCCATAGGCTCGATCCCATAACGCCGCGCTGGACAGCGTCGCGCCAATGGGCACGGCCCCGCCGGACAATGATTTGGACAGCACCAGGATATCCGGCACCACCGCCTCCCACTCACAGGCGAACAACTTGCCGGTGCGGCCCAGGCCGGTCTGGATTTCATCGACGATCAACAGGCAATCGTAGGCACTGCAGAGCGCGCGAACCTGCTTCAGATAACCCTCCGGCGGCACGATCACCCCGCCCTCGCCTTGAATCGGTTCGAGGATAAAGGCGCCGACATCGCCCTGGCGCAAGGCATTCTCCAGCGCGGTCGGATCGCCGAAGGGGATCGAGTCGCAGCGTGCCAGCAAAGGCTTGAAGGGATCGCGGTGTTTGTCCCGGCCCGTGACCGACAAGGCCCCTAGCGTCTTGCCGTGGTAGCCGTTCTCGCAATACAGGATGCGGGGGCACTGCATGGCCGCCATCGCCAGCTTCAATGCCGCCTCGATCGCCTCGGTGCCCGAGTTGCTGAAGAACACCCGTTCCAAGTTGCCGGGCGCCAGCTCGCTCAGGCGCTGGGCCAGCAGGCTGGTCTGCAAGGGCACCGACACGTACTGGACGAACGTCGGGTATTGCTGTTGCAGATACGCCTGTAACGCCTGATTGATGAGCGGATGATTGTGCCCGGTATTGAGGCAGCCGTAGCCGGCGACAAAATCCAGGTAACGGCCGCCGTCCAGGTCCGTCAACCAGCAACCACTGCCGTGGTTGAACACCCGCTCGATGTGGTTGAACCGGTAGAACTCACGCAGCACCGGGTTGATGTGCTGGTCGAAGCAACGCAAGGCCTCGGCACGCAGGGCTGTCGGCTGGTCGGTTTGCTGTTCGACGGGCGCGATGTGCTTCGCCGTCCGATGGAAACGCCGCAGCGCCTGGAAATCCGGCTCGTCCAGGCGTTCGCCATACGACGCCATGGGCGACGGTGAGAAACCGTGCAATTGGGCGATGCGGCCAATTTCCAGTACTCGCTCCTCGGGCAGTTCGCGGCCGATGGAAAACGCCTCGGCACGCCCCTCCAATGCCAGCACCAGGGTTTCCGCCAGGCAGCCATTCATGAATTTCTTTGGGGTCAGCCCCAGGGTTTCGGTGCCGAAGCGTACCTGCGTGCTGGCCGACACCAGGCCACCGTCAATGATCAGGATGTCCTGGCGGTCTTGGCGAAACGGCTGGACATCGCGAGGCAGCGCGGCGTCCACCACCACCGCCCCCGGCATCAACCGGTAAGGATCGATCACCCCACCGCTGGACGTCGCCGCCACATAAAAACGCACCGAGTCGTAGCAACTGTCAATATCCGCCGTCAGCCGCACCTGTCCATGGAATTGTGCCGGCAGCCAGGACAGGCTTTCACGGCCCTGCTCGGCGCTGCCCCGGTGCACCAGGCGCAGGCGGCAGCCGTCGCGGGCCAGGAGTTTGGCGATGACCAAGGCAATCGAGCCAGGATAGCCGACCACCGCCACTTCAGTGTCCGCCGGTGTCACCTCAAGTCGGGCCATGGCCTCCAGCACATTCTGGTAAGCGGCGTAGGCGGTCAGCGAATTCCCGGTGGTCACCGGTACGCCGCTGCGCTCCAGTGTCTGCAGCCCCCGGTTGCCGACAATCGCGGTGAAACCACCCAGCCCCACCAGTTGCGCGCCCCCCTGCTGCAGGCTCTGAACGCCTTCAAGTACCCGGGCGGCAATGGTTCGTGGCTGGCTGAGCATTTGCTCGGCGGTCAGCGGCAGATAATGCAAGATGCCTTCGCACACCGCGCCACTGGCGCTGACGATGCGCCCGAAGTCCGCGAACGGCACCAGATTACGTGACTGCCACAACTGCGCTTGATAGCCGCGATCCTGTTCAATCAGCGTGCGATCCAACAAGTCGATGATTTTCACCTGGCGCTGCAGGGCAATGGAGGTCGGGTGGGCGATGAAGCCGAATTTCATGGGAGTATGTCCTTGGCAAGGGTTCATTGACGGTTCCAGGCGGTTTCGGAGACCAGGCTCAAACCGTCGCCCTCCGAGTTATGGGCCAGCAATACGTCGAAGATGTTCAGTCGTCCGGGTTGCGTCAGGGCCTGGCGCAAAGCGGCTTCGTCGAACGAGACCAGGCGCTCTCGGTGTACGCTGATGGCCCCGATCCGTTCCAGCGGTGCACTCATTGCCCCGACGCCGGTGACGGCGACTTGCTGGGCGCCGTTGTGGGCATAGCGTTTGTCGAGATACGTCTGGATCAGCGACAGCATGCCGTTGGTCAGGTAGAACAGAGTGACATTGCGCAGGCCCGCCGACGGCGCGTGGGCCAGTCCTTCAGCGAGGCGCGCTTCGATATCCGGCACCAGGGCGCGGGCGCCATCGCCGACGAAGGCCAGGACATTGCCCTCGCTGGTCATGGCGATATAGGGCAAGGCCATCAGCGCATCCCCCATCAACGCCCGCCCATACCACCCGGAAAACCCCGGGTCGGTGCGAGGCACGTTACGCACCGCCGAAATACCGCAACGGCCGACATCGTAGACACCGGTGTAGCGATAATCCTGGCGCTCGATCAGCTCGCGCACCAGGTGACCGAGCCGATGGAAAAAGTAGTTGGCGGTCATGGGCAGGGTCTCGATGTGATCCACCGCGACGGTTTCACTGCGTTGCGCCATTTCTCGCAGCTTGTCGCGCCGCAGCGCGAGCACCGGCGGCTCGACCTGCATCCCACGCTCGATATGGGAGAGGAATTCGTCCAGCGGTACATCCAGCGCCAGGTCGGTGAACGGTGAAAGATGCCGTGGTTCATGATTGACCTGTACCACCCGCAACTGACGCTTGAGCTTGCCTTCGGAAAACGGCGTGGCCGCCTGGTCGACCTTGCTTTTGAGAAAGAACACGCAGTGGTCCCGGGCACCGTTCAACTCGTGTTCGCAATGCATGAACTGGTACACCCGCCGACTGAACCCATAGAGGGACAACGGCCCAAGGTACTCCGGCACTGCCCGCCCCTCGTAGTAAGGACCGACACTGCCGGGTTGGGTAATGCTGTCCGCCAGCCCGATGGCACCCCGTTCGGCCAGGGCATGTATCCGCCGACGTTGCTCGGCGTTGAGCTTGCCGCATTGCCATAACACGTGCACCGGCTCGTGATTGATCAGATGCAGCGCCTGGTCCAGCGCCTTGGCCTGACGTGTGTCGGGGCGCCAGGCTGGCGTGGGAATGATGTCGGGCAGGCGTACCTCCAGCGGCACCTGGGGCCGGGATTCGAGCACCCCCTGGGTCGCCAGGATGAATACCGGCTCGGGCCGCTCGGCGAGCATGGCGAAGGCCTCTTCCAAGCGCGGGCCGATCTCTTCGACCTTTCGGATGAACACTTGGCGCAACCCCCGGGCCTCGATCACCCGACAGCCGTTATTGTCCAGGTCATGGGTGCCCTGGAAGGCAAACCAGACGTTCTCCGGGCTATCCGCACACACGATCAGCCCCGGGGCACCGAGACGCTTGAGGTTGGCCAGGGTGCCGCGAAACTCATCGATCATGCCTGAGGTCACGGTAATCACGTAGGCGCGGCCAAACAGTTGCCAACCGGCCATGGCGCTGACCGCCAGGCTGTGCTCGTTGCAACCGCTCAGGCAACGCACGCCGGTGCCGGCGAGGTTTTGCTGCATCGACTGGATCAGCCCCGCCACCATCGACCCGGTGTAGGCATGAAAGTCCCATCGTTGCTGCCAACGGCTGCACATGAAGCGGGTGATTTCCGTCGCCAGACTCACCGACAGCAACGGACCGCTGATGGAACGTGCGAGCAAACGGTTGAAGTGAGCGTGTTCCAAGTGATCGAGGATGATGCGCAGCAAGTCCGCCCGGCGCGCCGCCCGGTCCTGCCCTGCCACTCGCAGATGACGGTTACCGCCGACCCGGTTCATCCATCCGGGCAGCGCCGGCAACGCGCAATACAGCAGCGCCGAATGGGGTGATAGACGTGAACCGGGCGCGGCGGCGATCAATTCGTCAAAAGGGTCTTCGTCCCCGGCCTCGGTTTGCTGACAAAGATCGAGTATGAACAACTCGTTGGACAACGCGGGGGGCTGCCGTTGCAGGCTTTGTCGGGCAGCCTGGGGCGAGTCGAAAGTCAGCACCCACAAATCGGGCAGTGCCGCCGCGGCACATGGGCTGCCCTGTAGATACTGCTGGGCCTGGACCATCAGAGTCTCCAGCACAGCTTCACCGTGGGGCCTGACGCCCAAGGCGCGATGCATCGATTCATTGCCCCTGATGGAGAGCGGCCAGTCGGGATTATTGGCCGGAGGCTGCAAGCAGGCCTGCAAATACTCGACGACAAACGCCACATCCTCGATCAGAGGCTGCGCCTGGGTAATCAAACAGATGCCTAAGGTTGCCTTCATGGACTCCATTCCTATTGGATCGAACTGATTTGAGGGGAGCTGTTGCTTTGAGGGGGAGTTGATGCAGTTGCCGTTGGCTCGGTCAGTCTGCCCAACGAACCACCGGCATACGCGGTGGCCTGGGCAATCGAACTTCGCGCAGCCACCGCCAGGACACACACGCCGAGCATCGCCAGGCACAGCCCGGCAAGCATGGCCGCCGGGCCACTGTGATCGAGCAACGCGCCGGCGCCGATCGGCACCAGGAGACGGGTGAGTACAAACAGGCTGGCCTGGAGACCGTAGTCGTGGGCCTGTTGGAGGCGTCGGGAGAAAAACATCATCAAGCCGAACATCACGCTCGACACCGCGCCCATGGCCGTGGCCAATAGAAAAGCCGCCGTCACCAGCCATGGCGTCGAGGCCTGGAGCCAGACAGCGCTCGTCAACACCAGCAGCGCCGACAAGGCACCGATCATGAACCATGGCGTCACCCTTGCGGGCCCCAGGTGTTGCACCAGCCTTGCGCCCAGTACGCTCGCCAGGGCACCGACCACTCCGCCGCCGACCCCGGCAATCCAGGCCACCTCTTGCATGGGCATTCCCTGGTCCAGCAATAGCGGCTTGAGGTAAAGCCACGCGGCGCCCAGGAACGGAAAACCGCTGAGCAACAACCCGATCCAGAGAGGTGCGCCGGGCTGCCCGAAAAACCCCGACCAATCGACCGATGACCGCCGGGGTGCTTGAAGACCGTCGTCGTTGACCTCTCCCTCATGCAGTAACCCGAGGAAGACCAGCGCCACCAACAGCCCGACGGCCATCAACAGAAACGGCGCCTGCCAGCCCCAGCGCGCCTGGACCAATAACATGACGCCGGCGCCCACGATGGCGGCGAGAAACAGCGCGGCCGAACGAATCCCCCCGGCGCGTGATCGCTGTGCCTGTGGCAACAATTTGATGGCCAGGGCATTGACCGGGATATCGGCCCAGGTCGCCAGTACACCGGCGGCGAAAGCCAGGCCGAAGAGGAACAGGCGATTGGCGGTGATCGCCTGCTGGCTAACCAGCACCAGCAGCAGCGTCAGCAGCAGGCACAGCACCAGCGCCCAAAGACGGTAGTGCCCTTGGACTGACCGATAACGCTGCACGGGCAACGCCAACAGGAACTTGAACACCGCCGGCAACCCCGTCAGCTGGAACAGCCCGATGTCGGTGCCGGACCAGCCGTGTTCACGCATGATCAGCGGAAGGCCCAGCAGCAGATAGATGCCGGGGACCGCGAGGACGAAGTGGAGCCAGCCGAACAACCACTGAAGACGCCACATATGGATGCTGTCTTCGCCTTTCATGAACGGCTCCGACGCGCCACTTGCACCGCGACCGGCGCGACCGCAAAGGCCACCTCGGGGTAAGGGTCGATATCGACGAACCCGGCGCGGGTCAATGCCTCGCTCAGGCCGCCAGAATGGGTAACCTGACGCCCGAGCATTTGCATCGACAGGTAATAAGGCATGACTCGCCGGGCCAGGTCGGGATCAGACGGGACCTCGGCATGGGCACTGACCAACACGCCGCCAGGGCGCAATGCGGCGTGGATTTTCGCCAGGCTCGCTGCCAGGTCAGGGACAAAATGCAGCACCGAGGAACACCAGATCAGGTCATACCCTTCACCGATGCAATCGCTCGCCAGATCCCCACCACGTACCGCCAGACGCTGCTGGAGACCGGCCTTGCTGATATTTTCCGCCGCCACGCTGACCGTCTGGGGGAAATCGAACACCTCGCCGCTCAACAGCGGGTTGTCCCGGGCCAGGGCAATCGCCACCAATCCTGGCCCTCCTCCCAGGTCCAGGAATCGGCGGGCATGGGCGAACTCGGGGATCCGGGCCATCAAGCGCAACGCCACCTCCACCGTGACAGCCCTTTGCTCCTGGGCCAGTTGCAGACGCGCCGCGGCCGTCCAGTTCTCGATGGTGGTCGCCACGTTCGGCGCCTGCCCACTGGGCTGACCCGCCCGTACCTGATCGCCCAACTGTCCACCGAAATGGCGAAGCCCGCGCAGACGGAACGTCCATGCATCGCCGCAATAGTCCGGCGCCTCGGCGCGCAAGTAGTCGTGGGCCACCGCGGCGTTGTGGTAACGCGGCGGTTGTTGTTGATCACGCACCAGCAACTCCATACTCCACAACGCTTCCAACCAGTAACCGGTGTTAACGGGGTCGAGTTGTAGTTGTCGGGCAATGGTCTGCGCCGTCACGGGCACTTGCAGCAGGTTGAACAGCTTCCATTCCAGGGCAATGCGCAGGACATCGGCACGCACGCCGGCCAGGGTCAGGTCCCAGTAGGGTTGCAGGGGGTGGGGTGTTGCCAGGTCGATTCCGTTCATCATTCGCAGCTCACAGTTCATAACTCATACGCAGGCCGATTTCCCTCGGCGGGCTGTAGACACGGGCGGTGCCGTTCAAATAGCCGACAGCGTCGTAACGCTTGTCAGCGGCGTTCTTTACATAGGCACTGATGCCGTACTGGCCAATGTCGTAACCGGCATTGAGGTTGATCAGGCCGTAGCCGCCCCGTTTGTACTGGTTGGCCGAGTCCAGGTAGGTCTCGCCGACCCCATCCACACCGCCCTGGGCCCACCAACCGTTGGAGGCGTCGTAGCGCAGGCTCAGATGACCGGTGAAGTCGGGGGCATAAGGATTGCGATTGCCCTGGTAATCGCTGTTGCCTTCACTGAAGCGCTCGAAACGGGTCCGGTTCAGGCCCACGGAACCGACCAGCGTCCAGTGGTCGGCCAGCTGGTATTCGGCTTCCAGCTCCAACCCCGTGGAGCGGGCCGACGCCGCGTTGGTGATGTACACCAGGCCCGGCTGGACCAACTGCTGCACCTGCATGTCTCGCACGTCCATCCAATACAGGGCGGCCGAATAACGCAGGCGCTGGTCGTCCAGCCAGCCTTTGGCGCCGACTTCATACGTCTTGGCCTTTTCCGGGTCGTAGCCGGGGTAATCGGCGGCACTGGCGAAGGCGTTGAAACCTCCTGCGCGGAAACCTTCGGCATAGCTGGCGTACAGGTAGGCATCCGGTTGCCACTCGTACTGCAACGACACCTTCGAGGTGAAACGTTGCCACTGCTGGCTCTGACGACTGCCGCCCTGAGGATCGATGTGCACCTTGTCCTGTTCGGCACGGGCACCGAGAGTCAGGGTCCAGCGTTCGGCCAGGGGCATCAGCCATTGACCAAACAGCGCCGTGGTATTACCCCCCAATTGCACGTCCGTGCGGGACAGGCCAACGGGCAGTTTCTGTTCGTAGGAAAGGTCATGGTCGTCGCGATCGGCATAGACGCCGAGCAGCCACTGGCTCTGGCGCCATTGGCCTTCCAGGCGAAATTCCTGGGACATGGTGTTGAAGTGGTAATCGCGACCAACATGAAACAGGTCGGCAGGCTGGAAATCGGTGTCTTGACGCACCCGGTCATAGAAGTCGTTGCGGGCTGTGATCGAACGCAGCTTCAAGCCGGAGTCGAACTCATGCAGCACGTCCACGGACAGGCTGCGACCGCTGGAATGGTTCCAGCTCGAGGTACCGGAGCGCACCTGGCGACGGGATGAATCCGCCGGCCCCCACTGGGACCCACCATCGCGATAATCCTGGCGGCTGTAGCGCAGGTTGACGTCAGTGGCCAGCGTGGGTGTCCAGCGCAACACCATGCGGGCACTGTGACGTTCGCGATCATCGGCCTGCCCGCCGCGCCAATCGTCGTCAATGTAGCCGTCCTGCTCCCGCCACTGCCCGGAAATCCCGGCGAACAGCGTCTGCGGGACCAGCGCAGTACTGGCATCAACGCCCAGGATCCGACTGTCGCGACTGCCGCCACCGGCTTCGACCCGAGCGTATGGCCGGGCATCGGGCTGGCGAGTGTGGATGCTCAGCACGCCGGCTTCGGCGTTACGGCCATACAGGGTCGACTGCGGTCCCCGCAGGATCTCGATACGTTCCACGCCCAGCAAGTCATGATCGAACCCCTGCCCCATCAGGGTCGGCACACCGTCGACCAACATCAGCATCGAGGAAGAAAACGCCGTCGGGCTGGCGGTCAGGCCGCGCACCACCGGCAGGTTGGTGCCCGACTGGCCAAATGGCTGGAAGGTGAAGCCGGGCGTGGCTCGCGCCAGGTCTTGCAGGTCATGGATCGCGCCCTTGCGCAAGTCCTCGCCCGTCAATACCGACAGACTGGCGGGAACCGCCTCCTGCGGTTGTTCGATCTTGTTCGCCGTCACGGTAATCGGCGCCAATTCGGTCTGGGCCGCCACCTTCATGGCCACGCCCAGACAACAAGCGACGCTCCACGTGTAAGCGCTGGCTTTCAATACAGACTTGACCATCGCAATCCCCATCAATGAATCCGCGACTGCCTCGTTCTGGCGATGGCAGTTGAGATACAAACATGGTATTGATTAATGCGAATAGTTATCATGTAGTTCATATGGAATCCGGATCAATCCATATGCAAGCCAGAGTCAACCAAGGAGGACCCTAAAAGTGGCGGCCCTACAGAAGATTTCCCAGTCGTATCGAGTGGCGCCAACGCATTCGCGGCTGATCAGCAGCGATGCCTGTGGCTGGACACGCCAGCAACTGCCGGGGGAACTGGGCGAGTGCTACTCGGAGCGCTATTTGGTCGACAATGACCTGATGGTGGTTCGTTCGCGTTATCGCCCCACGCGTCACCTGATCGAGGAAACCGCCAGCCCTCACAATCGTCACATGCTGGTCATCACGTTCGGCATGCAAGGCGACTCCGGCTACAAGGGGGCCGACGGTTCGACGGTGTCATTCCGTGCCGGCTATACCACCATCACCTCGTTTCAATTGAGCCTGGGCGAACGTTGCTACGAAGCCGGGACGACGGTGTCCCAGCTCCGGCTGCTGATCGGTGAAAGCATGCTCAACCGATACATCGGCGAGCAGCGCACCCGCCAGTTACTGGGCAACGGCAATGTGCGCCAATTGGCCTTCCAGAAGACCTCGGCCACCAGTGCCAGCCACGCCACCGCCCTGGCGCGTTACCTCAACCAGGGCGCGACCGGCGCGCTGGATATGCACATCCACACCCTCAGTCTGCTGTCCGAACAACTGAAACTGATAAGCCCGCCCACCCCCTGCATCCAGAATCCGCAATTGAGCGCCAGCGATATCGAAAAACTCGACCGGGCGCGGGACATCATGCTCGAACAAATGGACCAGCCGTTGACCATTCCCTACCTGTGTGCAGCCGTCGGGCTCAATGAATTCAAGCTCAAGGAAGGCCTGCACCACCGCTTCAATTCCACGCCCCATCGCATGCTGCATGAGATGCGCATGCGCAAGGCCTATACCCTGCTGGAAAGCGGATGCCAGGTTGCGCAGGCGGCCTATCAGGTCGGCTACAAGTTTCCGAATAATTTCAGTGCGGCATTTACCCGGTTCTTCGGCAAATCGCCGAAAACGGTATTCGGCAAGCGTCGCTGACATTGCGCGGGCGCCTGGGTGATTCCGGGCGTCAAACCTGATCTGCCGTCTTGGGGTCGCCCAGGCTCAAGGCTGAACCGATGGAAAAAAATGCCCGGATCCAAGGTCCGGGCATTTTTTATTGAGCGCGATCAGAACGTCACGCTGGCACTCAGCCGTGCGGTACGCGGCTCCCCTACCGCGACCTGCAACTCGCTGCCGGTGGAGGACGGGTAGTATTGCTTGTCGAACAGGTTATCCACGTTCAACTGCAGCGAGGTCTTGTAGCCCAAGACCGGCGACTCCCAGCGCAGGAAGGCGTCGGCCACGGTGTAGCTGCTGAGCCAGAAACTGTTGTCGTTGTTGGCGGCGCGCTCACCGACGTAACGCGCACCGGCACCGGCGTGCCAGGCGCCGAATTCGGCTGGAATGTTCAGGTGGTGAGTGAGGTACAGGCTCGCGGTGTGTTTAGGAGCGTCGGGTAGGCGATGACCCTCGTCGTCCGGATCGTCGAGGATTTCAGTGTGGGTGTAGGCGTAAGTACCGATCAAGTCCCAACGGTCGGCCAGACGTCCGGTGATGTCGAGCTCTAGCCCCTGGGAACCGACCTTACCGGCGGCTTCGGCTATGGTGTTTTCACCTACAAGAGTACTGGTCACTACATTCTTTTTAACGATATCGAACAGAGCAAGATTGATGTTCAAGCCGGGTAGCGGATCGTACTTGGCGCCAATTTCGTAGCTACGGCCTTCCTCTGGATCGAAAGTATTACCGGCATCATCCACATCATCGTTCGGTTTGAACGAGCGACTGTAGTTACCATACAGCGACAGTTCTTCGGTAGCCTTATAGACCAGCCCCAGGAACGGAACAAAGGCATCGCCATTATCGTCGCGGACATTGACGCGTTTGATCATGCCTTGGTTGGCGTATTGATCGTAATGCTGGTAACGCCCTCCAAAGACCAGGATCCAGCGGTCATCCAGATGCCAGTTGTCCTTTAAGTACATCGAGCTGGAGGTCAGCTTGTTGCTCAAGTTACTTTGCGGCTCATTTACCCGGCTTGGCTCCCCTAGACCACCGTAAACCGGTGCCGCAGGGTCGAAGCCTGATTGATAAGCTCCGCGATAGGTTTTGCCACGAAATTGATCGGACACCTGATTATCGACACCAATCAACAGGTCATGACGCTGGCCAAACAGTTCCTGCTTACCCATGAAATCCCAACTGGCGTAGCGGGTTTCATCGTCATAGTGCGCGCCGTTGGCGGCACGCTGGAAAACTCCGTTCGACAGCCGCGGCTGCGCAATCGAAAGACTGTACCGGTCATTGTTCCACCCGTAGGTCACACGAGTTTTCCACGCTTCACTTAATTCATACTCGAACCGGGCGGTGGCCGTCTCACGAATTCCCACACTCTTGGCCCACGGCTCATCGAGGCGCTTGTCGTAGTCAATGTCAGCTGGATGCCCATCAATGAATATCGTTCCACGATCAAACGGATTGGAATATTCGTTGTACTCATAACTCAAATTCAACGAAGCCCGCTCCCCCGTCCAAGCCAGCGAAGGCGCGACCAGCGTGCTCTCGTTGACCCCATAGTTGCGCCAGTAGTCCTCATGCCCACGTTCGGCGATCAAGCGATAGGCCAGGCCGGTGTCCCCCAATGGCCCGGTCGTGTCCAAGGCCATGGTGCCGCCGCCTTCGCTGTAGGCCGAGCCGCTTAACGTGGTGCTTTGTGTGTATTCCGGTTTCTTGCTAATGACGTTGACCAGGCCGCCGGGCTCCAACGCGCCGTACAGCATCGAGGCCGGGCCCTTGAGCACTTCGACCCGTTCGGTGGTGGCGCTGAAGTTGTGTCCCAGGTTCGAGCGCACGCCATCGCGCAGGATCGAGCCGTCGTCGTTGGTGCCAAAACCGCGCTTGACCAGCGAATCCCGCGAGCCGCCCAGGGTGTTGCCCTGGCTGACACCGCTGACGAATTTCATCGCATCGTTCAGCGAGCGCACCTGATAGTCATCCAGGGTCTGCTGGGTGACGACATTGATGGACTGCGCCTCTTCCTTGATCGGTACATCGCTCTTGCTCGCCGTGCTGGCTTGCGATGCCGTGTAACCCTCGTCCTGAGTGATGCGAGTGCCTTGGATATCCGTGGTGGGCAGCTCAAGGGAATCCTGTGCCCACAAGGGGCTGGCGATGAGGCAGCAGGACAGCGTGGGCAGCACACGCTTGAAGAATGCGCTGCGGTTAGCGAGGGGGATGGAACGCTTCAAGAAAGGGCACTCATGGGAGGGACGTTAATGAGAGCGAATATACTTTGAGAATAATTCCCAGTAAATCTTTTCATCAAGCCCATCGCCTACCCAACCCTTTGAAACGGGCCGATTTTTGCAAAGTGATATCAAATAGCCCATCCCCGCCTAAAGCTTTGACGCTTTCGGTCGAATGTATTCCATTAAAAGATTTTTCCGCCCAGGAGCGACGGCATGCAGACGTTAAAGGACTTGTACGAGTCTATCGAAATGCGTTTTTTCGATACCCTCACTAAAAAGCTGTCGAGCCTTTTTCTACTGGTCGTGGTCAGCGGGTTGCTGTATTGGGTCGCCCTCAGCGCCCGTGCGGACATCGTGCTGCAGTTGCGCAACGCCCAATTGGATGCTGCCTTGTTGGGACAGATCGAGGGGCGACTCGACAGCCTGACCCACGCGCTGCTGTTCGGTACGTTACTGACAGCGGGCATGATCAGCTTCATGGTCTGGTACTTCCGCCATCTCATCGTGCGCCCGGTCACCGCCATGACCAAGGCTCTTGAGGAAATCGCCAACGGCGAAGGCGACCTGTCCAAGGACTTGCCCCTGGTGACCCACGACGAAATCCGCGTACTGGCAGGCACGTGCAACCGTTTCCTGGCCAAGCAGCGGGAAATCATCAGCAATGTCCAGGCACTAACCGTGCACATCGCCGTTGAATCGGCGCGTTCGCTCAAGAACATCAGCGATTCCAGCGACAGCGCTACCCACCAGGCGCGCTTCGCCAAGGAAGTGATGGACCAGAGCAACAGTGCCGTGGGCCGGATAGAGGAAGTCTCGCGCCAGACCCAGGGCATCTCCAGCACCACCGCCCAGAACCTGAGCATGGCACGCGATTCCTACGCCGAGTTGCTGGAAGTGACCGGCAACATCAGCGAAATTTCCAGCAGCCTCGGCGAATTCGCCACACTGGTGAGCGCCTTGAACCAGCGCTCCTCCAGCATCAAGTCCATTGTCGGGTTGATCCAGCAGATCTCCGCCCAGACCAACCTTTTGGCGCTCAACGCCGCCATCGAAGCGGCCCGGGCCGGCGAAAGTGGCCGAGGCTTCGCCGTGGTGGCCGACGAGGTGCGGACGCTGGCGCAGAATGTCAGTCGGGCGACGGACGATATTTCCCGCAATATCGACGCCATGCTCGAGGAAGTCAGTTCCACCCACGAGCAGACCACCCAGATCAGCCACAGCGCCCGGGAAACCCAGAAAGTCGTGGAGCGCGCTTCCGGCCATTTCGAAAGCATGATCGGCGACTTCGAATCCACCAACGGCAAGCTGGCCGACATCGCCGAGCATATCCAGCAGTTCGCCGATGCCAACACCGGTATCAACGAGCGGGTCACCCAGATCCACGCCGACAGCCAGTCGATCGATCAGCGCATGCAGCATTCGGCAACGGCCACCCGTGATCTATCGGGCGTCGCCGAACGGGTGCAGGCGCTGTTGGGTCGGTTCGTGCTTGGCCATGGCAAGCTCGACGCGGCCATTACCCGAGCCAGCGAGTGCCGCGACACCCTCCAGGTCCGGTTGCAGGCATTGCTGGATGAAGGGCTCGATTTGTTTGACCAGAATTACCAGTTGATCCCGGGCACCGACCCCAAACAGTACGTGACCCGCTACACCGAGCGCTTTGCCCAGGTCTGCCAGGAAGCGTGCGACACCCTCACCCGCAGCACGCCGGGCGGCAAGGTTTCGTTCATCGTCGATACCAAGGGTTACTGTCCGGTAAACAACAGCTGGGTCTCGAAACCACCCACCGGCGACCGCGCCGTGGACTTGCCGGTATGTCGCAACAAACGGATCTTCAACGACCCCATCGGCCTGCGCGCGGCGGGCAACGTCCAGCGCTTCCTGCTCCAGACCTACCTGCGCGATACCGGGGAAATCATGACCGAGATCGACGTTCCGTTCTTCTTGAGCGGCCGTCACTGGGGCAACTTGCGTGTGGGCTTCGATGCGGCGGTGTTGTTGGCGGAGTGATCTGTCAACTCAACAGCTGCACTGACTGATCCATCGCCATCGCGAGCAGGCTCGCTCCCACAGGGGGTATACGGATCCCCCACATGGGTTACAAAAAAGTGCACTCACATCGGTAACACCCGAAGTGTCACGTAGCCATCAATGGCGTCTCTTACGTCAATCCGTCCAAGGATGATTGGACCGAAGATAACATCCCAGACCCCGTCCTCTATTTGCTCCAGTCCAATGGTCTGGTGCTTGAGTACATAGCCGACGTAGATTCTTAGACCACGACGATTGACGATGCCCGAGCAGTCCGCTTGGAGGCTATCGATATGGCTCGGGTAGGTCATCTCAGGTAGCTTCTCAGG